>JAOZMZ010000025.1 GCA_029934055.1 Kiritimatiellia bacterium
AAGTTTTCCCGCACAACGTTTCCAATGTTTGGAAGTTTTCTCTCTCAAAACTTCCAATGTTCGGAAGTTTCTCAGCCTGAACTTCCAATGTTTGGAAATTGCATGGGGACGGCGGGTTTTTCTCACCAACGGGTGCGCTCGAGGTTACCCACCGGCGAGCGGGCGTTCATCGGGATCTCGCCGAACCAGGCGGCGACGGCGGCGCGTTGACTTTCCGGACAGATCGAAAAGGCGTTGATGTAGTTCGGCAGGGTGTGGAAGACGCGCAGGTGGTAGGGACTTCCGAAGGATGTGAAGACGGCGCGGGGATGCTCGGAGTAGAAGGAATGCATGAAGATCTGGTTGTGGGCTCCGATGCTGCGGACGGATCCGTGGCACCATGTGGCACGGAAGGCGAAGTTGACGAAGACCGCTTCGTAATTGCGGGCGCGCAGGTGGAAGAGGGAATCGTGGGGGTTGCGCAGGTGCTCGACCTGGTACCCTCGGCGACCGAGTTCCTCGTCGACAAGCGGCAGTTCAACGCCGTCGGCCGCGAGGGTGACGGTGAGGACCTTGGCGCCCGCCGGGAGATCCCGCAGCGGCAGGAGGCCGTTGAAATCGCGCACCAGCTGGAGAGCGTTGCGGGCGATGCGCCGGGCGGCGGCGGAGAGAAGTTTCTTTTCCTCAGCGTCCGGTTCGGGGCTGAAGGGACTCTCCCGGCGATGGAGCCCGAGGACGGCCTTGAGGCGCAGTACGCGTGCGGCGGCGGCGTGGATATGTTCGGCGGGAATCCGTCCCGACCGCACGGCCGCCAGCACGGCGTGATAATCGTCCGGCAGATTCGGGAACAGGAGCATGTCGTGGCCGGCGGCGAGGGCGGTGATCATGCGTTCGCTTTGGCTCAGGTAGCCGGCCACCCCGCCCATGTTCATGTCGTCGCTGACTATGAGCCCGTCGAAATTGAGCTCGCCGCGTAGCAGGTCGCCGACTATACGGCGGCTGGCGGTCGCCGGGCGGGGTGCCCGGCGCCGGTCGAGATGCGGATCGAAGGCCGGAAAAGCGATATGTCCGACCATGGTGGTGAGGACGCCCCGGCGGTAGAGAGAGGAAAAGACGCGCCCGTGGAGCTGTTTCCACTTATCGAGCGGGAGTGAATTGACCGAGGTGGTGGTGTGTTGATCGAGGTCGTCCACCCCGTCGCCGGGAAAGTGCTTCGCACAGGCAGCCATACCGTGTTCCTGAATGCCGCGGATCACGGCGGCGGCGAGAGGGATGACGCGGTCGGGATCGTCGCCGAGGGCGCGGGTGTTGGTGACCGGGTTGTCGGGATTGATATTGAGGTCGACGACCGGCGAGAAGGTCCAGTTGATGCCGACCGAACGGCCGTAGAGAGCCGCGGCCTTGCCGAGCAGGTAGGCGTCGTCGGTATCGGCGGCGGCGCCGACGGCGAGGCCTTCCGGGAAGAAGACGGTGTCGGGGATTATCTCACCCGGCCCGACCTCGAGATCGGCGGCGACCAAGAGGGGGAGCGGACTGGCTTCCTGGAGCAGGGCCACGTGGCGGCGGTGCTGTTCGGCGGTACCGGAAGAGAGAAAGACTCCGCCGACGGGTATTTGCGGGATCAGGTCGGCGAGGTGTTGGACGTGTTCGTCGCCGCCGGCGATGGTCGGGAGCATCAGTTGGGCCACCTGTTGTTCGAGACTCAGGGAGGCGAAGGTCTCGGCGACCCATTTTTCGTCGCTGTGGGATTGGAGATTCATGACGAGGTCTCCTCGGTATTTTGACGCTTTTTGACGAGGGCCGGCGGTGGAGGCTGGTCCACAACGGTGTGCCGGGAAGTTAACCTTTCAGTCCGGTCATGGAAATGCCTTCGATAAACGAGCGTTGGGTGAAGAAGAACAGCAGGATGATCGGAAGACCGACGAGTGTGCTGGCGGCCATGAGGTAATGCCATTCGGTTCCCCCGTGCTGGCTTTGGAAGAATTGGAGTCCGAGCGCGAGGGTGAAGGTTTTCTGATCGGTGAGATAGATGAGGGGGCCGAGGAAGTCGTTCCAGGTGAACATGAATTGGAAGAGGCCCACGACCATCAGGGCCGGACGGCAGAGGGGGAGCATGATCTGCCAATAGATGCGCAGTTCGCTGCAGCCGTCTATGCGGGCCGCATCGGAAAGATCCTTGGGAATGGTGAGGAAGAACTGGCGCAGGAGGAAAACGTTGAAGGCCCCCGCGAAGAAGGACCCCACCCACAGCGGCCGCAAGGTGCCGATCCAGCCGAGCCAGCGGAACATGCAGTAGATCGGAACCATGACCACGGGGAAAGGGACCATCATGGTGGCCAGGGCGAGGATGAAGACCTTGTTGCGCCCGCGCCAGGGGATGCGCGAGAATCCGTAGGCGGCAAGCGAACTGGAGAGGACCGTTCCGACCACCGTAAGGAAGCAGAGAATCAGGGTGTTTTTCAGGTAGAGCGGAAAGTATTTCATCGCCCGAATGGCCTTGATGAAGTTGTCCCAGCGTGGTGCTATCTTGCGTATGAGCTGGTCGGCGGGGACGACGAACCACTCTGCGGCGGCCTTGCGGGCGGCGGCCAGGTCGGACTCGTCCACTTCCGGAATGGCCTTGATCCAGGGATGGCGCGAATCGGCCGGTATTTCGCGGATGATGCGCACGGGGCGCGAGACTTCTTCCCCGGAGATGGTATGTTGTACGAGGCGCCCGTTGACAATCAGGTTACGCGGAACGATGCGGCGCTTTCCGACGTGTTCATCGAAGATGACGTATGAGGGGACGTTGATGGTTTCGCCCTCCTTGACGGCGATGCGCCGGCCGTCACGCTCGACGAAGAGGCGGTAGGGAATCCATACCGGCGGCATGGTCATGGTCTGCTCGATGGGCTTCAGGGCGGTGGAGATCATCCAGAGCAACGGGAGGGTGTATGCCGCCGCTCCGGCGAAGAGCAACGTGTAGAGAATCAGGCGGCCTATGAAGCGTTTGATATTCATGTGGCTACTCTCCCGCGTAGTAGATATGTCTGCGTGTGGACTTGGTGGCGGCCCATGTGAGGAAAAGGATGATGACGAAAAGCACCCAGGCCATCGCGCAAGCGTACCCCATTTCGTAGTAATCGAAGGCGTTTTGGTACAGATAAACGGCATAGAACAGGGCCGAACGGTTGGGGCCGCCGCCGCCGAACATGATGAAGGGCTGGGCGAAGACCTGCAGGGACCCGATGATTCCCATGATGAGATTGAAATAGATCACCGGCGATATAAGGGGGACCGTAATGTGCACGAACTTGTGCCAGGGGGTTGCTCCGTCAATGTCCGCCGACTCGTAGAGGTCCCGTGGCACGTCCTGGAGAGCGGCCAGATAGATCACCATCGAGCCGCCGATTCCCCAGAGGGCCATGAGAATCAGGGAGGGCTTGGTCCAGTGCTCGTCGGCCAGCCAATCCGGACCCTTGACGTGGATCAGGGCCAGGAAGTGGTTCAGCAGTCCGTATTTTCCGTTCAGAATCCAGAGCCAGATCATTGCGCTGGCGACGACCGGAATGAGGGACGGCAGGAAGTAAATCGTGCGGAACACCGAGCGGGCCTTGATGGACTGGTTGAGCATGACTGCGACCAGGAGCGAAATCACCAGCCCCAGGGGCAGGGAAAAGGCCGCGTAGTAGATGGTGTTCATAAGGGATTTCCAGAAAACCGCGTCGGTGAACATGTCGTGGTAATTGAGCAAGCCGACCCAAACCGGCTTGGAGAAGACATCGTAGTCACAGAATGAGTAGTAGATTGACGCCCCTACGGGATAGGCGGTGAAGGCCAGAAACCCGATAATCCACGGGCTGATGAATGCCAGCCCGAGCCCGAGATTGCGCCATTCACGGCGGGTCATAGTTTCTTCCACTCCTCGATGCGGTGTTTCCTTATCATCTTCCAGCGCTGGCGTTCGCGGTCGAACTTGCGCTGTACCCGTTCCTGGACAGTATGCAGGGCTTGTTCCGGAGATGCTATCAAAGAAAATATGCGGTCGCCGGCTACGTACATCTCGTCCGAAAGTTCGTTGTAAATGGGTATTCTGGGAACAGTCCGTGCCAGGGGGCTCTTGGCAAGCTGAATGAAGACTTCGATGTAGGGATTGGGATGATGTTTTATGAAGTCGGGGCTGGTTTCGGAAAGCGGCGAAAATTTGCGCTGTCCGAGATTGAGTTTTTCCATTGGGCCGCGGGAATTGACGTAGCGGATGAACTCGAAGGCTTCCTTGACGTGGCGCGCACCCCGCGGGATGACCAGTACGTCGCATTCGGCAAGGGTTACCAGGGGGTACTTCTCGGGATCAACCGAGGGAAAGGGGGCCGCGCCCCACTCCAGTCCCGGGGCATACTTGTCTATGAAATTGTACATCCAGACGCCTTGGAGCACCATGGCGACCTTGCCGGCCAGGAACGGGTTCTGGGGTGAGGCGAAGTTTCCGAAAGACGCCCCGAACGTGCGCATGTTTTCCAGGCCGTACTTCAGGGGGTAGCTCTGGAACCACTTGAAGGCGGCGATGTTTTCCGGGCTGTCGGCGGTGATGCGGTCTTTTCCGTCCCAGAGACTCGATCCGAACCAGTAACCCCACATCGGGTTCCACCAGCCGGGCTCGGTGGGTGTGTAGCCCAACTGGATGATATCGAATTTCTTGCTCTTCTTTTCTTCCTCGGTGAGGTCCGGGTAACGGACCCGTACCGGCTTGCCGTTCCTGACCGTGCGCACGATGGTCAGGCGTTCGGCCATGCGATCGAGTTCGGCGATACTGCGTGGGGGACGCTCGGGATCCAGCCCGGCCTCGCGGAACATTTTCTTGTTCCAATGCAGGGCGACCGTCGCCGGCGTGCTCGGTAGCGCCCAGACGAAGCCTTCGTAGCTGCAGAGCCTCCAGTACACCGGAATGTAGTCTTCGGGCTTGATACCCGCCTCGCGGATATACCGGTCTAGGGGCGTCAGAGCGCCTTTTTCGGCATAGACGGGAATGTTGTGCGACCAGAGACCCGCCACGTCGGGTGGATTCCCGCCGGCGGTGGCCAGCATCATCTTGCGGTCTATCTGGCTGACCGTCAGCTTGCGCACCAGAATGTGGTCTTGGGAAGCATTGAAATCGTCGACGACAGCCTGCATGGCGTCGCCTTCGAACCCAGTCCATTTCTCCCAGTAATCCACGATCACGCGGCCATCCGGCGTATGGTCGGGAGGCGGCTTGACGCAGCCGCAGAAAAGCATCGCGGCGCCGGCCGCCGCCAGCCACACCGCCGCCGTTTTCAGCGGATGTGGCCCGGTTCTGTATGCGAATGCGTTCATTGCTCCGCTTTCTGCAGCAGGTACACGGCTCGATAGATGATCCAGGCCGGCACCCGCAGGTTCACGACCGCAAGGTGCGTCAATAGACACATTTTCCAACGCGCCGCGCAAGCAAAAAACCGTCCGGGCACCGGATGCAAGCGCGCCGGCGGAGGGCACGGCGGCTTGCCAGTGGCGGGGAGCGCCGCCATAATGCGGGCTCATGCAAGCCGGAGGACATCAATCGGTTCGCGGACGAACTTCCGCCGAGCCCGGGCGGGGCCCGGCCCCGGAAATCCTGTTGCGCCTGGCGCGGGGATACGCCTGCATATTCTGGGGAATCCCGTTGACGTTGCTGCTCTACCTGCATCGTGTCCGGCTGGGGTCTCCGTCCCGGGGGTTACTGCAACTGCCCGGATACGTGCTGGGCGTGGTGCTGATCTACTGGGGTTTGCTGTTGTTATACAGTGTGGGGGAAATATCACCCCTCTGGCTGCGTCGCGTGCGCCGGGCGATAGCCTCTGTATTTCTGATGGTATATTTTGCGCCGTTTGTCTACTGGTGGCAGCGTCTGCCTTACGAGACGTTTTTTCTCATCAACGTCCTGTTGCTGGCTGTTTGTGCCATGTGGCTGCTGATGCTGGTCAATGGGACCATTGAAGAACTGGCGGGCCTGATGGGGTGGCATGCCCTGAGAAACCTGGCGGAGATATCCGCCTGGAGCGTAATCTTCCTGATGGTGTTGCCTTTCCTGGCGCTGTTCCTGACGTCCCTTGCCAGTACCGTGCGCTTCAATGGAAATCTTTTCGCCGAACTCGCGGCCCTGCAGAGAAGGGTCCCCCTATGGGCCGCGGCGCTGCCGCTGGTGCCGTGCGCGGCCACGATGACAGCGGCCTGGCGCGGCAAAGAACACTGCCTGGAAGCCGCCGTCTCCCCCGATGGCGCGCACGCGGATCAATGAGCATGAGGGAGCACAATGGCCGGGCTCTACATTCACGTTCCTTTCTGTCTGAGGAAGTGCCGTTATTGCGCCTTTTACTCCATGGCACCGATCGATGCGTCCGCGGTGGATCTGTACCTGCGGGCGCTGGACATGGAATTGGGACGCCTGCCGACCGGATACCGGCCGGAAACCGTCTACATCGGCGGAGGCACGCCCACCGCCCTTTCCGTGGAGCAGCTTGGACGGTTGCTGGCGCTTGTCAGCTCGCATGTAGACCTCAGCCGGCTGGTTGAATGGACCTGCGAGGCCAATCCGGGCACCCTGGATGCCGCGAAAACCGCGCTCCTGCGGCACAGTGGCGTGACGCGTGTCTCGCTCGGCGTGCAGTCCTTTGATGCGAGGGCGTTGTCCTTCCTGGGACGCATCCATGACGCGCGGCAATCCGAGGAGAGTTTGCGCCTGCTGCGTGAAAGCGGCATACGGAACGTGAGCGTTGATCTGATCTACGGTATTCCGGGCTGCGATGGGAGTGTGCTTGCCGGCGACCTGGAGCGCCTGATCGAGCTGCGGCCGCAACATGTTTCCTGTTATTGTCTTTCCTTTGAGGAAGGCACGCCTCTCGAGAGCGCACGCAAAGCCGGCCGCATTCATGAGATGTCCGGCGACGAGCAGGCGGCGATGTACGCCGCCCTGCGCGCCGGCCTGAAGGCGGCCGGATACCGGCACTACGAAATATCCAATTTCGCGCTGCCGGGATATGCCTGCCGTCACAACCACCTCTACTGGAGCGGAGGGGAATACATCGGTTGCGGTCCCGCTGCGCATTCCCACCGCGGCCGCCGCCGCTACGCCAACGTGGCCGACTTGGAGGCCTGGGCGGCGGCGCTGTTCGCCGGCCGTGCGGCGCTCGCCTTTGAGGAGGAATTGACCCCGCAGGCCTTTGCCCGGGAGACGCTGGTCATGAGCCTGCGGCGGACGCGGGGCCTCCGGCGTGCGGAATTCCGCGCCGTGACCGGCCGGGACTGGGAAGAACTTTGCGGCGAACAGATCGCCGAACTGGCGGGCCGCGGACTGCTGGTCGTTGAGGGCGAGCGGTTGCGACTGGCGGAGGAGGCGCTTTTCGTCAGTGATGCGGTCTTCAGAGAGTTGATCTGATTGGCGTGGGACCGAGAGGGGGCGGCCTTGACAGCTACTCGAAGTCTGGTAGCATGTGCCGGTTTAATTCACGCAAGATAAGGTATCGCCGTGTTTATCCGAAGCGAAGAGGATTGCGGTGATCCCTGCAGATCAAACGTAAGGAGTTGTTACCATGGCCAGGCAGGCTAGCAAGTCGGTTGCGCGCGCAAGACAGAAGAAAAAGTATGTGTATTTCTACGGGTTCGGCAGGCAGCATACCGAGGGTGATGCCTCGATGAAGGCGATTCTCGGCGGCAAAGGCGCCAACCTGGCCGAAATGGCCAAGGCGGGTCTGCCGGTTCCGCCGGGCTTCACGATTTCCACCGAAGCCTGTGCCTATTTCAGCAAGCACGGTGGAAAGTATCCGGCCGGAATGCTGGAACAGGTGCGGGCGAATCTTGCCAAACTGGAAAAAATGATGGGCAAGAAGCTCGGCGATCCGCGCAATCCCCTGCTCGTCTCCGTACGCTCGGGGGCGGCGATTTCGATGCCGGGAATGATGGATACCGTGCTCAATTTGGGGCTGACCGACAAGTCCGTGCGCGGATTCATCCGCCAGACCGGGAACGAACGCGCCGGCTGGGATTGCTACCGGCGTTTCATCGACATGTTCGGTGATGTGGTCATGGGACCCAGCACGGGCCTCTGCCATCATGATTTCGAGCAGGCTTTGACCAAGATCAAGAAGAAATACGGTGCGAAGGAAGACACCGATCTGACCGCTTCGCAACTCAAGGAGCTGGTCGAAATTTACAAAAAGGTCTACCGCAACAAGGTCAAGAAACCTTTCCCGCAGGATCCGGCCGCTCAACTGGATCTCGCCATCCGGGCGGTGTTTTCTTCCTGGGATTCGGAGCGGGCGCGCAAGTACCGCCAGATCAATAAGATCACCGGGCTGCTCGGCACGGCCGTCAACGTTGTCACGATGGTGTTTGGAAATATGGGCGACGATTCCGGCACGGGCGTGGCCTTTACCCGGGACGGGGCCACCGGCGAGGCCAAGCCGATGGGAGAATACCTTGTCAACGCTCAGGGAGAAGACGTCGTCGCCGGTATCCGCACACCGCACCCGCTCGAGGATATGCCCAAGGAGACCAATCCGGCTTGGAAACGCGTCTACAAGGAATTGCAGAATATAATGACGCGCCTGGAACGTCATTACAAGCATCCCCAGGACGTCGAGTTCACCGTGGAACAAGGCAAACTCTGGATGCTTCAGACGCGCAACGCGAAACGGACCGGTTTGGCCGGCGTACGCTGGGCGGTGGAAATGGCCACCGGCCGCGATGTTTTCACCGGCAAACCGCAGCCCAAGATCCTGACGCCCAAGGAAGCTCTCCTCTCGCTTACGGGGCAGGATTTGGAGCAGCTTCTTTTCCCGATATTCGATCCGGTCGCCGAGAAGAAGGCCGATTTCCTGGGCGCGGGATTGCCGGCCGGGCCGGGCGCGGCCGTGGGCAAGATCGTATTCCATGCGGACCAGGCCGAGGAAATGGTCCGCAAGAATCCACGCGAAAAGGTCATCCTCGTCCGGCACGAGACCAGCCCCGAAGACGTGGGCGGAATGTGGGCAGCCCAAGGTATTCTGACTACCACCGGCGGCATGACTTCCCATGCGGCGGTCGTGGCGCGCGGTTGGGGGAAGTGCTGCATCACCGGCGCGAGTGCCTTCGGCATTGACTATCGCAAGCGCGTCGTCACCGTGGGACGGCGTGTTCTTCGGGAAGGTGACTGGATCAGCCTCAACGGATCCACCGGTCGGGCCTACGCCGGGCAGATTCCCTCTCAGGAAAGTCCCATTATCGGCGCCGTGAGCGGTCGCGACCGCAAGGCGGCCCGCCATCCGTTCTATAAGATGTTCAAGCAGGTTTCGGACTGGTCGGACACTTTCCGCAAAATGAAAGTCCGCACCAATGCCGACACCCCTGCGGACGCCTCCCTGGCGCGCGCCTTCGGGGCCGAAGGCATCGGGTTGTGTCGTACCGAACACATGTTCTTCGAGGGCGAACGCATATGGGCGATTCGTGAATTCATTTTGGCGGAAGACCGCAAGGCACGCGAAAAGGCGCTCGCCAAGCTGTTGCCCTACCAGCGGCGTGATTTCGAGGGAATATTTTCCGCCATGCGCGGTTTACCGGTGACCATCCGTCTGTTGGATCCGCCTCTGCACGAGTTCGTTCCGCGTGAACCGAAAGAGCAGGCGGAGATGGCCAAGCGTCTCGGAACCAGCCAGGCCCGCGTGGCGGCGCGCGTCCGTCAACTGCACGAATTCAATCCCATGCTTGGACATCGCGGCTGCCGCCTCTCGATTACTTATCCGGAGCTCTGCGTCATGCAGACCCGCGCGATCATCGAAGCGGCCTGCAATGTTGAAAAGCGCAAGCGTATCAAGGTCCTGCCCGAGATCATGGTGCCCCTCGTGGGTAGCCGCACGGAGCTGGATTTTCTGGCGGGGATCATTCGGCAGACGGCGGATGATATCATCACGCGGCGCAAGTCCAAGGTGAAGTACTCCGTCGGCACGATGATCGAAGTCCCCCGCGCGGCATTGACCGCCGATGAAATCGCGGAAACCGCGGAGTTCTTCAGCTTCGGTACCAATGACCTTACGCAGATGACGTTCGGATTCAGCCGCGACGATATCGGTACGTTTCTGCCGGATTACCTCGAGAAGAAAATTCTGCCGTCCGATCCGTTCCAGCACATCGACTCCTCCGGCGTCGGCCAGTTGGTCAAGATGGGGGTCGAACGCGGGCGACACACGCGGCCGAATCTCAAGTGTGGTATCTGCGGAGAACACGGCGGGGACCCGGCCAGTGTGAAGTTCTGCTACCGTGCCGGACTCAACTACGTGAGCTGCTCCCCGTTCCGCGTTCCGATTGCCCGCCTTGCCGCCGCGCAGGCCGCCATCAAGCGCTGAAGTTGATGCGGCATCGGGCGGTCTGCAGGCCGTCGGAAGCCGACAGCGGCCGGAAAGACGATTCAGCCGCCGCCCACGGCGGGAGACGTGGGCGGCGGGGCCTCTTCACCCGTTGTGGGCTTCTCGAAACTTGACGCGGGTACTTGCTTTATCTACTTGATCTGGCAAGATGCCCACTGCGCCTGAGATTGCGGATCGCGGCCCTCTGTGAAGGCCGTCGGGTACGGGGCAGATGAACGTGGAAGAGAAGACCATCCGAATATATCTCCGGGAAATAGGAGAGGTTGACCTTCTTTCTCCCGAGGAGGAAATCGAGCTCGCCGCACGTATCAAGCAGGGCGACGAGGAGGCCAAGAGCAGAATGATTCGCGCCAATCTGCGTCTGGTCGTGAAGATCGCCCATGATTACGCCCGGTTGGGACTGCCCCTTCTGGATCTCATTTCCGAAGGGAATCTCGGGCTCATCAAGGCCGTCGAGCGCTTTGATCCTGCCAAGGGCGGCAAGTTGAGCACCTACGCCGCCTGGTGGATAAAGCAATCCATCAAGCGCGCCCTTGCAAATCAGAGCAAGACAATCCGATTGCCGGCGCACCTGATAGACAAGATTTCGCGTATGCACAGAGAGCAGCATCGCCTTACGGAGAAATTGGGACGCGAACCGACGGTGGAAGAATTAGCGGCCGCGCTCGGCGTCACCGCCGCCACCGTGGAGCAATGGAGAACCTTCGCGCTGCGGCCTACATCCCTGGATGCGCCCATCGGCGACGACGAGCGCGGCGAAGTCGGCGATATCATCGGTGATGAACGCATCCGTACGCCCTCCGAAATCATCAGCGATCAACAGTTGCATGCGGAAGTGGAGACCCTCATGCATCGGCTCGACCCTCGCGAGCGCGAAATCCTCAAGTATCGTTTCGGCCTGGAAGGCGCTGAGGTTGAAACCCTTGAAGAAATCGGCAGCCGCCTCGGCATCACGCGCGAACGCGTGCGCCAGATTCAAAAGGCCGCCGTTCTGAAGTTACGCAATATGCTCGAGGAAGAGTCCCGGCCCTCCGGAGAAGAGGACGGTCACGAAAACGAAAGCGGTGCCCGCCGTTCCCGGGACGGGACGCAGAGCAGAAGTGGCAGGCAGCGACAAGCAACGGGAGAAGGACAATGAATGTTGATGCGATCAAGAAGGCCGTGCGGGACGTGCCGGACTTTCCCACCAAAGGCATTGTCTTCAAGGATATAACGCCGGTCGTCGCCGATCCCCGCTTGTTCGGCGACGTGGTGGATTCCTTTGCCGACCGCTACCGAGACCGCGGCGTGGACGCCATCGCCGCGATTGAGAGCCGGGGTTTCATCTTTGGTGCCGCGGTTGCGTACAAGTTGGGCTGTTCGCTGGTACCCGTCCGCAAGGAGGGGAAGTTGCCCTGGAAAACCGTCAAGACTTCCTATCAGCTCGAATACGGGACCGCCACTCTCGAAATGCACCGCGATGCCGTCAGGCAGGGTGCCGGCGTTCTTATCATGGACGATCTGCTGGCTACCGGCGGTACCGCCGCCGCCGCCGCTTCGTTGGTCGAGCAGATCGGCGGGCGGGTAATAGAGATGGCCTTTCTCATCGAGCTGGCGTTTCTCGAGGGGCGCCGCAAGTTGCAGGGCTATTCGATCTATGCACCGGTGGTTTTCTGAAGACCGCGGGCAAGGGCCGCCTTGCGGTCGGATGCATCGTCCGCGATAGCCCGGCGCCGACTAGAATCCATCCATGAAAATCGCGGAAGAGACCGGCGCGACTTCTATGCGGCGGGTCACCGGCCCTCTCAGGGGCGGGCCTTGGGTCAGGCCCGCGAGGCTTACTATCGTTCCATCGGCGATCTGGCGCCAGTTGCCCGCCGGGAACTCGACCTCGAATGATACCGGTTCGGTAGCCGCATTGAGAAGGACGACGAAGGCCGCACCGGCGTGCCGGTGTCCCGCGTTAACGACATAGCCGACGGCCTCCTCACACGGAGGGGAAATCCACTTGTAGTAGTCTGCAGGAGGCCGCGCGGCCACCCGGAGAGAACGACCGAACGCGCTGCGGCGCAGGGCGATCAGCCCCCGGTAGTATTCCAGGGTCTCGGCGGCGGCCGCTCGTTTGCGAGTGTTCCAATCCAGGGCGTTTATGGCGTCGCCCTTGTCGTAGGTGTTTACAAGACCCCGCTTGCTGCGGAGGAATTCCTGGCCTTCGGAGATCATCGGAATCCCCAGAGACGTGAAAAGGATCGTGGCCGCCAGGCGATCGGCGCGGACCCCCTGATCCCGCAGATAGCGTCCGTCACGGTCCGGGCGGGTACACAGCTCATCGGCGAGGGTCATGTCGTCATGGCTCTCGAGATAGTTTATGGGCTGCAGGGGATCGGCGGCCCAGGTCGAAAGAGATCCGAAGATACATTTTGCGAGCCATTTCCTGTTACGGCCGCCCATGACGAAGTCTTTCGCCGCGTATCGGAAGTCGTTGTTCCACGCCGACCAGCCGCTGCCTTTGAGCTGGTACTTGTTTTCGCCCCGGAAGCTCCACGGCTCCGAAATCAGGAGGACGTTGGGGTTTATCCGGCGGGCAGCGTCACGGATAGCGTACATGGTATCCATATCTATCAATTCCGCCAGATCGAAGCGGAATCCGTCCACGTGATGTTCCCGCATCCAGTAGACGATGTTGTCGGTGATGAGGCGTCGCATCATGGGCGCCTCGGTGCGGACGTCGTTGCCGCAGCCGCTGAAGTTGCAGAAGCTGTAATCGGGATTCAGGCGAAAGAAGTACTTCTTGTCTATGAGGTTGAAGATATTCGGCGAGCCGACATGGTTGAAGACCACGTCGAGAATAACACCGAAGCCCGCCGAATGCAGGTGGTCGACAAGGCTCTTGAATTCGTAGTAAGCCGAACCTTTCAGTGGCTGCATGCCGTAGGATGCTTCCGGTGCGAAGTAATATACCGGAGCGTAGCCCCAGTTGTACGCGCCGTCGTCGTTTGAAAACTCGGCGATCGGCATGAGTTCGATCATATTGATTCCCAATTGCCTGAGGTGCGCGAGTCCGGTGCCGGTTTTGCGGCTGGCCCACAGGCCGGCGAACTTGCCGCGCAGCCGCGGTGGCACGCCCGACGAAGGGTGAATGGTCAGATCGCGCACGTGCGTCTCGTAGATGACCGCATCCTGGCGGGGAGGCGTATGCCAGGAAGTATCCGTCCAGCCGCTGAACCACTCGTTGGTAGCGAGGGGATCTATTACGATTGTATTGTTGTCGGCTTGGGCGGCGGCGCGGGCGTAAGGATCGCCGACTTGGGCGTTCGGATCAAAGGCTTCTCCGTCACCCGGAGGACCGTCTATGTTGAAGGAATAGTATTTTCCGGTATCCAGGCCGAGGACGGATATTTCCCATACGCCGTCGGTCGGGTCCATCCACAGCGGGTAGCGCTCGCGGGGCTTGATACGGTGCCGCTGCAAGCCCCTGGTCTCGTAATAAGGCCCATCGAAAATGCAAAGATCGACGCTGCGTGCACGCGGCGCAAATATCCGGTAGGTCGTGGCTTGTTGTTCGTACCTGAGTATGACCCCCAGCGGTTTGCGGCTGTAAAAACGGTCCAGCACGCGGCCGGGGGACAGCATTTTCCACAGGGGGCGTGGAGTCAGCCCTTCCACCACGACGAAGTAGTTGCTGCGCAGGTTCAAGGGTGCGGCCGTCTCGATGTGGAGCGTCGTTCCGCCGGGACCCTGGGGATCGAGGTGCAGGTTCAGGTTCCCATGACCGTCAGGCGTCACGTTGGGGGCCTGTGGCGGGGGTGCCAGCCAACGGGTACCTTCGACCACGAATTTGAACATGAGGGCCCCGTCACCCGCGGGCGGATGGAGCCCGGCCAGGGGGGTCGTCAATTCCCAGACATGGTCACCGTCGTCGTCTTTCAGGCGCCAGCGGGTATGGGCGCCGGGATTCCAGTGGTTGAAATTGCCGGCGACCGCCACCCGCGTTGTCGGCGAAAGACGCAGGCCGTAGGTGCGTTCGCTCATGTGAAAAGTCACCAATTCGCCGGATATCGTGTAGCCGGCCGGGTAGCCTTCGGCCGCGGCGCTGAGGATCCCCCACTTGCGGATGGGAACCGCGGGTTCGATCCTGACCGAAAAATGTCCCGCCGTGTTTACTGGACGGGACAGCAGGATCTCGATGCTTTGGAAGTCCTGTATGAGAGCGCGGCGCAGGATTCCCGGCGGCTTTTCCAAGAGGCCGTCGCCGTTGACGAAAAATACGCGGTTGTCGCCGCTTTCCCAGGCGCCGTTGACGATGAACTTGTATTCATGACGACCGGGTGGCAGGTGCATCCTGCCTACGTCGAGTTTCCAAACGCCGTCAGGAGACAGGTGCATGCGTTGCCGGCCGCGCCAACGGTCCCATGAGCCGGCCACGACGACGTCGGTGGCTCCCGGAGCGCTGTAACATAGAACGGAGGTGGGCTCGTCCACGCCGGGAACGGCGCGGCGGACCGGTGAGAGGACCGGCTCGTCGGCCGCGACACTTCCTGCCGCGATCAGCAGGATCGCGATTTTCACAAAGGTTTGCATCTGTTTCTTCCCGCGCGGCGCCGGCGGGCGATTGAAACACATCAGTTCCCGCCAGGCAAGGCACCGCGCAAAACCGCCATTATCTCCTGCGTCGGCGATAAGTCCCGAAATACCTGTACCGCTCCGGCTGCCTGCAGGGCCTCCGTATCGTCGGCGCCGCTCAGTACCCCGATGGGGATAGCCCCGACCGCCTTTCCCGCAGCCATGTCACGGACGGTATCGCCGACGAGAAAGATCGCCTCCAGTTCCCCGTTGTCGGCGACCAGAGACCGGGCCTGTTCAATCGCCATTGCCGCAATGCACGCCCGGTCGGCATGCATCCGACCGAAGGCGCCGACGAAGAAGCTGTGATTGATGCCACATGCCTCCAGTTTGATCCTTGCGCATTCGGCGATGTTGCCTGTCACCAGTCCGGGCAGCAGTTCCGGATCGGCGACGATCGCATCGAGGAGTATTTGGGTTCCCGGCAGGGCCTCTGCACCTCCGCGGGCGGCGAGGAGGTGTTGCAGGGCGTGAGGGAGTCGTTCGAAAAACGCCCGTTCTTCCGCGGGACCCGGACGCAGCCCCGCCTCAGCGGCCAGTCTGCGGAAAAGGTCGAAGTCCGTGCCCCCGGCAAAGCGGACGCGGTCCAGATCCGGACGTATGCCGAATACCTCGGCGAACGCCAGGCCAAAGGCATCACGACCGGCGCCGTGAGTCTTGACCAAGGTACCGTCGATATCGAACAGCACCAGTCGCAGGCGCTTTGGGCCGGAAGCGCGGCGGGCTGCAGTTTCGATCGTCTTTTTCATAATGACAGGTCCGGACCCGGGAGTATGATTACTCCGGCAATCATTCCGGACGTGATTCATGATGAAGGAATGGATGGACAAATTCAACGCGGTCGTTATAGCGGCCGCCGTGATCGAGTTTTTCTTCCTGCTTTTCGGTGAAAGTCATTTCCTGGCACCTTGGCCGCGAACGGTCTGGTGGATCAATCTGATTCTTCTGGCGATTTTCATGGCGGCGGTGTTGACCGATCTGTTGAGCACGGGGCTGCTTGCCTTTCTGCGCTCGGGCTGGTTCCTCCTGACGGTGCCGGCGGCCCTGCTCCATTTTCTGGTGGCGGATCCGCATTCGCAGGTTTCGGTGCTCCTGCGGTTGGCGGCTACCCCGGCGATATTGCTTTCGCGCGGACGGCGCAGCCATCGGTTCGTGGCGCTGATGAACCTCAAGCCGGCTCACATGATGATAGTGAGTTTCCTGGCGGCGATCACGACCGGCACGATTCTGCTGCAGTTACCGATGGCTTCCACGGACGGTTGCCGGTTGCGCCTGGTGGATGCGCTTTTCACCGCCACCTCGGCCACCTGCGTGACCGGTTTGATAGTCCGTGATACCGGCGGGGACTTCACGCTTTTCGGGCAGCTGGTGATTCTGGCCCTGATTCAGATCGGCGCGTTGGGGATCATGACCTTTTCCGTTTCCCTGGCGTTGATTCTGAGGCGGGAAGTCCACATGCGCATGGAGACGGTGATGCAGGACGTACTAGATCAGGAGACGCTGGCCAGCTCGATTTCCCTGATCCGATTCATCATGATTATGACCTTTTCGATCGAGCTGGTCGGGGCCGTCGCGCTTTTCCTGATTTGGCACGGGCATTACTCATCGGCGCTGGCGTGTGCCTATGACAGTGTATTTCACGCCGTCTCGGCGTTCTGCAACGCGGGCTTCTCGACGTTTTCCGACAGCCTTATGCGCTTCTCGGCGGACATATCCACCAATCTCGTTGTCATGACCCTGATCATAACCGGTGGCCTGGGATTCGTTGTGGTGCAGGATCTCTGGCGGTGGCTGGGCAACCGGATCGTGCGCCGGCGGGCGGCGCCACATCGCTTCCGCGTGCAGACGCGGGCGGTCCTCGCGGTGAGTCTTCTCCTGATCGTGCTCGGCGCGTCGCTGATCTATCTTCTCGAACGCGGGCACGCCTTCGCCGACATGCCGGCCGGCGGCGGCGTTGTGGCGGCGGTTTTCCAGTCGGTGACTGCGCGGACGGCCGGGTTCAACACGGTGAATACCGCGGGACTGTCGCGGGCGACACTGTTCCTGCTGTGCGTATGGATGTTCATCGGCGCATCGTCCGGGTCCACCGGCGGCGGTATCAAGACCACCACCGTGGCCGTGTTGTGGGCCACCATGTGGAGCGGGTTACGCCGTCGCGACCGCGTCGAGCTGTGGAAACGTTCGATTGGTCTGGCGACGGTGCGCCGGGCGGTGGCGATTCTGATATCATCACTGGCAGTGGTATGTGCCGGGGTGATTTTTCTTCTTCATGCGGAGAGATTCGCGTTCCAGAAGATAATTTTCGAGGCCGTGAGTGCTTTCGGCACGGTAGGCCTGACCACCGGGATAACGGCGCAGCTCACGCCGGCGGGGAAGACGGCGCTGATCATGCTGATGTTTATCGGAAGACTCGGCCCGCTGAGCCTGGGCTATGTCCTCTCCGCCCTCGGCCGGCGCCCGGCAAAGTATGCTTACCCCGAGGAACGGGTCATGATAGGATAGCGACTGAGAGGTACCGCTTATGAGACAAATCGGCGTAATCGGACTGGGAAAGTTCGGCACCACGCTGGCACATGAACTCACGCAGCGCGGCGCTCAGGTGCTGGCCTTGGACCGCAAGGGCGAGACGGTCGAGGCAATCAAGGACGAGGTCACCCATGCCGCCCAGCTGGATGCAACCGATCCGGATGCTCTCAAGGCGGTGGGTATCCAGAATATGGATGCGGTGGTGGTCTGCATCGGTGAGGAGATCGAGGACAACCTTCTGACGGCGATCCTGCTCAAGAAACTCGGGCTGCGGCGCATCTGGGTGCGTTCGCACGGCCCTTTGCAGACGGAGATTCTCAAAGCGATCGAGGTTGATGAAATCATCAATCTCGAGGAAGAAATGGGGCGCATCGTCGCCGCCGGACTGGTATCGGTGAATGTCGTCCGGCATGTGCCCCTCGGCAAGAACCACAGCTTGGCGGAAATCGAGGTTCCGAAACATCTCATCGGCAAATCGCTGCGCGAGATAGATCCACGCGGCAAGTTCCACCTCAATGTAGTGGCCCTGCGGCGCAAGGTCCCGAACATAAACGATCTGGGCGAACGGGAGATGGAAGATTCCATCGAGGTCGTCCCCGATCCGGATCTTCCGATGGAAGAAGGGTTCCGACTGGTTGTGGTCGGTACCAATGCGGATATCGAACGTTTCAGCAAACAGTGATCCGGAATGAAACGCAGGATCATCACACTCGCTTGGCTGATCGTGGGGGCCTGTCTCCTGGGAGAGACATGGTCGGGGGCAGCCGCCGGCGAGTATGCGTTCGGCGGCGGGCAGGTGTTGCTCGGACTGGTGGGGATCGCGGCCTGGCTCTATCTCGGCCTCCGCCTGGCGGGTTTCCGCCACCGCCTGCTCCTGCTCCTCGGTCGTCTGGCGGCCGGGGAATATGATTCCGGAATCAAGACCCGGCGGCTGCCGGATGAGGTCCGTGATCTCGAAGAGCGTCTCAACCGGGTGGTGGCTCAACTTGCACGCTACGACGTTTTGCGGGCCGCACGGGTGGCACTCAGCTATCGAACGCTGGATCTGGTCCATCGCAACGCCGGTGTTCCCATGATGATCGCCGACGCCGGAAAGGAGACGCTGCGTTTCAATCCACAGGCGCAGGCTCTGTTGGGAATCGATGCCGACCGACTGGATTTCGAGACCCTTCGGGCCCAGAAAGGCAATGCGCCGTTTTATGAGCGGTTGATGCGCGTGATCCATGAGAGCAAGGCCGAAACCGAGGCGGCCTTCGAGTTGCAGATGCCGGGATCACGAGAAAGCCGCCGCGTTATGGCCCGGATAATGCCCGTCAAGGATCATGAAGAGAATGTGCAGAGCGCCTTGATCATGCTTTCCCCGCTGGCGACCGAAGGGAAGGCGCCGGAATGAGCACCGCCTTGCGGAGGCTTTGCCGGGACGGCGTCTGATGCTATGCTGGTGTTGTTGCGAGGATTTCTGTGAGCGCATTGGGATCAATATTCGACATATTTCGGGTGGGACACGGTCCCTCCAGCACCCACAGCATCGGTCCCTACCGTGCCGCGCGTCTTTTCGTCGCCCGTCTGAAGCAGCCCGTGGATGCTATCAGGGTGACCCTTTACGGCAGTCTGGCCGCGCTTGGACGGGGCCACATGACGGATCATTCGATAGCCGCCGGCCTGGAAGGACGGAAGCACTCGATCGTATGGGATTCGACCACTACAAAGCTCCCGCATCCCAACACCATGCTTTTCGAAGCCTTGGATCAAGACGGGAACGTGCGTGAATCCTGGCGGGTATACAGCGTCGGCGGCGGCAACCTGAAGGACGACAACGGACCGGTCGCCCAGCATACGGACATCGTCTACCCGGTGAGCAACATAACCGAAGCCCTCCGCTACTGTGAAGAGAACGGTCTCTGTTTCTGGCAACTGGTCGAGCAGTACGAGAAAAACCTTTGGGAAGAACTCGACCGGATCTGGACGGTCATGTGCACGAGCATTGAGAACGGTCTGACCAGCGAGCAGATCGTTCTGCCGGGGACTCTTGGTGTGCGCCGCCGGGCGCGCACCTGCCAGGCCCGGGCACGTATGCTCGAAAGTCCCGAACGCGACGTCGCCCTTTTGGCCGCTTTCGCGCTCGCGGTGGCCGAGGAAAACGCTGACGGTGGTATAGTGGTTACCGCCCCATCCTGCGGCGCGAGCGGCGTGGTTCCGGCATTACTGTACTATTTTCAGACCGTCAGGGGTGTTCCGCGCCGCGAGATTCTCCAGGCTCTCGCCACGGCCGGACTCTTCGGGGCCGCCATTCGGACCAATGCCTCCATCAGCGGCGCCGAGGTCGGCTGCCAGGGTGAAATCGGTTCGGCGTGTTCAATGGCCGCCGCCGCAGCCTCGCAACTCCTCGGGGGTACGCTCTACCAGATAGAATACGCTGCCGAAGTCGGCATGGAACATCATCTCGGTTTGACGTGTGATCCGGTCGAGGGGTATGTTCAGGTACCTTGTATCGAGCGGAACATGGCCGCCTGTCTGCGGGCAATCGAGTGCGGAACGTTCTCGCTGTTGACCGATGGACGCCACCTGATCAGCTTTGACGATGTGATTGCCGTTATGGCGGCCACGGGACACGATCTGCAGCGTGCTTATCGCGAGACGGGACAGGGCGGACTGGCATTGCTCTGGCAGAAAAGAACCGGCCGCAAGAGCCGTAAACAGAAGGTACAATGTTGATTTTTTCAAGGCCGCCTCCGCCGCGGCCGTACAAACAACAGGAGGTGTACGATGCGCAGTTTCTTGGGACGTGACATTCTTTCGTTGCGCGACTGGGAACGCATGGAATACTACCGTGTCTTCGAGGTCTGTGATGAACTCGCCCCCATAGCCCGACGACGGCGCAACAGCGATCTGCTCAAGGAAAAGATCCTGGTGACCGCATTCTATCAGCCGAGCACCCGCACGCGCCTTTCCACGGAGGCCGCCATGCATCGTCTCGGCGGCCACGTAGTCGGTTTTTCCGATGCCAAGATGACCCGTGCCGGGGACTTCTACCAGGAATCAATCAAGGACACCGTCCACATGCTGGAATACTACGGCGATGTCATCGCCATGCGTCACTACCAGCAAGGGGCACCGGCGGAGGCCGCCCGCTGGGCGTCCGTACCCGTGATCAACTGCGGCGACGGTTGGGGGGAACATCCCACGCAGGTCCTTACCGATCTTTATACCATCCGCCGCGAACTGGGGACGCTGGACGGCCTGCATTTCCTCTGCATCGGCGATATGCGCATGCGCACCATGCACTCCATCAGCTATGCCATGACACAATTTGATATCCAGGCCACGTATGTCGCGCCTCCGGAGATGGCTCTGACGGATGACTTCAAGAAAGAACTCAAAGAGCGTGGATTGCGCTTCCGCGAGGCGGACAATGTCGCCGACGTGATCGGGGACGCGGACGTCATTTACATGGAGCCGGTGGTACAGGCCGATTACACGAAGTCGCGCGAAGAAGCACGGAAGGATCGCGGCCGGACCCCGCCGCAATATCAGGTCACGCGTGACCTTCTCAGGGAAAAGGCGCGTGCCCAAGCCATAATCCTGCACTCTCTTCCCCGCGTGGACGAGCTGCCGCCGGACGTTGATTCCACGCGGCATGCCCGTTACTGGATCGAAGCATTCAACGGCGTGGTCCTGCGCATGGCCCTCCTGGCGTTGATCCTCGGGGCCATGGAGTGATTCAACCGGGTTCCCGGGAGAGGTGCTGGAAGCTTCCGGCCGGCACGGCGCCGCCGGACGTCGTCCGCATGCGGCGCAGTAGGAGCAGCTGTAATCCCAACGCAAGGATGCCCATCCAGCGGACCAGCGGGCCGCCGGCCGTTCCGAGAATGCACGGCGGCCAAGGGCGTGTGGAGTACAGCCAGCGCTCTACGTACAGAAGAATGAGCCAGGCGGCTCCCGGATACAAGGCCAGCGCTGCAAGTCGGACTCCACCGGGAAAGGATCGGCGATCCGGCTTTTGAACGGGGGCGGCGGCACTCCAAAGGGTCGGGCGCATCGCTGCGAAGTGATAGGCCGCCGGAGTGAACACGATTACGAAGAGCAGATCGTGAACCGCCGTGACCACGCTGTAGTATGCAAATGAATACAGGCGCAGGAAAACCGCACCCACCCCACCCCACAGCGCCGCAGTGAATACGCCGGGAATTGCACAGGCCGTTGCGACGATACCCACCCGGATATGAGCGCTTTCCGAAGATGGCCGTTGCGGGCCCCGCACTGCCTGCCAGATGATTTGCGTCAACAGGGCGAAAAGAAAATCTCCCGCGGCTCTGAACAAGGACAGGCCCGCCATTATGCCGGCAATCCGGTCGGCGCCGAGGCGGCCGACGGCCGCCCCCAGAGCGCCCGCCGGTCCCCAGAGGATTCCCGCCAGCGGCACCAAGGCGACAGCGGGGTTGAAATCTCCGGCGTAAGGAATCGGACCGGCCGCCACGAACGGGAGCCTCAGGAGGATAAGCAACAGGGCGGTGAATGCCGCCCGTGCGGCGTTTCGCGGTACGGCCTCCGAAGGCAACAGCCTCTCGGGACGAATCCGCCGCCAGCGTTTCGAAAGGCTGATCGCCGCTCCGGTCTTCATCCTTTCTGCTCCTGCAGTTTCACGATGGCGCGCATGAGTGTACCTTCAAGCTCGCATATGCAAGCGGTTGCGGCGACTGCGCATGCGCGTAGGGTCGGGATGCCGGCCCGGACGCGCGGCCACAGACTACGGGAAGCGGACGGGATTTGCCAGTCACTTCCCCGAGACGTCCCGTCGGCTACAGGATCAGCATGCAGTCTCCGTAGCTGAAAAAACGGTAGCCTCGCTCGACGGCTTCACGGTAGGCCTCCAGCACGAATTCGCGTCCGGCGAATGCGGAGACCATCATCAGGAGAGTGGAACGGGGCAGGTGAAAGTTCGTAAGCATCGCGTCGGTTATCCGGAAATCGAAAGGTGGATAGATGAAGAGTTTGGTGCGGCCATGGCCGGGGACAAGATATCCATCCCCGCCGACGGAGCTTTCCAGCGTCCGGACGACCGTGCTGCCGATCGCCACTATTCGTCCGCCCCGGGCCCGGACATCGTTCACGGCCGCCGCCGTCTCCTCACTGATTTCATAGCGTTCTTCTTCCATGTGATGTTCCTCGACCAGTTCGCTCTTGACGGGACGGAAGGTTCCCGGCCCGACGTGCAGCGTAACGGCGACGCGCCGCGTGCCGCGGGCGGCTATCCTTTCCAGTAGTTGCCGGGTGAAATGCAGTCCGGCCGTAGGGGCGGCGACTGCTCCGGGCCTGCGTGCATATACCGTTTGATAGCGCAGAATGTCGCGGGCCAGGCGGTTGTCATTCGGATAATTTCGGCCGATATACGGTGGCAGCGGCGGCAGCCCTTCGCGTTCCAGAAACGTGTGGAAATCTTCCTTGCCGTGAAGGGCTACTTCGACCTCGCCGCCTTCGCCGACTTGCAAGACTTCCGCGCGGACTTCTCCAGAGCCCAGAATAATCGCTGTGCCCGGACGCGGGCGGCGCGAGGCACGCATCAGTGCCCGCCAGCGCCCGGGCCGCATTTCTTCCAGGAAAAGCAGCTCTACGCGTCCTCCGGTAGCTTCCCGGTGTCCGAATATGCGCGCCGGAATAACGCGCGTATCATTGACTACCAGTAGGTCCGTGGGTTGAATGTATTCCACGATATCCTCCACGCGCTTGTGCTCGCGCGTTTCGTCGCGGCGGTGGAGAACCATCATCCGCGCGGCGGTGCGTTCTTTCGCCGGCTCTTGTGCTATCAACTCGCGCGGCAGAAAATAATCGAAGTCCGAAGCTTTCATTTCAATGCTTGTCTGTCGGTCTCATGCGGGAGAATATCCGCAGATGTCGACAAAATAGCAAGGACTTGTACCCTTGGGGGTCGTATCAGCGGTGCCCCCGGACGGTCTCGACGTATCCGGTTTTCATGAATACCGCACGCCAGGGAAAAAAAGAGCAAGCCCGCCGCGACGCCGAACTCGTGCGCCGGGCCCGCAGGGGGGATGTGGCCGCCTATGACCGCTTGGTGGAGATATACCAGACCCGTGTTTACGGTCTGATCTACAACATGACGGGCAACCGCGAAGATGCGGAGGATCTCACTCAGGATGTTTTTATCCGGGCCTACAAAGCTCTCCCGAAATTCAGCGGGAGATCGTCGTTCTACACGTGGATCTACCGCATCGCCGTCAACCGCACGATCAATTTTCTCAAACAACGCAACCGCGTAAAGCGCCTCAGTCTCGATGATGTTGATCTGGGGCTGGAACGCGATCCGGCCTATGTCGAAATCTCCGGTCGCAACAGCCCGGCCCGCGACCTGTCGATCACCGAGCTGCAGGAACGCCTCAACAAAGCGTTGCAGACTCTTTCCGAGAAACATCGTACCGTGGTCGTGCTGCACGATATCCAGGGAGTCCCTCACGAGGAAATCGCCCGTATGCTTCATTGTTCCCCGGGAACCGTGCGCTCGCGCCTTTTCTATGCCCGCCAGCTTCTTCAGGCCGAACTGCAGGATCTGGCGCCGTAAGAGAGGCGTCTGCGCCCATGCAGAAGTCATTCCTCCGCAAGGAGTGTCTCGTAGGGATAGATCGAATAGTGGCCGTCACTCCATTGGATCGACACGGCGTAGTTCCCAACGGGCTTGATGACGACAGGATGGATGTCCGGAGGAACCTTTTCCGGCTGGAGAAGCGGCGCACCGGTATGTTCGTCCACACAGTCCGCGCACCGGCAACGGAGGCGTAGATCGCGCGCCGGAACGATATGTTCCTCGCCGCCGGATCTGACCACAATCCCACGGTTTTCGTCGTAGATCACTTCCGGCGGGCTGAAGCCTCCGAACTCGAGTTTGCTGATTTCGCGCACCACGGCATCTGCAATCTCCCGGTAGTACGTGGACAGTTGCGACTCCGCCGGGTCGAAAGTTATCGGTCTTCCAAGGTCACTGAGTTCTGAGATGCGCGGGTCCAGAGGTATTTCGAAGGAGTTTTTTATGCCGAATTCGTTCACCAGGCGCTGCCGGGCACCGCTGCCGAATACATTCGAGCGCCTGCCACAGTGGGGGCAGACGAAGAAACTCATATTCTCCACAACGGCCAGGATCGGCACCTTCAACTTGCTGAACATGTGGATCCCTTTGACGACGTCGATGAAACTGAGTTGTTGCGGCGTCGTCACCATGACCGCTCCCGCCAAGTTGGCTTGTTGCAGAATCGTCAGCGGGATATCTCCGGTACCCGGAGGAAGATCGATTATCAGATAGTCCAAAGTTCCCCAATTCGTCTGGTTCAGCAGCTGGGTGATCAATTGCGAAACCATGGGCCCGCGCATGATCGCCGGCCCGCGGCCGTCCGGAGGGGTGACGAACGCGAATGAGAGCACAGGCATGCCCTCGTAGTCCACCGGTTGAATCATACCGTCGGCCGTAGCCAACCGGGTTGAGTCGGGATGAAGCAGGGTTGTCAGACTGGGGCCGTAGATATCGGCGTCCAAAAGTCCCACGCGGGCGCCCGATAGTCTCAGGGCGCCGGCGAGATTGACCGCGACGGTGGACTTGCCGACTCCTCCCTTGCAACTGTAGACGGCCACGATGTGGCGGACACCCGCCAGGCCCGGAGCCCGGCGTTGCGCCGCCGCGTTTGGGGCGCGGGCCGTCAACCGGACAGAAACCGCTTTGACCCACGGGAGACCGGCAATCCCCTTTTCCGCGGCCTCCTTGAAACGGCTTTTGAGAGGACAAGCCGGCGTGGTCAATTCCAGCAGCAGACTGACCATCCCGTCGTCACTGATGCGGAGGTCCTTTACGAAACCCAGGCTGACGATATCGCGGCCGAGATCGGGATCTATTATTCCCCGCAATTTGTCGAGAACTTCTGCTTCACGTCCCATGGCGGTTCCTCATCGGCGATTTGCGGCCGGTTGCCATGGAAGATACGCTTTGGGCGTGGAATGTCAAAGATATCGGCCATCGCCATGAGATCCGTTGTGACAATCCCGCCGGGCGCTTGGCAGACCGAGGTTCCGGAAGATGGAAATTCGTCTGCATACGATGATGTCTCCGCTGACGGTCGAGTGCCTTGTGAGGTATTATAAACAGTAAGGATGCAGGATCTGGCGCGTGCAACCGGAAAGGCGGACGATGAGAAGAACGTGGATGGCATGGATCACGATTTCCTGGTGCCTGGCGGCGCCATGTGCGGCGGTGGATTATTACGTTGACCATGCAGGTGGAAGTGACACCAATGACGGCTTGAGTCCGGCGAGCGCGTTTGCAAGCGTGCAGCATGCGGCCGACCTGGCGGGCCCGGGGACGGTGATTCACATTTTTCCGGGGATCTATCGCGAGAGCGTGGTGTTGGGCCACAGCGGGGTCCCGGGCGCACCGATCATTTTTCGTGGAGAGAGCACCAACCATGACGTGATTATCTCCGGTGCCGAATCCTCGCGGGAACTCTCGTGGACACGCCTGGGGTCGAACACGATATCGCTGCCGGGTTATGTGCCTGTGACGAATATTTTCATGACGGATCTTTCCGGATGGAACCCGAGCAACTTGCCGGAAATCATAGTGTGGGAAGACGGCACCAACCGGACCCACTTGCCCAAGGCGCGTGAACCGGATTGGGACGCATCCATGGAATGGAAATATCACCAAAGCTGGTGGTCGGCCGACGGGGGCGACAGCAACTATCTGTTCGACGCGACAAACGATCCGACGGACTCGTATCCCGGCGTGCAGTCCGGGAATCTGAGATGGATCAACGGGTTCACCAATTCCTTTCTAACCGGAGCGGTGCTGTTCGCCACCGACGGGCTGGAGGGCCATTATACTTTCCGCCGCCCTATCGCCGCTCATTCGGCTGTAACCGGCAGCGTGCGCGTTGCGCGCCCGGTCAGTTTCGACGGCATCCTGCCGGGGTTCGACACCAATACGAAGTATTTCGTCGAGGGACCCCCGCAGCTGCTCGACCAGACCGGGGAATGGTGCGTAGCGTCCGCCACCGGGAGGCTCTACATCTGGCCGCCGGGAAACCAAGACCCGACGAACCTGTCGTTGCAGATCGCCCGCCGCGGCGTGGGCTTCGACCTGACGGACTGCAGCCATGTACGCCTGGAAAACCTGGTCATTCAGGATATAAACGACTTGAACGCGGATTACACCGGGCCGGACGGCGCAGTGCGTCTGGAGAATTTCGGGCCGGGGGTGGACATCGTTTTGGATGGTGTCACCATCCGCGACTGCGGGGTGGGAATACGGCTGACGGGCGATGGTGAAGCAGGCGTGATAAGCAACGTCGTCATCCGCAACTGCGAGGTTTCACACTGTGAAGGCCTGGGAATGATCACGCTGTACTGGCCGTGCGATTATGCGACCAATCCGATCGGCATACGCTGTCTCAGGGTCGAGAGCAACGAATTTCATCATCTCGGTTTCCGTCCGCGGATAGACATGGGAATCGGTCTCTTATTCAGCGCGCCGCACCAACTGATTTTCCAGGGCAACCATGTTCATCACGTGATGCAGAACGGATTACAGTTGGAAAAAGGCAACCGTGTCGACACTTTGGTGGCAGGCAACCTCATGGAATACTGCTGCCAGGGGGCGGCCGACTGCGCCGCGCTGAAAGTCTGGGCCGACGGGGGCAGCACGCGCGACATGCTGATCATGCAGAATGTCTTCCGCCATAACTACGGGTGGTCTTGGGCCGCCGAGCGGATCGACTGGTGGCAGACCTCCCGCGGAAGCCTGGCGGGCTTCGGCGCCTACAGCGATATTGTGTGCAGCGATGTTCCGGGGACCAATGCGGTCATATTCTACCGCAACGAATCGTTCGATAACGGTAATGCGGCTTTCTACGTCAATCACTCCCACGAGATCGGGGTCTATAACAATGTATGCGCGGAGTGTCCGCGCGGCATCGTATTCGACGCGGATTATGACGCCGGTATGAATTCATCGAATGCCGCCGTGAACAATATTTTCTTCATCGAGGGGACCAATACGGCGTTCTACCAGCCGGACAGCGGCATTACGATTCATTCGACGCAGGCTGCGGCAACGAATGTCCTTCTTGATCACAACATCTACCGGGCAGTGGGATCTGCAGCCGACCTGATCCATTACACCAACGCCGATTGGGAATACACCGTGTACACGAATGTGACGGATATTCGCGCGATGACTCCATGGGAAGATCACGGGCTGGACGTGGATACGAATACACATCTTGTCGTTGATCCGCAGGGCCACGACTTCAATCTGCCGCTGAATTCTCCGGCGGTGGATACCGCGGCGTGTCCTTCTTGTGTCACGGCTCTGATTGCGCGGCTGGAGACCTCCCTGGGGATCGTGATCGGCGATGATCCGGTCTATGGGGACGGATGGGACGTGGGGGCCCACGAATGCGTGCCGGCCCCTTTCAGCCTGACGGGCGCCCTCTTTCAGGCGGACGCTTGCGTTCTCGGCTGGACGAGCGTCTTCGGGGCGGCCTACTGCGTAGAATTCCGCACCGACCTTTGCAGCGGCGCCTGGACTACGCAGGCGGCAGTGAATTCCGCGGGTTACGGAACGTGCTGGACCAGCTCTCCCTTTGATGGAGAACGCGGCTTTTACCGTATCAGCCTGTCCGGCCCCGAGTGAGTCGGGTCTCGGGGCGCTATGGCCCGCGGTTCTTGACATGGACGAGGGCTTTGATGAAGATGCGGGCCGGCTTGCCGCACTCCAGGGCGGTGACAGAACAGCATGGGAACGGGA
>JAOZMZ010000026.1 GCA_029934055.1 Kiritimatiellia bacterium
TGGTGCCTGGCGGATGGCGGCCTCGAAACGGCGCCGCCGCAGGCGTAGATTGAGTTCGCGGCGGAATTCCCCGGGATTCTCGCGGCGCATGCGGCACATTCGCCGGTATTGCGCGGGGTCTTTTCGGCGCAGGTGCTCCAGCCAGCGGTCGAGATGTGGGGCACGGGTGAGCTTTTCGGCTTCGGCGTCGGGGTGGGAGACGGCTGAGGGGACGGCCGCCGTGCCGCCCTCGCCGAATACGGGGCAGGGATGCAAGAGTATTGCGGCGGAGATGAACGCCGCAAAGGCGGAAACGATCAAGGATTTCATCAGGATCCCTCCAGTTGCAACAGTTCCTTGGCGATTTCGTCCGAGTCATAATTCTGTCCGGCGGTGTCTTCGGCGGGAGCGACCAGTTCTTCAGAGACCATTGCCAGCATGGACTCGAGGGCATCCAGTTCCGCGTCTATTTCCTTCCCCGCCGGGACGGCCGCAACGGATGCGGGGGTTGCCGGAATTCGGCGGTGCAGGGCCAGGAACGCAGCCGAGCCGGCCAGGATGAGTAACGTCGCGGCGACAGCGAACACCCGGACGGGAAGCGGCATGATGAGGCCGTGTCCACGCCGTGTGTCGCTGCGGGCGGCTGCGAGGACGCGGGCGACCACGTCACCGGCCGGTGTTTCCGGGAGATATTCGGCGGCCCGGGCCGTGGCGGCGATCTGCTCGCGGTAGCTCCGGCAGGATTTGCAGACGGCCAGATGTTCTTCCAGGAGTCGTGATTCTCGGGCGGGGAGTTCGCCGGTGGCGGCAAGAAGAATGAAATCGCGGGCCTTGGAGCACTTGATTTTCACGGTTGACCACCTCCAATCTCTTGGTAGACGCCCCGCAATTCACGGCGTAGGGCGGCGACGGCGTAATGCATCCGCGCCAGGGCGGTGTTCAAAGGCACTCTCTGGATGCGGGCGATTTGCTTGAACGTGAGGCCTGCCCGGGTTCTCATCAGAAAAACCTCCCTTTGCCGCGGAGGAAGACGGCGAACGGCGCGGGTGATGTGGTCGGCCAGTTCGTTTTCGAGGCAGTGCTGATCGGGAGGGTCGACATGCGATGGTATGGTTTCAAGCAAGGGTCTTCCGTACGAATCCGGTTCGGATTCGAGCGACGCCGACGGCCGCCGCCGCCGGGCGCGGTCGATAACGAGATTGTGGGCGATGCGAAAGAGCCAGCCCGGAAAATTGCCTTTCTTGAAGAAACGCGCGCGGCGAATGACCCGCAGCCAGACTTCCTGGAATATCTCTTCGGCATCGTCGTTTCCTTCGGTCATATTCAGGATGTATCCATAGAGCGGACGGCGGTAATGTTCCACCAGTTTTGCGAGTGCATCCAGATCGCCGCGGCAGTACTCCGCGAGCCACTCGTGATCGGCTTTGGACATTGTCGTACGGTTATCCTCCGCTCACGCATCATAACATACATATAACGTTACGTCGGCGCACATATTGTAAACCCGACGATTTTTCTTGTCAGCTTCTGAGGGTCTGCAGGCCGGCGACAATGGCATCGGTCAGAGCGGTTGCGACGTCCGCCGCGGTCTGGTAGGCGGCGGCGAGATGATCCCGGAGCAGGAGCGCGAAGTCTGCAGGCCCGGGTGCGGCGACCGCCACAATCCACAGACCGATTCCGAAAAGATTGAGGATATAGATCACTGTGTACGAGAAAAGCCGGCCGTGGGCGATGATGTCCGGCTGGCGGTGGCGGAGCATGTCGATGGTAAAGGTAAGGTGAAAGGCCCACGTGAGACCGACGAGCCCCATCCAGAAAGGACGATATGTAGTCTGGTCGTAGAAACGGGAGGCGGCGGCATAGGCGGCAATGACGATGATTGTGTAGAGGGGGAAGAAATAGGGTGCCAGGGATATGAGTATGTTGTCGCGGCTGACACGGACGCTGCCCCCGCGGGGGTTTACCCGCAGGTGGGAGACGCGCGCGCCGTGGAGCCAGGCCCAGAGGGCATGGGTAAGTTCATGGGCCAGGAAATAGGTGCGCATCGGGCGTGGAAATGTAAAGAAGAGGAAGATCCAGAAGAAAAATCCGATCAGGAATCCGAGGGCTTCGGGCGGCAACGTCGCCGGGGAAAGGGGCTGAATGCCCGCCACCAGTCCCAGAACGGCGGCGGTGATGCCACCGCAGGCCGGCAACAGGGCGACACCGATGAGGAGTTTGACGAATTTCAGGGTCCGCATCCCAGAATCTTTTCACGAGTGAGCCGCCGCTCAGTCCAGCGTTGAATGGTATTCACCGCACGCGGCCGGGTGATCCACGGAAAAGTCGCGCCGAGTTCATTCAAGAAGGCCTGACGCTCGGCGGGGGGGAGAATCTCTGTCGCCGATCCGTTGAGCTGAACCACGTTGCGGATGACATCCCGTCGGTGTGGCCTGAAACCACAGGCGACACATTCCAGGTCCGTCCAGATGAAGTCACGGGTTTCCAGGGACCTGGCCTCGTCGGGTACGAGGATGTTGGTCATCTTGGTGTCGCGGTGGTAGACGCCCATCCGGTAAGTGGCCAGAAGGAAATCCGCGAGTGCGGCACGCGTCTGTCTACGTCCGTCGTCGGGGAGAGATGCATAGTACTTCCTGATCCACTCGTAGAGATTGATGGCCTGGATGAAGGCGGTGATGATGTAGCTGCGGCTGGCGACGGTGCCGGAACGCATTTCGAGGAATCCCAGCGGCCGCGCGGCGGCAAGGCCCAACTGCCGAAATGTCCGGGCCGCGGCCCAGAAACGCCTGGCACGGGACGGCCTGGCCACGTATTTGATCTTTTCCAGGATCCCCTGCAGGTCGTACCGCTTGATGAATGTATCATGGTTCAAAAGGCTGGCGCGCATCGTGCGGATGCGCGAATCGTGCTTGATCAGCCGGGAACGGGGATCGTTTTCCGCCTGGGTGACGGCTGTAAGGAGTTGCCTGCTTTCGACAGAAGGGTCGGGGTCCCAGCAGCCCGAGGTATGGCCGCCTGGGCTTGCCTGCCGGGAATCAACCAGGGCTGTGCGGTAGAGCCGCCGGGCGTGGAGTAGGGTGTTTTCGTCGCAAATACGCATTGACTTCGTTTCCGCTGCCACTAGTATTGCTGGTTTTCGGACAAGGAAACAACATTGAATCTGCAGGTCAAGTACGGCCTTGAGGCGTCTGATGGGGACGCGGGGGCGTGACGGCCTGGGAACGGGATGGAGAATCATGCCGAATACGAAAAGTGCCTGGAAGAGGATGCGCACGGCCGAAAAGGCCCGCATGCGTAACAAAGCGATGCGCACGCGGATAAAGCGACTGAGACGCGCGTTTCTGGAGGCGTGCGGCGGCGGGGATCCTGCGACCGTACAGGAGGCTTTCCGCCTCTACAGTTCGGTGTTGGACAAGGCTGCGAAGAAGCGTGTCATAACGCGTAATACGGCGACCCGCCGTAAGTCGCGGGCGGCCCTGCGGGTGCGCAAGGTCACGGCGGCCTGAGGCGACGAACGACTCTCGGGCGGCGGGGTTGTCGACGTTGCAGTGGCTATTCGTGTCGCCGGAGGTTACTGCTTCCCGGGTTTTCTCAAAGGGGGCGACTACCACATTTCCACGATACGTTCGACGATATCGTGCGCCAGGTCACGTGCGGCTTCCGGGAGGGCGTCGCGCTTGGCCTGGGAGAGGTCCGAACTGAAGATAAAAGTTGATTCGCCGCTGAGTCGGGGGGCTTCGACGAGTACCTTTCCATCGCTGCGCCGGCTGAATATGATCGAGGCGGTAAGGATCATGCGATATTCGTCGGCACGCGAGGACACGTGGCGATCGTAAGCGATCGGGTTGAGAGTAAAGTCCTTGATGGTCACGTTGAGGACGGCGTCGGCGTCCTCGGCTCCGGCGATGCGCAATGATCCGTCGCGCTGGATTTGGGTTATGACCGCGCGGGTTACTTCATCCTCCAGGAGGGGTTCACCGGTGCGATTGACTACGGTGGGCACGTAGACCGAGTTGATGTCGGGGGGCAGCATGCTTCCCAGGCGGTAACCCACGCAACCGGTCAGCATGACGGCCAGCGCGAGTGAGAGCGCCGACTGTTTAACCGGAAAGGTTTTGATTTTCATGTGGTTTCTCCACTGATTTTTCCAGTTCCTGTATACGTGATTTTGCCAGCGGCGTCCATCCGGAATCGGGGAATTGTCGGACGAAGCGACGGTAGGCGATAAGGGCCGCCGCGGGACGGCGCGCGATGCGGTCGTAGAACAGGGCTATATTATAAGCGGCCCGCGCGCGGCGGCGGTAGAGCGTCTTGCGATATGAACGCGCGGCGGCGGCGTACTGTGACTGGGGATAGGTATCGAGGAAAAGTGTCAGGGCGGCCCAAGCCGCGTCGGCCATGTCGTCGTCGTTGGGGGCTCCCCGTGCCAGCCTGTAAAGGCACCGGCAACGCGAAAACGAGGCCTTTTCGGCAAAGGGCGATTCCGGGAAATGGAGCATGACCGCGGCGTATGCGTCAACCGCCAGTTCGTATTGCCGGGATTTCTCGTAGGCGAGTCCGATCAGGTACTGCACTTCAGGGGCCCTTGCCCATTGAGGACCGTGGTTGAGAATTTTTTCGAAGAGGGGGATGGCACGTTCCGGGGCTTCGAAGCCGCCGAAGAAGATACGCCCCTTGCGGGTTTCCATGAGGCGGCGGGCGATTGCAAGCTGGCGTTCGAGAATATCTTCGTAAGGGATCGTGCCGGCGTGATTTTCGAGCAGATCTTCGTATTCATCAAAGGCGGCCTCGGGATGACCTGTTTTTTCCAGGAGTCTGGCATGGGCCAGGAGGGCACGGGCCGTTTCCGGTGAATCGGGCCAGCGGAGGGTGAGTGCGCGGTATTGCCGCATGGCCGCGGCGATGCGGCCCTTGCGTTGCAGCTCCTCGGCATAAGCGAGCTGGGCCGCTGGATTTTGCTTTGCCGGCCGGCAGAAGGGGTGAATGCCGTGCGGCCGTTGTTTTTCCACATACGGCCGGGCGGCGTAGCCGAACGGGACACCGCTCCCGACGATGACGGTGCAGAGCAGCAACAATCTGCGGCACTGTAGAGTGCGCATGTGGGGGCTCGTGCGTGGAATGGAGAAAGACCACGTGGCCATGGTCGGAACGGCGCCGGGTGCTGTTGTGTCGTGATTCATCGGGTGCATGCTTCCGGAACATTATTTTGGCGGTGAAGCAGCGTCAAGCGTGTAAAGCGGTGGTTTTACCGGCGGGGTCAGGTATCACGTTTTCCGGACAAACACTTTGCTAGCTTCTTGAATCGTTGTGGCGGAGGGGGTACTCTGCGCATTTCGGCGATGTGAATGAACCTGCGGAGGCGCTGTCATGGAAAAGAAAATTGTCCTGATACCGACTAAGCTTGATCCGGTCGCACGGGAAATCCTGGAAGGCGCGGGACGTTACCGGGTGGTCCAGGAGGAAGGGCGGGGAATTCTCGAGTTGGCTCGGGAAAATCCCGGGACGCATGCCCTGATAGTTCGCAGTGAGCGCGTCACGCCGGAAGTGATCGACGCCTTGCCGCAGTTGAAGGTGATCATCCGGGCCGGTTCCGGCTACAACACGATTGATACGCGCTATGCGCGCCGGCGGAATGTAGACGTCATGAATACGCCGGGGGCCAATGCCAACGCAGTCGCCGAGGAGGTGATTGCGATGATGCTGGCGGATGCGCGGCACATTTTGAAGGCGGATCCGTCGGTGCGGTCCGGCAAGTGGGAGAAGAAAAAATTCATGGGGCGCGAGATTGCCGGCAAGACGTTGGGAATCGTCGGCCTGGGGCACATCGGCAAGATGTTGGCGCGGCGGGTGGGTGGCTTTGAGATGCGCGTGCTGGGGTACGATCCGATGATCGCGGATGAACGCGCGCGTGATCTGGGTATTGAGATGGTGGAACTGGCACGGCTTTTTGAGGAGTGCGACTACATCAGCCTTCATCTTCCGGAGAATGACGATACGCGGGGCATGGTGGACTGGTCGTTGCTGTCGCGGATGAAGGAGGGGGCGACGCTCATCAACTGCGCGCGCGCGGGTGTGGTCAACGAGGACGACCTGCGCCGCGCCAAGAAGGAGCGGGGTATACGCTTTTTGAACGACGTTTACGCACGCGACGAGGAGGGTGCCAAGAGTGTGGCCGACATTGCCGACGTGATGTTGCCGCATCTGGGTGCGAGTACCTTCGAGGCCAACCGCAACGCGGCCCGCCGCGCTGCCGAAGAGTTGCTGGAGTACGACGAGAAGGGAATCGCCACGTACATAGTAAACCGGGGAGTCCCGGAGGGCCTCGACGAGGCCTACGGCGATCTTGCCTATACACTCGCGCGGCTGTGCAGGCAGGTGGTGGGTGCCGACACCCAGTTGAAGCTGATCGAAACCAGTTTTTACGGGGATCTCAAGCCATACGCGGGCTGGCTGCTGGTGCCGGTGGTGGCGGCCTTGAGCGAGGATTTCGACCGCTCCATGGATCCCGGGGCGGCGCGGCGTTATCTCAAGGAAATGGGGATCGACTACGATGATCGCGAGACGGACGAGACCAAGGGGTATCGCAGTTCGATCACGATTGATCTCACGGGCAGTGTGGATCCGGACCGGTTGCGTCATGCGAGTGTGCGCGGGACGGTTGCCGAGGGCACATTGATGGTTTCGCGGATAAATGACTTCGACAAGCTGTACTTCGAGCCGCGTGGACATACCGTGGTTTTCAGCTACCGAGACCGGCCCGGTGTGCTTGCTCAGATCGCCGCCGGCATGGGGGCCGCGGGTATCAACATTGATGATGTACGCAATCCGCATGATTCCAAGGGCGAGTATTCGATCGCTATCCTCAAGGTGAACAAGACCGTTCCCCAGGAAGTGGTCAGTGAGATTGCCGAGAGAATACAGGCGGTAATCGCTTTCACACTTGAATTGTGACGTGTGCTGTAGCGTGTTCTTGACGGGCAGTGCGGGGCCGGGCTAATGTCGGCCAATGCGAATCGAGTTCGAGTGCAGGAATTCTGGTCGGGCAATGAGGAGAGGAACAAGACGGGCCCTTTGCGTGTGGGCGGCTTCTGCCGTCATCGGATTGTCCGCGGGGAAGGTTGCGGCCGGGGTTAATGAGACACCCCTCGACAGGGAATTCCGGTTTGCATCCGGCCTGGTGGAAATGGGGTTTCCCGACTTGGCGGAGAAGGTGGTCGGGCGGATTCTCAAGAAGCATCCTGACCAGAAAGACCGCGCCAAGCTGATCAATGCGGAGATTCTGATCTCACAACGCAAGTTCGATGAGGTCGAAAAGCTGCTTAGAGGGCTCCCGCCGGATGCCCCCAAGACGCAGGCGATTCGCCTTGCATTGGCCAATGCGTACTATCGTTTCGGTGATGTCGATAAGGCCAAGGCCGGGTACGAGGCCTTTTTCCATCAATACCGCGGCAAGGTTCCGACAGACCCGGACTTGCGGCGGTTCTACCAGGAGAGCGCCTACCGATTTGCGCAGATGCTCAAGAAGGCCGGTGACTTCGAAGGTGCGGTGAAGGCCTATTCCCGATTGCTGGCGACCCGTCCCGAGAAGGCCCTGGCACGGCGGCTGATGACCGAAGAAGCGGAGTTATACGTGAAGCTCGCCGAGAAAGCAACCGGTGACAACCGCAAGCGCTGGCTGGAGGAGGCCTCGCGGCTATGTGAACAGGTTCAGTGGGGAGGGTTGGATATCTGGTTCGGCCAATCAATCATCACCATGGCGCATATTGAAATGGTCCGCGGCGCCAACGGAGCGGCCCGCAAGGTCTTGAAATCGAACATGGATATCTTCAAGGAGATCAACGATTACATGAAGGAGCGAGGGCTGCCGTTGAGGGAGAGCCCGATGGCGGGGGCGCGGTTTCTGCTCGGCAAGCTTTACGAGGAACAGGGGCGGCGTTTGTTGAACAGCAGGGCGAAAAGTGATGAAGCCGTCAAGGTTCTCGTCAAGGCCCTGAGGGAATTCTACAATGTTTTTGCAAAGTACGGCGATAGCGACTGGGGGCGTGAAGCCGGGGTGCGCGCCAAGGCCATAAAGGAATTACTGGAGTCTCTCGGCAAGACGGTCAAAGTGGACTTGGGGGCGCATGCGGCACAGGCGGCGGCCACGGAATTTCGACTGGGAGACGATCTTCTTCGCGACCGGCATTACCAAGAGGCGGCCGACGAGTACGTGCGCGTGCTGAACCGCTACCCGGAGGGAGGGGAGGCGGTGAAAGCCTTGGGGAGGCTGGGCCTGTGTTACGCCAACCTGGGGGACGACCTCTCGGTCAAGATGGTGGTGAACTACCTGGGGGAACGCTTCGCGCGCAATGCGGATGCCCCGACCGGGCTGCTGGGCGTGGGCAAATGGTATTTCGACCACGGACGTACGAATATGTTCCTTTACGTATATGACCGGTACTTGGAGTATTTCCCACGCCATGACCGCGCCCCGGCCGTGATGTATACACTGGGCGGTCTCTTGCGGAAGGCCGGCGACAAGAAACGCGCGCGCCAGTATTTCGATCGTATTTTGAAGGATTACCCGCACAGCAGTTACTACCTGAAGACTCTCCAGCGTCAGGCTTGGGACTACTACGAGGCCGGACAGTATGAGAAGGCAGCCGGCATGTTCGCCCGCTATGTAGCCGCATCCCAGCCGGGACACAGCAAGGCTCAGGCCGAATACAGCCTGGCGGACTGTTATCTCAAGCAAAAGAAGTACGCTGCGGCTTTGAAAGAATTCGAGAAGTTGATCGTATGGTTGGCGCCGTCAGACAGCGCCTACAACGCAGTGGCGGGAGAGGCTGTGAAAAACCGCAAGCTGCTTGAGCGGGCCGCATTTTTCCGTGGTTTTTGTTTGGCGCGGGTGGCGGCTCCCAAGGAAAAAGTCAAGGCTTACCGCATCAAATCCGTCAAGGCCTTCAAGCAGTTTATGGCGCTGTTTCCGAAATCCGAGCTGGCGCCGAAGGCGATGAGCAGCTTGGGGACGGTCGAGCTCGATTTGGGATTGTTCGATCAGGCGACCAAGACATTCGAGAGACTGGCACAGAAATACCCGAATTCTCCAGAGGGGCGTTCGGCCCTCTTTGCGCTTATCCGGGCGGCGATGGAGGTCGGCCGTCACGAGATCGCCAAGAACGCCTTGAACAAGATGTTGGCATCGGCGTCGGCGTATACTGCGCATGATTTTGCTTGGGTCGGACAGATGATGCTCGATGCCGGTCTCTACGACTACGCGTTGAAGTCATTCAACAAGGCCTACCATCTGGGCGGGGAACGGGCCGCCGTGGAGCGCTCGCTTTTCGGTATGGGCAAGGCGGCCTTCGAGCTGAAGCAGTATGATCAGGCGGTCAAGTATCTCGATGAGTTGCTGACGCGCTATCCCCATTCGGCCCTTTTCTATCAGAGCAAGTTTATTCTTGGCAAAGCCTACCGTGCACTGGGACGACTGGACGATGCGGTCGGGGCGCTCAGGGATGTTTTCCGCTTTGCCGACAACAACGTCCTGATCAACCGGGCAAATCTCATGTACGGCCAGATCAAGGAAGAACAGGAGCAGCCCAAGGCGGCCTTGGCATCTTATCAACGCATTGCCCTGCTGGCGGATCCGAACGATCCGGAGCTGCGGCCGATGATCAAGGATGCCCTTTGGAGGAGCATCCAGCTTGGCATGAAGATCGGGCTGTATGACGACGTGATGGACAGTTGTGATCAGTACTTGAAGCTTTTCAGTGAGAGTGAGAGGATATCCGAGGTGCGTGATATCAAGGCGCAGGCCCGCTTGAAAGCGGCCGCGGCTCATGCGGCGGAAGCCGCCGCAGCGGCTGCGGAGGGGGCTTCGCCGGAAACGTCCTCGGCGGAAAAGAAGTGATCCAGACAATCCGTTGCGAGGGAGAAATGGTGTGAGATGAGAGTGTTCCGAAGTGTCGCGTTCGGCGTGACTGTTTTCGTACTCGTTTGGGGACCCGCGGCATGGCAGGTGCGGGCAGCCTATGTTATCACGACCCAGGGCAAGAAGGTCGAGGGCAGTGATATCAGGGCCAAGTCCGATGGACAGGTGGTCCTCATGACCCCCCAGGGTACGCGCACCTTCTACAAGGGGCAGTACCTGCGCGCTGTGGCCGACAAGCCCGCGGATTTCGATCGAGCCCTCAAGGCCGGTGAGAGTAAACGTTACGACGAGGCCATTCCCCTGTTACGCGGGATAATTCAACACTACCGTTATCTCGAATGGGACAACCGGGCCCGCTTGCTGTTGGCGAAGATCTACTTCGCGAAGGGAGACTACAAAGCGGCGGTGGATACCTACGAGGAATTGTTGAAGTACGATCGGCAGGCGGCCAAGGACTCCAAGGTTAACTGGTCCTATCGCGAGGCGCTCCTCAAAGCCGGGGAATACACCAAGCTGAAAAAGGTGCTGGATGAAATCATTGCCGTCGGACCGCGTGACGAGGCAGCGCGGGCGCAGATTTTGCGCGGAGACATGTGGAAAGCCCAGAAGATGCTCGAGGACGCGGTGTTGGACTACTTGCGCACCGTGGTGCTTTTCAAAGCCCAGAAGCAGTACCAGCCGGAGGCTCTTTTCAAGGCGGCCGAAACACTTGAGGCATTGAGGGATCAGCGGGCCAAGGATCTGTATCGTGAGCTGGTTCAGAAGTATCCCGATAGTCCTTATGCAGCCAAGGCCCGGAGAAAATTGTAGGGCCACCATTTTTTTTGTCGAACAGGTTGCTGTAATTGATGCAGTCGAATGAATGAGCAAGGAGAGGAAACCATGCGCAAGCGTTTGGTAATAGCGGTAACGGTGGCGATGATGGCGGTCTGGGTGGCGGCTCCTATTTCGGCGTTGGCACAGGAGGCGGCCGGGCAGGCCGACGCTGCGAACAAGGCGGCTCCGGCGGGAGGAATGGAGTTGAGCAAGGAAGCTCAGGCGGCGTCAGCGGCCGAACAGAAGAGCGGCACCAGCTTCCTGAGCGTGGTGGCGGGCAGCGGAGTGCTCGGCGTCATCCTCTGGATGGCACTGGGAGCATGTTCGGTGGCCGGTGTGGCGCTGATTGTTGACTCCTTTATCACCATTCGCGTCAAGAAAATTGTTCCTCAAAGCCTCGTGGACGATGTGCGCACAGCCATGGAGCAGGGTGACGTCATGAAAGCCCTCAAACATTGCGACGAAGAGCCCGGTCCTTTGGCGAACATATTGGCTGCAGGATTCTCGAATGTTCAGGAGGGTTTTGAGGCGATCCAGGATGCCGTCGGCGTGGCCGCCGACATGGAGAGCGAGAAACTGTTACAACGGGTCAATTACCTCAACGTGGTTGGAAACCTGGCGCCGATGTTGGGTCTGTTGGGTACGGTACAAGGTATGATATTTGCGTTTGCGACCTTGGGCACGCAGCAGGCCGGTGCGGCGCAACAGGCGATGCTGGCGCTGAATATTTCTCAGGCGTTGTTCACTACGGCGGCGGGGTTGTCGATCGCGGTCCCCGCTGTCGGCTTCTATTATTACTTCCGCAACCGGGCCATGAAAATCATTCTGAGCATGGAGGCCCTTACGATCGACTTGATCAAGACATTGCGCAACGTGGAAGTCGTCGAAGAATAGGCGATTCTCGTATACCGGAGTACGAAGATGCCGCTCAAACGCAAGAAATCACGTGGTGGTGAAGAGGGGGGTATCAATATGACCCCCATGATCGACGTGGTTTTCCAGATGATAATCTTTTTTGTCACGACGGCGGAACTGGAGCGCACGTCGGTTGACATGACGATCAAATTGGCATTGGCCCCGCATGGTCCCGCCGTGGAGAAGAAAGATCCTCGAACGATCGTAGTGGACGTTGACCGCAAGGGGCGGATCAAGATTGCGAGAGTGCGTTTTTCACTCCCCGCGCTTAAGAGCGTGATGCGCAAGGCCGTTGCCCAGTATGGGCAGACCATTCCGGTGGTTATCCGTGGGGATGCGGCCACCAAGCATGAGGATATCAAGCGCGTGATGGACGCTTGTACGGCGGCGGGACTTTGGAGGGTCAAATTCGCCGCCATCAAGGACGCCGCGGCGCCGGTTTCGAATTGATTGAGCGGAGGGCAGCAGGGTGGCACAGAAGCGACAGAGGAAAAGGCCGGAGGCGATAGTTGGAGAGATCCCGATGACGCCGATGATTGATGTGGTATTTCAGTTGTTGATTTACTTCCTGGTGACGATCCAGCCGCATGACGTTATAGCGCATCTGGATGTGTTCCGTCCGTCGCCGGAACAGACGCGCGAACAACCACAGACGCCTCCGAAGATGATACGTGTGGCCGTCTACGCCGACGGCTATGCAATCAACGACCGTCCGGTGTCCCTTCAGCAGTTGGATCGGCTGCTGACCAAGCTCGCCGCGTTGGATAGGTCGCAGACGATTCTGATTATGTGTACGGCCCTTTCCCCACACGGCCGGCTTGTCCAGGTTCTTGACTTGTGTGCCAAGGCGGGGTTAAATAATTTATCGGTGATAAGCACGAACTGACCCTCTGCGGCGGACCGAAAGCATGAAACTCGACAAGCACATGCGCATGTTGCTCAACCACCTTTGGGGGCCCACGGGATCGATCATTCTCCATATTTTGATTATTTTTGCGCTGGTCAAGCTGGTGGTCTTCAAGACGGTCGAGAAGGCCCCGGAGGTGGAGGTCATCATGGTCGAGCCCGAATCCGTGGATCTCGAGGAATTCCAACAAGACCTCGAGAAGCTGGACGAGATGCCGGACATGCCCGATGACATGACACCACCCGAGATCGCTACGGACGTGGAGCAGCCGCCGGACGTCGAAGAGGTTGCGCCGGCTACGGAGGATGCGGTAGATTTTGCAGCACTCGACATTCAGAACGATATTCAAAGCCCATTGGTTATGAAGGGCCTCTTCAAGGGGCGTTCGTCATCGGGTCGCCATGCGATGCTTGGGAAATATGCCGGCCGTTGGGGTAAGTACACCGAGTCGGCGGTGATCAAGGCCTTGGACTGGCTCAAGAAGCATCAGAATTCCGACGGTTCTTGGGGACCGAACAAGACGGCCATGACGGGGTTGGGCCTGTTGACCTTCTTGGCGCACGGCGAGACGACGTCTTCGGAAAAGTACGGCGAGACGGTCGAGAAGGGCATCAAATATCTTGTTTCGCGGCAGGATGCTTCCGGCCGCTTCTGCAAGACCGAGACCCAGCCGGGTCCCTACGCCCATGGAATCGCGACTTACGCCATCAGTGAGGCCTATGGTTTGACGCGTATACCTGCTCTCAAGCCGGTAATGGAGAAGGCCGTCCAGGTGATTCTCGACGGCCAGCAGAAGGGTGGGGGCTGGAATTACAAGTATGATAGCGGGCCGCGCCGTGATACTTCGGTGGCCGGCTGGCAGGTCCAGGCGCTGAAAGCCGCCTATCTGGCGGGTGCCGAAAATCCCGGCCTTCATGAAGCCATGGAGAAATCAATCCGGGACATCAAGTCGGTGTTCAACGCGGAGACCGGGAGATTCGGATATACTGACAAGGGCTGGGGCACCGATGGAGTTTGTGCTATCGGCGTCTTATGCCTGCAGTTCCTCGGGCACGGGAAGGATCCGGAAGTGCGCCAGGCGTTGCAGGCCCTGAAGAGTGCGGATTGCAACTGGTCCAAGCCGGGCCCCTGGGCGATGTACGGATGGTATTACATCACGCAGGCCAAATTTCATTACGGCGGTTCGTCGTGGAATGCCTGGAATTCAAAGTTCGCGCGGGTCTTGACCAAGAATCAGAATCCCGACGGCAGTTGGACCGCTCCCGGAGAGGCGGCCCATGTCAAGCATGGCAAAGAAACACATCAGGGTCCGGTCTACAGTACTACTTTCGGGGCGTTGACCTTGCAGGTATACTACCGTTTCCTTCCGACGTATAAGCCCGTGGCCGTCAAGGCCGTTGAGGAGGGCGAGGAGGACGACGTCAAGATAGACGTTATCTGAGTGTTTCCCCGATCCCGTGAGGCCGATTTTTCCCCCCGTAGCCGTCTGCATACGGGCATATCTTCTCAGTAGCCCCCCATATTTACATTCCATTGCGGGTCCGCCGCAGGCGGTTGGCGTTGGCGTGGGTGTCGGGTGGTGGTATAGTCATTGGCATAATGAGCACTGGTACGCAGATTCATCTCTTGAGCGAGGCGGTTGCCAACAAGATTGCAGCAGGGGAGGTCGTAGAACGTCCGGCTTCGGTATTGAAAGAACTTGTTGAAAATGCGTTGGATGCCGGAGCCCGCCGCTTGGAGGTTGAAATCGCCGTCGGCGGGCGCAAATTGGTTGAAGTGGCCGATGACGGTTGCGGCATGAGTCGTGACGACGCCCTGCTCAGTATTGAGCGCCATGCAACCAGCAAGATTTCAACGGCGGATGAGCTCGAACGCGTGGCGACGCTCGGTTTCCGTGGTGAGGCATTGGCGGCGATTGCCGCCGTCTCGCGCTTTTCCATGATCACGCGACGCAAAGAGGATGATGGAGCCACCGAATTGATCGTCAACGGCGGACGCATACAGGACGTGCGTGAGGTTGGAGCGCCGCCGGGAACGCGGGTGGCGGTCAGAAGTCTTTTTTTCAACGTTCCGGCCCGGCGCCGGTTTTTGCGGTCTGAGCAGACCGAAGCCGCGCACCTGCGACAGGTGTTCATAACCTATTCCCTGGCACGCTGTGACGCGGCCATGCGTCTACGGGTGGACGGGCGTGAGACCTACAATTTCGGACCCGGTGAGTCTTTGGAGGAGCGCATCCGCAGCATCTTCGGGGCGGACTTCGTTGAATCCATGCGGGCGGTGGATTTTGGGGGTGGAGACCTTCGTGTAAAAGGCTTCGTCGGGTTGCCGCATGTGAGCCGTTCCGACCGCTCCGGGCAGTACATTTTCATAAACGGACGGCCCGCCCAGGTTCCCCTCGTAAGCTATGCCCTGCGGGAGGCGTACCGGACGGTCCTGCCGAAGGAGCGTCATCCGGTTGTCTTGTTGTTCATTGAAATGCCGGCGAGTTCCGTGGATGTAAATGTACATCCTGCCAAGCGGGAGGTTCGTTTCCGCCGGCCGGGGCCCCTGCGGGACTTACTGATTGGGGGAATCCGTGAAGTTCTGTCGTCAGCCGCCGATGACCGCCGGGCGGTGACCCGTCCGGCTGCTGTGGGGCACGAACTTGGTAGTGATATTTTCACGACTGAGAGAACAGTGGCCAGACCAGCTGTGCAATACCCGAGCAGTCAGCTGTCGTCGCTGCCGGAAAGCATGCCGTTGTCCGGCTTGCGGAGCGAGGAGCAAGTCCCCCGGCAGGCGGATACGCAGAAATCAGAGGGCGAACCCGGCTCGCGTCCATGGCGTTGGTGTCGGATTCTCGGCCAGGCGGGCGGATTGTATGTCGTGCTTGAAACCGAAGAGGGGATCGTGCTGATGGACCCGCACGCCGCGCATGAAAGAGTCCTTTACGAAAAATTCATGCATGAATTGGAACGGCACAGCGTCAAGACACAGGGACTGCTGAGCCCGGAAACGGTTGAGATGGAGCCCCGTGATGCCGAGCGTGTTCGGACAAATCTTGACCTGTTGAGGCGCAGCGGATTCGGCGTGGACGAGTTCGGTGAGGATACTTTTATCGTTGATGCGATACCGAGTATCCTCGGTGATGTTTCGGCCGCGGTGATATTGGGAGATGTTGCGCGCAGCCTTGAACGTTCCGGGATGAGGGGAGCCTCTGAGGAAATGGCCGAGGCCCGTATCGCCCGGGCGGCCTGTCGGGCGGCGGTCAAAGCCCGCGATCGATTGACCCTCCGGGAGATAGAGCGCCTTGTCAGTGATTTGGCACAGACCGAAATGCCTTATACTTGTCCGCATGGGCGCCCGACGATGATTCTGACTACCTTTCACGAACTCGCGCGCAAGTTCGGGCGCGAGTGAGACACGTGCAATTGATTGCATTCATACGATGCTTGCCCATAATTGGGCTGTATCGAATTTTGATGTTCGAATTGCTCTGCATAGGGGATTCCCCATATGCAGCGCGATGGTTGTGAGATCTGATGGAGGATGGCCGTGAATACTGCTGGACGGACGAATGCATACGGTTTGCTGGTGGCGGGAATGGTGATGTCGTCGGCGGGAATAGTCCCGTCAGCCGGTCACGCAGCACCTCTGCCGCGAGCGCAGTCGTCGGTGGCCTTGGTGGCGATGGGGGTGACGAATGCCGGAATAGTAGATAGGGTGGCGGATTTTGTTACAGCGAGGACCGGGATTCCCGTCGAAATACTTCCCGCGAGGCCAGCCCCCGAAGGAGGCCTGGGCGCGGCGGGCGAAATCGGTGCCGGGATAAAGAAGGAACATCATATTTGTGTCGTTGTGCTCGACTACCCCTCCGAGAAGTCCTCCGGTCACGGCGCGGTGTATCCCGAACGGTCGGTTGCCGTAGTAAATGTGCGGGCGTTAATGAATACCGCCGGACTGGAGACCAAGGACAGCGGGGAGGTCATCAGACGGCGTGTGGAACGGGGCGTAATGAGAGGGATCGGCTTTTGTCTGGGACTGAAACCGTGTCCCTATCCATACTGTGTTCTCACGGACTACGAAACTTTGGAGGAACTCGACCAGATGAGTCGGGACTTCTGCCCGCCGTGCCTCGAGAGACTGCACAAGAAGGCCCGGCGGCTGGGGGTGGTTCTACGGAAGAAAAACATTCCGCATACGGGTTTCCCGCTTAAGAAGGTATCCAGGCCGCATACCGGAAAGGATTGAGGGAGTTCATGCTTGATATCCATCTCATCCGGGAAGAAACGCAGCGGGTGCGCGACGCAATGCAGTCGCGAGGTGTCACCGTTGATCTTGACTCTATTCTCCAGAGGGATATCGAGCGCCGGCGCATATTGGTCGAAGTTGAGGGTCTCAAGAAACAGCGCAATGAGGTTTCGCGGAAGTTCGGCCGTATCAAGGCCGAGGGGGGGGATGTAGAGAGTATGCGCGAGGATGTCCGGCGCATCGGTGAGCGTATCGCCGGGCTCGATGCACAACTGCGCGAGGTCGAGAAGGTCTTAAGTGAACTTCTGTTGCAGGTTCCCAATATTCCTCATGCGTCTGTACCGGTGGGGAAAGATTCCTCTGCCAATCAGGTCGTGCGTTCGTGGGGTGAGATGCGCGATTTTCCCTTCGACCCTTTGCCGCACTGGAAGTTGGGAGAGCGGCTGGGATTGCTTGACTTTCCCCGGGCGGCGAAAATGAGTGGCACGGGTTTTGTTATCTTCAAGGGGCCGGGAGCCCGCCTGGAAAGGGCATTGATAAACTTCATGCTGGATGTACACGTCAGGGAACACGGTTATGAGGAAGTCTCACCACCGTTCCTGACCAATGCCGCCGCCATGACCGGTACGGGGCAGTTGCCCAAAATGGCGGAGGACATGTACCGGGTTGTGGACGAAGACCTCTACCTCGTTCCCACGGCGGAGGTGCCGCTGACGAATATCTATCGCGATGAGGTGATTGCCGGGGAACTACCAATAAGATTAGTGGCATACACCCCGTGCTTCCGGCGTGAAGCCGGGGCGGCCGGCCGGGAGACACGGGGACTGATAAGGGTACATCAGTTTGACAAAGTGGAATTGGTCAAGTTTGTCGAGCCGGAGCATTCCTACGAGGAACTGGAAAGTCTTGTGGCCGAGGCCGAGGATATATTGAGACGTTTGGGCCTGCCGTACCGGGTGGTGGAGCTGTGTACAGGGGACCTCAGCTTTGCGGCGGCAAAGTGTTATGACATCGAATTGTGGTCACCCGGACATAAAGGTTGGCTGGAGGTTTCTTCCTGCAGCAATTTTGAAGATTTCCAGGCCAGACGCGCCCGCATCCGCTTCCGGCGCGGCGGGCATGCGCAGTTGGTGCATACGCTCAACGGGTCGGGCGTCGCCCTCGCAAGACTGGTGGTGGCGATCCTGGAGAACTACCAGCAGGCGGACGGTTCAGTGGTCATACCGGATGTTCTGCGAGCTTACATGGACGGTATGGAGCGGATCGAGCCGGTGATATGACCTTCGTGCGGGTCCTCCTGTCGGGCGACCCGGAGAGACGGATTGCGTATGTGGCGCAAGATTCTGCACATCATTGAAGAGCATGGCCTGTTGGCGGGCTGTGGAGGGGTGATGGCCGCCGTTTCGGGGGGAAGTGATTCGGTGGCCATGTTGTATATCTTGAATCACCTACGGAGAAAGCTCGGGTATCGTCTATGTGTCGGGCATCTTGATCATCGTATCCGCGGGCATGAGTCCGAGGCCGACGCGGATTTTGTCAGGAGACTGAGCTGGAAAATGGGTCTGCCGGTCGCCGTCGGGCGGATGGACGTCCCGCGGATGGCTGCCCGGAAGGGTATATCTCTGGAAATGGCGGCCCGCACAGCCCGCTACGCTTTTCTAAAGGAGGCCGCAGTGGAGATGGCTTGTGATTGCGTGGCGGTCGGACATACCGCCGACGATCAGGTGGAGACAATCCTGTTGCATTTCGTGCGAGGGGCCGCCCCTGATGGGTTGGGTGGGATGGATTACCGCACAAGCCTGGAAGGGTTGAATGTTGTGCGTCCCCTGTTGGACGTCACACGCGGAGAACTGGCGGTTTTTCTGAAGGCACACCATCTTGACTGGCGGGAGGACGCCAGCAATCAGGACACTGCCCATCTCCGTAACCGCGTACGTCATGAGTTGTTGCCGTTGCTGGAATCACGTTTCAATCCGCGTATCAGGAAAGCCGTGCTGCGGATGGCCGAGTTGATTCGTGATGACGCCGAAGCTTTGTGGCTTCAGGCGGAGAAGGAACTGCAAAAATGCCGTGTCGGCGACACCTTCGAATTGCAGACGGATCGTCTGAGGCTACTTCTTCCGGCCGTACGCCGCCGGGTTATCGTAGGGTGGCTGCGTGAGGCATTTGGCGGTGGAAGCAATATCGATCGGAACACCGTGGCGGCAGTCGAACGGTTGGCCCTGAAGGACTCTGGCACGCATTTGTTGAACATATCCGGCGCGAGAATAATCGAGTGCTCCTATGGGCGGTTGCGTATTTTGGCGCGATGGGACGTGGGTGGCGATCAGCGACCGTTTCGGATACGTTTGCCGCTGCCCGGTTCCGTGAGGATTGCGGAGGCCGGGGTGCAGATTTCTGCATTCCGTGCCGACAAGGGCGACGGCTGCCCCGGAGGTGATCATGGGGGTCGCAAGGCGTTCCTGTGGGACAAGGTGGAGATTGACGCGGCACGGGTCGGACGCGCGGGAATCTACGTTCGGAGTAGGTTGCCGGGGGACCGCATGCGGCCTTTGGGAATGCAGGGAAGTCGCAAATTGCAGGACATTCTCGTTGATCTCAAGGTCCCGAGATCCAAGCGCGGGCGCTTGCCGCTTTTCGAGTGCCGCGGAGAGCTAATCTGGTTTCCCGGATATCGGCCGGCAAGCGGATGGAAAGCACGTGAGGGCGAAGCCGCTTGGCGTATTTGTGTCTGGACTGAGCGTGGATGAGGGGGCCTTTTGTGAACCGCTGTGAATGGCCGGTCCGCCCTGATACCCGTTGCATTGCGGTGGGGCGGATGGTATTGTATTGCCCCTTGGTGGGTCTTGAGTTGAGGACGGTCTAATGGGCGATGGGCAGAAGCGGACAGGTGGGGAAGAGAGCAGCGGCCAGGCGAAGCCGCCTTTCCGCAGTTTGATGGTGTGGCTGCTGCTCCTGGTCCTTTTCCTGATGATGTTCCAGCTGTTTTCCCAGGGGCAGGAGAAATATCGCAAAATTCCTTACAGTCCCGATTTCGTGCAGTTGGTGGAGGATAGCAAAGTCCGGCGCTGCGAGATAGTCCTGGAAGTATCCGGCGTCCAGTATGTGCGGGGGGAGCTGACGGAACTGGATCCCCGGACCGGTCGTCCCGAGAAGTTCAGGGTGGACGTACTGGTTACCGAAGACCTGCAGCGCTGGTTGCGGGAAAAGGGTGTCGCGTTTGAGTACCGTTCCCGGAATCCCTACGTGTGGCAGATTGTCTCAGGGGCGATTCCCTTTCTGCTTTTTGTGGGGTTGTTGTACTTCCTGTTTGTCAGGCAGATGCGCATTGCCGGTCGCGGTGCGATGAGTTTCGGTAAGAGTCGCGCACGGCTTTTGACGCGTGACCGCAACCAGGTGACTTTCGCCGACGTGGCCGGAATAGAGGAGGCCAAGGAAGAGGTTCAAGAGATAATAGAATTCTTGAAAGATCCCAAGCGGTTTCAGCGACTTGGCGGACGGATTCCCAAGGGAGTTCTGCTGATAGGCCCTCCCGGGACCGGCAAGACACTGCTGGCAAAGGCCATCGCCGGGGAAGCCCAGGTGCCCTTTTTCAGTATCAGCGGTTCTGATTTCGTCGAGATGTTTGTGGGTGTCGGTGCTTCGCGCGTGCGCGATATGTTTGAGCAGGGCAAGAAGAATGCACCATGTATCATATTTATCGATGAAATCGACGCCGTCGGCCGGAGTCGTTTCAGCGGTATCGGGGGCGGACACGATGAGCGCGAGCAGACGTTGAACGCGCTGTTGGTCGAGATGGACGGATTTGATACAAAGGAAGGTGTCATAATCATCGCGGCCACCAATCGTCCCGATGTGTTGGATCAGGCTCTCCTGCGGCCGGGTCGCTTCGACCGCCAGATCGTTGTGGATCTGCCGAATCTCGATGGGAGGGAGGCTATTCTTCGTATTCATGCACGCCGCATCGAACTTTCCGAGGACGTGGACATGCGACGCATAGCTCGGGGAACGCCGGGTTTTTCGGGTGCAGATCTTGCAAACCTGATAAACGAGGCCGCTCTGTTGGCCGCACGGCGCGGCGCCGATGCTGTTGAGATGAGCGATCTTGAAGAGGCTCGTGACAAGGTTCGCTGGGGCCGCGAACGGCGCAGCCGCATCCTTGATGACACGGAGAAACGTTTGACAGCCTTCCATGAGGCCGGGCATGCGGTGGTCATGCAGGTTCTTGAAGAGAGCGAACCACTGCACAAGGTGACGATTATTCCACGGGGTGGTGCTCTCGGAGCCACCATGCAATTGCCGGAGAAGGATCGTTATACACAGAGCCGCAAACGTCTCCTGGCGATGATAACCGGTATGATGGGGGGCCGTGCGGCTGAAGAGCTTGTTTTCGGGGACATAACTACGGGAGCTCAGAGTGATTTGAAGCAGGCCACGCATATCGCACGCAAGATGGTTTGCGAATGGGGTATGAGTCCGGCTCTCGGCCCGCAGTCCTTTGGCGACCGGCAGGAACTGCTTTTCCTCGGCCGGGAAATCTCGCGGACTCAGGAGTTCAGCGAGGAGACTGCACGTAAGATAGACGATGAAGTGAGCCGTATTCTGCGGGAGTGCCACGAGAAGGCTCTGAATATTTTGCAGAAACACCGTGATGCGTTGAATATGATTGCGGAATTGTTGTTGCAACGCGAGACTTTGGAAGGCTGGGAAGTAGAACAGATCGTCGAGCATGGAAGAATAGTCGGCGAGAGTGAGCGTGAAGAAGTCTTGAAGGCCAAGCCCGCTGCACAGGATGATGAGGGCCCGGATGCAGAGGGAGACGGAGTCTCACCGGCGAGTGAAAAGGGCTGATTTTTTTTCTCGGACAATGTGGAGCAATGAAGTCATGAGAGACGAGGGACCTCTTACGTGGCGCTGCCGTGACAGGGTCGTTGAGTTTGGGCAGCGGACGGTTGTAATGGGCGTTCTCAACGTGACGCCGGATTCCTTTTCTGATGGGGGACGTTATCTTGATCGTGAGAAGGCGGTTGCCCATGCGGTTGAGATGGTTTCCGCGGGGGCGGACATAATTGACATCGGGGGGGAATCCAGCCGGCCGGGGGCGGCGAGAATTTCCGCGAAAGAGGAGATGGACAGAATTCTTCCAGTGGTTGCGGAGACAGTACGACAGGTTTCGGCACTCGTTTCGGTGGATACGACCAAGGCGGAAGTGGCCCGTAAAGCCCTCGAAGCCGGCGCCCACATCGTCAATGATATTTCCGCACTGCGTTGGGATGCCGAGATGCCCGAAGTAGTCCGTGAAAGTGGAGCGGGAACGGTCCTGATGCATATGCAGGGGACACCCGAAACCATGCAGCAGGCGCCCAGGTATGACGATGTTGTTACCGAAGTTCGTGGTTTTCTGCAGGAGAGAATCACGTTTTGTGGGAGAAATGGGATTGCTTTTGAAAATATCGCGATCGATCCCGGTATCGGGTTCGGCAAAGAACTCGAACATAATCTTGATCTCTTGAGGCAATTACATCTTCTGGCGGAATTGGGGCGGCCGGTGATTGTCGGGGTCTCACGCAAGAGTCTTTTGGGGTTGCTTACCGGGAGACCGGTAGACCAGCGTTTGGCAGGCAGTCTGGCGGCGGCATCGTATGCGGTAATGCACGGTGCGCATATCTTGCGCGTGCATGACGTGGCGGAGACGCGCGACGCCCTCAGAGTAATCGAGGCATTATGCGAAGTTGAGAGATCATGCAGGTGATGCATACAATTTCATTGCCGGGGCCACGCGGTGTGCTCGAAATCGTTGTTCTAGCCTGTATGTTCTACTACGTGATCCTTTTCTTTCGGGGGACGCGGGGCGCGCAGGTGCTTTCGGGGTTCGTACTGACTTTGATATTTCTCATGCTCTTGACGCAGTTGTTTCACTTGGAGGCGCTCAACTGGTTACTGAAACGTTTCTCAGTCTATCTGGCGCTTTCATTTGTGATCATTTTCCAACCGGAAATAAGGCGGGCCCTCGCCGAACTGGGAAAACAAAGAGTTTTTGCGGGCGCAAGAGCCGAGCGTTCCTTGATCGAGAAAATCGTGCGCGCTGTGAATATTCTTTCCGAACGCAAGATCGGAGCCCTGATTGCCATCGAGCGGGATATTGGAACGCGTGCGATTCAGGAGACCGGTGTACCGGTAGACAGCGTAGTCACGCCCGAGCTTCTGGCCGGCATTTTCTTCCCACACGCCCCGTTGCACGATGGAGGGGTGATAATACGTGGAGACCGAATTGTCGCAGCGGCCTGTCTTTTCCCGCTTTCTCAGCGCGAGGAATTGAGCAAATCGCTGGGAACACGACACCGCGCAGCGATCGGACTGACAGAAGAAACGGATGCAGTTGTGATAGTGGTCTCTGAGGAGACCGGCACTGTGTCGATCGCCTACCATGGACGGTTGAGCCGCGGTCTTGATGACGACCATCTACAGAGGATCCTATATGGACTGTTGGTACGGGGGCGCAGCCGGAAAAGCCGACTTTCACGGGTCAAGGAGCAATTGGACTTGACGCCGGAGGGCGTCGCCAAGACCGATGGTATCGGGACGGAGACTGTCCAATGATTGCGGAGAGCCACAGATTCCCGAAATTCCTCAAACACAATCTCGGGCTGAAAATTCTCTCACTTTTCTTGGCGGTCATAGCGTGGTATGCAATCAAGGAAGCGATAAGTTTCGAGACCATTGTCACAGACATTCCTATTCGCATTATCGCAGATGAGGGCTGGGCCGTCTTGGACCGTTCCAGCGAGACGGCCGATGTCGTCTTCCGTGGTTCACAGGAAGACGTCCTGCAGTTGCGAAGAGAGTATATCGAGATCGTTGTGGACGTACGTGGCCGTCGCGCCGGGACACTTCATGTTGACCTCGGACCGGCGGATGTGAAGGCCCCGGCGGGCGTCAAGGCGGTATACGTCCGTCCCCAGTCACTGGTATTGACGCTTGACCGGGAGTTTCAGAAGCACGTTCCCGTCCAAGCGAATCTGCAGGGGAAGCCCCCGGAGGGATATGTGCTGGAGTCGGCGAGTTGCGCCCCCCCTACCGTGACTATCAGCGGCCCGAAACAACAGGTTGCCAGGATAGAATCCGTGAGAACCGCCCCGATTGACATGGAGGGGCGCCTGCGATCGTTCCGGGTACGTGTTCCAGTTGTTGTTCCGAGGGGTTCGTGGATTGCACGCGTGGATCCGCAACGCGTATTGGTCCGTGTTCAGATGAGCGAGCATGCCGAGCAGCGAGTGATTTCGAATCTTATGGTCAGGGCGCTGGTTGATCCGGATCAGGAAAGTGCCGTTGATATTCGTCCGGGATCGGTTGAGGTCGCGCTGGAAGGCCGTCCGGATATTCTGGCCGGCTTAAATACAAGTGATATTCATGCGTATGTTGATTGCGTGGGCCTCAAGCCGGGCACCAAGCGCAAGATGCCGGTTGCGGTGTACCTGCCGGAGAATTTACGCCTCGTGGGTATCAGTCCGCGTCAGGTTAGTGTAAGGATCGGACGCTGAGAGGTTTGGATGGAAAGGTGTTCGGCAGTATGACGGAGGCTCGCAGGAGACTGGTTACTGTCCTGGCGGGAACACTGATCCTGCCGATATGGGGTGTGTTTTGTCTGTCCGCCGCGTCCACGGATGCGGCCGAACATAAGGAGGCACGAGCTGGAGTCGGTGTTACGCCGTGGATCGAGCAGGCCTATCGCGAGATGAACCAAGGCAACTTCGATCATTCGGTAAAGTTGTTCAAACAGGCCCTGGAGAAGGATGCTGGGAATAAACGGGCGCGCTTTGGGTTGGGCACGGTGCTCATACAACTCAAGCGGTTTCGCGAGGCGTATGCGGTATTGCAAAAGCTGGTTGCGGAATTCCCCGAGGACTATTCATTGAAAAACAACTTGGCGTGGCTGTTGGCAACGGCCACTGACGATTCCGTCCGCAACGGCAGTGAGGCAGTGCGCGTCGCTCAGTCGGCCTTGCTGCAGGCGCCATCAGATTATCACGTCTGGAGTACACTTTCGGAGGCGTACTATGTGTCCGGAGAGTATGAGAAAGCGCTTAGGGCGGCACGCATTGCTTTGATGATGTCCCGGGAAATGAGAGGGAAACCTTCCGAAATTCGCGAATATCGTGAGCAGGTCATGAAGTGCAGCAAGGCCGTGGAAGCTCTTTCCCTTATTGAGTAGCGCCACAGACCGCCGCATATTGGCTTGTCGTCGATTGTTAAGCAAGCATGTGGACGTTCTCTCAGTACTCATTAGTGTTGAATGTGCTTTTGTAGGAGTTCGAGAGGACGTCACTCCGAATCGCGGCGGGTTGGCGGAGGGGGCGGGATTCGAACCCGCGGTCCGGGTTTGCCGGACTCCGGTTTTCAAGACCGGCGCTTTCGTCCGCTCAGCCACCCCTCCATTCACGAATCTGGAGTCGTGTCCGCCGGGCGTCACGTCGAAAACGGCACTCCGGCGCCGGGTTGCCCCGGTCTCGCCTTTCGCTGCCGTTGACATACAGAATATCTCATCGTCGTAAAGATTTCCACGCCGGTTTTGTAGGTGTTCAGTCGTGAACATCAATTCCACGGACCATGAAGACGACGTGTTCCAGGGTGCGTGTTATTTCGGATATGTATTCACGGACGGCCGCAGGACTGCCGGGCAGGGTATAGACGATAGTTTCGTCCATTACCGCGACCACGCTGCGACTGAGATAAGCCATCGGATTCCCGGCGCCGAAGCGTGCCCGTATGGCTTCCGGAATGCCGGGAATAACCTTGTCTGCCAGTTTGCAGACTGTCTCCGGAACAATATCGTCTTTGCCGATACCCGTGCCGCCGCAGGTAAAGATCAGGTCCACACCCTGTTGCACGGCATCTTGCAGGCGCTTTGTCAGTTGAGAATCATCGTCCGGCAGGAGATCGTTCTTGATTTCATAACGCCAGTGTCCGCTTTCGAAGAAAGATATCAGCGCCTCCTTGGCAGCCGGCCCGCTGCGGTCCTCGTATTCGCTGTGGAAGGCACGTGTACTGAGGGTGATCACGAGAAGCGAGAGGGGACGTGGCACCACCTGTAAACGGTCTCCCGGAAGAATGGTGCCGCCACGCACAACACGGCAGAAAATACCATTGGCGGGCATTACGCATTTTCCCAGCTGATCGAATATCGGGCAGCCCTGATGACATTTCTTGCCTATAGCCGTAACCTCCAGAAGCACATCGTTGCCGATTTTGATATGATCGAATAGAGCGATCCGCTCGGCATTCAGACCGGCGGTCGTGATGTTCTCGGCGAATTCACCGGGGCGGATACTGACGTGGTTGACGCGATTGAAGTTTTCGATTTCTTCCGAAGCGAGGAGACTCACCTGCCGGGCATGTGTTCCACGATGGGCGTCGGTTTTGATGCCCATCATATCGCATTCGGCCCTTTGGACGGGATGTTTTGCTTGGCCACGCCGCCGTGAAATGTTGATGGAGACGATTTCGCCGGCCATTCCACGAGACTGTTTCTGCTTGGCGTTTCCCATGACTATACTCATCCCAAGAAGTAAGCGCTACTTTAGCGTATGGTTTTCAACAACGCACGCCTCAGTTTCTGTACTGTTCCTGGAAAGTCTTGAAGGGGAATTGATACCGGCGTTTAATGATTCCGGCACCCGTAGCTCAATTGGACAGAGCATCTGACTTCGGATCAGAGGGTTGCAGGTTCGAGTCCTGCCGGGTGCGCCATCATCGAGTTGCGCCCGTTGCTGCAGCTGTGGTTTCCACTTCGACGTTGGGCTCATTCTCGGATGCAGGGGCGGTTTCCCCGTTCTTGATGAAAGGCCCGCATATGTTGTCAGCGGCGATGTCGTAGTTGGCGTTGGCATTCTGGCCCGCCATGTTTCCGGCTATATAGTTGCCACCGGAGAGAACTACCAGGCCTTTGCCGTTGTCGAAGAGACGCGTTTTTGTAATCTGATTACCACTGTGTTTTACGAGGATGCCAGCGCGACCGTTCCCGTCCGCGGCTGTATCCGTTACGGTGCAGCCATTGTTTACGACGATACCGTTGCCTTTGTTCAAGGCCGCACTCGTTCCCTTTATCTTGCAATCATCACCGGCGACGATACCGTCGCCAGAATTCTCGAAGGCCGATGCCTGAACCATGATTACCGAGGAACCGGCTGAAATACCTACCATGTTTTCCCGGGAAGAACATTGCCGCAGAACCCCGCCAGCGCCGACCAGGATTCCCTCGCGGCGGTTCTTGAAAGTGGAACACATTTCAAGCACGGCGTTTTCGCGAGCCACTATACCACGCGAGCATTGAAAGACGGAGCAGATGGAAATCCGGCCGCCGGTACCGATTTCTATGCCGATATCATTGCAATTGAACACGGCACAATGGCGCAAAACGCAGTCAGGGCCGGTGCTGATACCAACTGACGCATTGGAGACGGTACACGAATTCATGTTGCCGGATTGCCCCAGGACTATCCCGCGGCGGCAGTGTCCCACGGCGACATCCTGGAGGGAATTGCTCATGCCGGCGGCGTGGATGCCGACCCCGTGTAACCAACCCTCAATGCGGCCGTGATGAACGCTCAGATTCCGGAAGTCATCATTCTGCAGTACGCCACTGCCGTTTCCGGTTGTGGAGCGGATGACGTGATGGTTCAGATCCAGGGTCACATTGTCACTCGAGATCAGGATCGCCGCCTCGACATTTGACGAAACGACGATATTTTCCGCCAGGCGATATGAACCGGGGGCGTCGATTTCGAGGGGAACATCGGCGGCGGTGATGATCGTATCCGTTTGATTCGAGCCCTCCCCGTGGACTGCGGGAAGACCCACCAGCAGCAGCAAAAGACTGACAGTCAACGTGGCATTCATGCCGAACACCTTGCCTCGCATCAATTCATATTACCACGGCCCCTATTCTGCAAGCTATCTTCTCGGCATATGGAAAAGTTTCCTGGTGAGGGATCGGAGACGAGGTGATATGTCCTATGATTACTTGTTGTTGAAGAATGGCGATAATGCTAACGTTGCGCGCACGTTCGGGATACGGAGAGGTGGCCGAGCGGACTAAGGCGCACGCCTGGAGAGCGTGTGTACGCCAAAAGCGTACCGGGGGTTCGAATCCCCCCCTCTCCGCCACGCTGACCCAAAATAGTGCCGCAGCCCTTGGGGTTTTCCGGGGCGATTGCAATACGTTGGTATGCGGGGGATGAGAACCCCCGGAGGGGGTTTGATTACGAGCGGCGAGGGTAGCCGCGAGGAAAGCCTGCCGCGCAGCGGCGGGCCCGAAGGGCAAGGTCCCGGGGACGGGACCGCAGCAATCCCCCCTCTCCGCCACGCTGACCCAAAATAGTGCCGCAGCCCTTGGGGTTTTCCGGGGCGATTGCAATACGTTGGTATGCGGGGGATGAGAACCCCCGGAGGGGGTTTGATTACGAGCGGCGAGGGTAGCCGCG
>JAOZMZ010000027.1:0-1390 GCA_029934055.1 Kiritimatiellia bacterium
ACCGAAGTCGCGCGCAACCTGCCGCAGGATACGATCATTCTCACCGCCGGATGTGCAAAGTATCGCTACAACAAGCTTGATCTCGGCCAAATAGAAGAAGTTCCACGCGTGCTCGACGCCGGCCAGTGCAACGACTCGTATTCGCTGGCGCTGATCGCCCTCAAGCTGAAAGACCTCTTCGGGCTGGAAAACGTCAACGACCTGCCGCTCTCGTTCGACATCGCCTGGTACGAACAGAAAGCGGTTATTGTACTCCTGGCGCTCCTCTATCTCGGGTTCAAGGGAATCCGCCTGGGACCGACCCTGCCGGCCTTCCTCTCGCCGGCGGTCGCCAAGGTACTCGTCGAACGATTCGACCTCAAGCCGATCGGAGACGTGCAAGACGACATTGCAGCCATGCTGGCGGGAAAGTGATCACGTGCGGCGGCGGCAGCCGGCACCGCACCCTCCGGCCTCAACAAGGCCGCGGCTCGATCACTGGCCCTGAAGGGTAACGCTGCCGGAACAATTGCGGGAATCGGTCACCGTAATCGTCGCCGCCTGATTGGTCCCGGTATATTCGAACACGTTCGAATTGCCCGAAGTCGAATCGGCACCCAAGTTGCCGGGTCCACTCGAACTCCAGGAGAAGGGGGATGTCCCGTTGGCTACTGTCAGGATCACGACCTGCCCGTTGGTCACCGTATTGTCCGAAACCGCCAGAACCAGGTTACAGACCTTGTTGCTCGGTACCGTCGCCACCCCGTAAACCGTCGAATACAGAGTAGCTTCTATCCAGGTCCCGCGCATCGTGGCGGAACTGCCGCTGACGCTGATCGTACCGGAAATGGTGGCCTTGTTGCCGATCGAATTGGCTCCCTCGAGCGTGAAACTGGCCGTACCGTTGTCCACCTGTCCGATCGTCCCGCGGTAGATCGATCCGTTGTTGTCGATCGCCTCCAGATCGTCGCCATCCTGCCGCAGGTCAAGCTGATCTATGGGCTGGCCGCTGTTGTTCTGAACCAGATGGCTGCCCGCATCCGGATGGCGGTAGACCGCCGCAACGTAAATATCCACATCGCGATGGACCGTGTCCGCCGAGTCGATCTCACATGCCACAAGCCACCATGCGGCCGCCAGACACGCGGCGGATCCCAAAATCAGGCGGTATATCTTTTCTGTTTTCATCATCAATCTCCGGAATGATCGGTTCGGGCTGCTATCCTATGCCGCCCGCAACTGCCGGAGCAAGTCCCAAAAATCGAAAACCCGGTTGGCCTCCCACGACCGACTTTGCTAGTAATGACGTATGCGACCGCACCACATCAAGAAGGTCCTCTTCGCTGCCGACCGCATCGCCCGCCGCGTCGACCGCTTGTCCTCGATTCCTACCAGATCGTAGGCCAGGATT
>JAOZMZ010000027.1:1400-28218 GCA_029934055.1 Kiritimatiellia bacterium
CCGACGCCTGCCGCAGTGACCGGCTTGTGATGATCGGCATTCTGCGCGGCAGCTTCATTTTTTTCGCGGATCTCGTGCGGGCGGCCTACCGCCACGACATGCATCCCCGCATAGATTTCACCATGCTCGAAAGCTACGGTGCCGGGACGACCTCTTCCGGCCGTGTGCGCCTCATCCGTGAGATCAGTGTGGATGTAAGCGGGGCGGATGTCATTCTGGTGGATGATATTCTGGACACCGGCCGCACACTCTCATTCGCGCGCCGTCATGTCGCCGAACGCGGCGCACGCAATGTCCGCAGTTGTGTTCTTCTCGATAAGCCCAGCCGTCGGGTGATCCCCATCACGGCGGACTTCGTCGGCTTCACCATCGAAGATCTCTTTGTGGTCGGTTACGGGCTCGACTACGACAGTCGTTACCGGGAACTACCCTACATCGCCGCCGTGACCTTCACCGACGACGAAGACGATCGCTGAGTCTTCACTCCACGATATCGATGAGCTCACTGACCGGGTCTTTGTCCTTGGGTCGGCTTGCACCCTCGCGCTGGCGCCCGGTGGAGTCCGTACTCGATCTGCGGCGCCGCCGGCTGCGTCGTTTGCCGCTGCGCTCCTGGCTCCCCGCAACCGGCTCCATCGCCTTGCGGAAGGTTGACGCCCGCATGGTCTTCCCGCCGCTCATGACGACCCGTTCTTCCAGGCGTCGGTCGGAGGTTATCACCGTCACCTCGTCCCGGCGTGCGGCATCCTGATACAGGCGAACGATCAGGTCTCCCAGTGCCGCCGGTCTTCCGGCGTAGTAGACCATGACATCGCGGTAAATTTCACCGTCACCGACCTTGCGCAGGGGACGCCCCTCGAATACCGCCGTGATTCTGATATTCTCATGCCGCGCAAAGCGCGAGAGCCGGTCCAAAAGCGCCAGTTGTGATCTCGGCGACATGCGCCGGCGCTGGTGCCCCCCGTTGTACAGACCCACACAATCCACGATATACACCCGGCGGCCGATTTCTCCACTCTTGTGCAGCCGCCACCACACACGCAATTTTTCCAGAAATCTCATGATTGCACCTTGTATCTCTCTTTTCCATGGCCCGCGTTCTCACGTCCCCCTCCACTTCCCAGAACACGCGAATATCGCGGCCGGACGCCTCCGGTTGCGGCGCCTCCGGCCAATCACTCGTTTTCCAGTATGCCACGCTTTCGGCCGACATTCCACCATTATTCCCGCGCGAATGATGCCCCCGGGCCCGCCACCGCCTCGTCAGTGGCCGCTTGCACGCCACTAACCACACGTGTATATTGCCCCGCACCGTTGGCAGATTCGAATCGTATTCAAATCGTTATTGAGAATGAGCAATACCCGCCAATATCCGATCCGCTGTCCGAAGTGCGGACACGAACAGTCCGTCACCCTCTATGACAGCATCAACATCAAGGACGATCCGCAACTCAAACAACATCTCCTGGCCAACAAACTCAACGCCGTCCAGTGCCCGCAGTGTGCCTTCTCATTCGTGGTCGACAAACCCCTTCTCTACCACGATCCTGAACGCAGGATCATGATCTACCTTCTTCCGACACGCGACCCGACAAACGTCGCCGCGGCCGAAAAGCAGTTCCGGGACGTGCTCGACTCCCTGCGTCATCTCACTCCCGAGATCGGCGCCACCCTGGAAATCCATCTGGTACTGAGCCGCTCGGAACTCGTCGAGCGCATCTTCCTTCTGGAGGCCCAACTCGATCCCCGCATCATCGAGTACATCAAGTACCTCATCTATACCCGCAACCTGAAGAAGCTCGAGCCCCGGGAAAAGATCCTGCTGTTCGATGCCCAGGATTCCGACCGCGAGAACCTCTGCTTCGTCGTCCAGGATGCACACTCACGCAGACTGGAGGGGATTCTCCACTACAGCCGCTCGGCCTACGCGGCACTGGATGAAATGTTCCTGAAGGCGGAATCCGGAACCAAGCGCCTCTACGAGCTTTTCCCGGGACTCTATGTCAGTGCGCGCGCACTCCTCATGGACGAAGGCAAAAAGGATTCCATCGCAGGAAACGACGCCCCCCAACCTACTTAGACGGGTTCAAGAATTCACCCGCCGCGGCGTCCGGCTTGACCGCCTTGCCGGCACTCTTCATGCCGCGGGCCCGTATTTCCTGCTTGACGTACAGCAGGGCCGTCTCCGCCAGCGGTGTCCACTGCCCCTCCGGATGCTCGGCTATGTAGTCCTCGTAGATCGTGCGCGCCTCCTCCGGCCTGCCCATCTGCTCCAGACAGCGCCCCTGCCCGAGAACCGCCAGCGGCGTCACGAAGTGCTCCGGATGACTCTCGGCGAATGACCTGAAACCACGCAGGGCCTCCTCGAGACGCCCCTGCGCCTCGAGACAGTAATTCTGGGCAAGTTCCGCCGCCGGCGCCATCACATGATCCGGATACCGCTGTCTGAACTGGCGGAAATTCTGCTGGGCGAGTGCGTATTGCCCATCATCGAAGAAGGCCGTTCCCATCGAAAACAAGGCGACCGCCGCCGAGGGAGTCTTCGGGTAATGGGCGACTATTTCCTGAAGTTGTTCAACCTTCTGGGCCATCGCCAGCTTGTTGGCGGCCTGCCGTGCCAGGGAGGCCTTGTGTCCGCGATAGGCCATGATACCCAAGTACACCACCACGGCGATCCCGATTCCGAGAAAGAGCGGCAGGCCCTGCTCGCGAATGAACTGCAGAAACATGTCCTGTTCCGGCGGTTCGGTGGTCCCGGTCGTTTTCTTCTCGTCGTTGTTTGCCTGCGCCATTGTCGAGTCTCCAGGGCGGCTGCCATATCACCGCCAGGCGCCCATTAATGCAGGCCGCTGGGCCGCATGGCAATCCCAAACTTTCCCCCGGCTTCCCTCCACACCCTCGAAGAGCGCGGCTCACCAGCCTCGCACTGCGCTCAGTACGCCTTGGCTATGACAACCCGCCGCGGGCTGGGTTTACCCGTCAGAATACAGGTACCCTGCTCGCCCTCTTCATCATCCAGGGGTATACATCGGATGCTGACCCCGAGCTCGTTTTTCAGCCGCTCCTCCTCAGCGGCGCCCCCGGCCCAGTGACAGAGAGCAAAGCCACCGTGAATCTCAGGCTTCTGCCGGTTTTCAGGCGTGAAGAATTCGCGTAGTTCATCGTAAGAATCGATCTCCCGCGTGTTTCGCCGTCGGAAGGCGTCTGCCCGCTCGTAGAGATTCTTCTGAATTTCATCAAGGATCGCGCCCACCTGCTCGATGAACGCCGCCAACGGTAGCGACTCCCTCTCCCGTGCGGGGCGGTCACGGCGTCCGAGGAAAACGCTCTCCGCCGCCACGTCGCGCGGGCCGATCTCAACCCGCAGGGGTATACCTTTTTTGACCCAGCTCCACATTTTCTCTCCACCGCGCATCTCGCGGGTATCCAGTTCCACCTCCAGCGGCACGTCATGGAACCTGACCTCACGTAACCGGGCCGCCAGTTGCCGGCAGTATTCCATCACCTGGCTGCGCACTTCATCCTTGTGAATCACCGGCAGTATCACCACGTGCGCCGGCGCCAGGCGCGGCGGAAGCACGAGCCCGTCGTCATCACTGTGAGTCATGATCATCGCGCCGATCAGGCGCGTGGAAACACCCCAGGAAGTCGTCCAGGCGTAGCGGCGCTTGCCTTCCTGATCCAGAAAAGTGATTTCCGAAGCGCGCGCGAAGTTTTCACCGAGAAAATGCGATGTGCCCGCCTGAAGGGCCTTGCGGTCCTGCATCATTGCTTCGATGGTGAAAGTGTTCACCGCGCCCGGAAAGCGCTCGCTTTCCGTTTTCTCGCCCTGGATCGCCGGCATGGCCATGTAGTCACGGGCGAAACCGGCGTATAATGCCAGCATGCGGCGGGCTTCCTCCATAGCCTCTGCAGCGCTCGCATGCGCCGTATGTCCTTCCTGCCACATGAATTCCGTCGTTCTCAGAAACATACGGGTCCGCATCTCCCAGCGCACGACATTCGCCCACTGATTCAGCAGCAAAGGCAGATCGCGATAAGACTGGATCCACTTCGCAAACATGGCGCCGATGATCGTCTCCGAAGTCGGCCGCACCACCAGCGGCTCCTCCAAAGGCCCCGCCGGAACCAAACGGCCTTCGGAATCGAGTTCAAGGCGATGATGGGTCACCACCGCGCACTCTTTTGCGAATCCCTCGACGTGCTCGGCCTCTTTCTGAAGGAATCCAAGCGGTATAAAGAGCGGAAAATAGGCATTACGGTGGCCGGTCTCCTTGAACATAGCGTCGAGCACGCGGCGTATGTTTTCCCAAAGAGCATAGCCCCAAGGTTTTATGACCATGCATCCACGTACCGGTGAAAGTTCCGCCAGGTCAGCAGCCTTTATCACCTGCTGGTACCACTCGGCATAGTCCTTGCTTCTGGATGGAGTAATGGCGTTTTTTCGAGACGCGCTCATTTATGCACCTTTCTGCCGGACGAATTCTCATCGCCGATGACGGTGACGATCACTTTTCTACTGCGGGCCCGAACATCACACTCCACATGTACTATCTGCTGCCAGGTACCCAGAAGCAGCTTCCCATCCTCCAGAGGAACGGTCAATGACGGACCCAACACGGAAGCCTGAAGATGGGAATGACCGTTTCCGTCGTGCCATGTCAGTTCATGTTGATAGTCGCCGCCGGGAGGAATCAGCCGTTCCAGTAATCGCGGAAGATCCGTACGCAGTCCCGGCTCGAACTCGATGGTCGTGATCGCCCCCGTGCTGCCGACATTGAACACATTCACTATCCCATCCCTTATGCCCGAACGACTTACGACTGCATTGATCCCGTCGTCCAACAGGGTCAATGCCCCGTGGGGGCGCGTGTTTATCTTCAATGTCTCACGATATATCATTCTTTTCTCCCGTATTGCGCATTTTCCGAGAGAATCTTGACTTCAGGACGATCCTTCATAGATTCTATGGGTGCCGCCTGCCGGATGGTGTAATGGTAGCACAGCTGACTCTGGATCAGTTAGTCTAGGTTCGAATCCTAGTCCGGCAGCCATTCGGGATTCTTCAGCTGACCCTCATCGGCATGATTACATAAAGGAAAGGAACGTCCGATTTCACCACCCCGGGACTGAATTCATCGGTCAATTCCAGAATTATCTCGTCCCCGCTCAGCACCCGTAATGGATCCATGAGAAACTCGGGATTGAAGGCCACCGCCATCGCCTTGCCGGAGTATTTCACCGCCAGTGACTCGCGGGCTTCACCGGCATCCGGACTTTCGGTGGAGATTTCCAGCTTGTTTTTGCTGAGGTTCAGCTTCACCGACGGCGCTTCCTGAGTACACAGCAAGGCCACCCTCTTGACGGCGTTCAGGAAAAGCTCGCGCTCGATCGTCAGATGCTCTTCGCTCTGGGAAGGGATGACCTGTCTGAAGTTCGGATATGTACCATCCAGCAACTTCGAGACAATCAGCATCCCGTCGAATTCGAATGCCACCTGAGTATCCGAGGCGTTGATCTTGAGATTGCCTTCATCACCAAGAGTCCGCATCAATTCATTCACCGTCTTCGACGGAATCGGTAGATCGCCTTCGGCCTTCTCCGGAAACTCCACTTCCTGCTCGACGAGTGCCAGTCTCCTCCCGTCGGTGGCCACCACGGTCATCGTCCCCCCATGTGAGCTGAGCAGAACCCCGTTGAGTATCTGGCGGGTCTCGTCACTGGAGGCTGCATAGGAAGTTTTCACCAGCATGTCCTTGAAAATGCCCTGGTCGAGAGAGTAGGAGCGCACGCCCTCGAAGGTCGGTATGGGGGGGAAGTCTTCCTCCGATATGCCTACCAGCTTGAAGAGCGAAGCCCCGCAGCGGATTGTGGTGATATCCTCGGAACTGGTTTCAATGTCGATATCTCCCTCCGGAAGCTCACGGACGATACTGAAAAAACGCCGCGCCGGAATAGTGGTGCCGCCCTCGGCGGCGACTTCGGCCTCCACGAACGACCTGACGCTGACTTCCAGATCCGTCGCTGTAATCGAAAGACCCTTCTTGTCGGCCTGCACGAGAACATTCTGAAGCACCGGCAGCGTGGACTTGGTCACCACGATGCTTTGGACCCTCTGCAATCCGTCGAGAATCGCCTGCTTGGTTACCTTCAGTTTCATGATGGGCCTCCTCCGGCTCCGCGCTCGGAACTTATCAACGTGTCTGTTGATACGGATTCAATAAATGCCATATTAGATTCATATTATTAAGCCCTGTTAATAGACACAACAACAAAGGAAATCTTCCCGATAGAGGCCTCAAAGCCGCTCGGCGATGTTGATAAGATGTGAAAAGAGGTTTTGGTTACGGGAGGGTTACTTACCGCATGTGCGGTTGTGCACGTTGTTGATCGGTCAGGTCGCTGCTGTTCACAGGAAAAGAACAGGGCCGTGTCAGTCATTGCCGGTGACCCTCGCCTGGAGCTTCTCTAGGGTTCTTCGCAGAGAGGGGTCATCCTTGAGGTGGTGGTCGATTACGCGACAGGCGTGAATGACCGTCGCATGGTTGCGGGCGAAAGCGTTGCCGATCTCCGGAAGCGATTGGTCGGTCATCCTGCGGCAGAGATACATGGCTACCTGGCGGGGAAAAGCAATGTTCTTGGGACGGCGCTTGCTGCTCATGTCGCCCAGCCTGACATCGAAATAGTCGGCGACGACCTTCTGGATCCTCTCGATCGTCACCGTCTGCTCCTGCCGGGGATCGAGGGTATCACGGAGGAGGTACTCCAGGGTCGGGATATCCAGGTGCTGGCCCGTGAGGGAGGAGTAGGAAGCCGCCCTGATGAGCGCGCCTTCAAGCCGGCGGATGTTGAGGCGCACGTGTTCGGCTATGAATTGAAGAACATCGTCGTCGAGTTCCAGGTTCAGATCGGATTTTTTCCTGCGGAGTATGGCGATCCGGGTTTCAACGTCCGGCGTTTCCAGCTCCGTCACCAGACCCCATTCGAAGCGCGATACCAGGCGATGTTCCAGGCCCGGTATCTCACTCGCCGGGCGGTCGGAGGTCAACACGATCTGCTTCTGGTTTTCGAAGAGTGCATTGAATGTGTGGAAAAACTCCTCCTGCATGCGCTCCTTGCCGGCCAGGAAGTGAATATCGTCTATCAGTAGTACGTCCACCGTGCGGTACCGTCGGCGGAACTCGGTTATGCCCTTCTTCTGGAGAGCGTCGATGTACTCGTTGGTGAATGTTTCGCAGGAAACATAGCTGACGACCGCCCGTGACTTGGAAAGAACGAAGTGTCCGATCGCCTGCATGAGGTGAGTTTTTCCGAGCCCCACACCGCCGTAGATGAAAAGCGGGTTGTAGGCCCGCGCCGGTGACTGGGCGACCGCCAGCGCTGCCGCATGTGCGAAGTTGTTCGAAGGGCCCACGACGAAGCTGTCGAAGAGATACTTCGGGTTGAGGTTGGCTTTCGGCGGACGGCGCTTGCCTATGCGACGCACAAGCTCGCGGGTACGTTTACGCTGGTCTTCTTCCTGGACTATAACCGAATTTCTGTCGACCGCGAATCCTATCTTGAGCTTGCGGCCGGTCACCGAGGCCACGGCATCCTCGATCAGCGAAAGGTAATTCTCTTCCAGCCACGACTGATAAAAGTCGTTGGCGACGCTCAGGAGCAACGTCGTCTCATCGAGACCGATGGCTACTATCTGGGCGATCCAGCGGTCATAAACATCCTTGGAGAGGATTCCAGCCAAGTGCCGGCAGGCCTTCGTCCAGATTGCAGTCGCCTCGTTTTGCATGACGCTCCTTACGTGTCGTCCGGTCTACTTCCGCACTTCACGCCCCGGGTGCCCGTACCACCCTCCGGTTGCACGACAGGAATGACTTTTTTTCGGATCCGGCGCTGCGCTTGCAGCCTTCCCCTCAGACGATCATCTACAGGCTGTTCGGAGACTGCGGAAGTTATAACTTGCTATCAGATAGATACTTGCAACTCATCCGCCGCAGCTTCCCGCCTGATATCAACATGTTATCAACACCGTTCCGAAAAGTCCTCTTGCCTGTGCACATCAGAGACTATGTAATGAGTTTGAGCTCATCAAGGGAAAAGGAAAAACCCTTTCTGAAAAAAGAAGTGCATACCATTACTGGGGTGTGGTCGGTTCGCATGCAACAACATATCCGCATGCAAAGATAACGAAATCCGAAGGGACTAGTCACTAACTACTTAGGAGCAGCCGGGAATGGGAAGTCGTAAGTACGGAGCCATACTGATAATCGGCAACCAGTCTGCCGCGAATGACATCAGGTACGCCACGGGATATTCATCTTACGAGCATGTCTGTCTTCTTGATCTCGGAACCCGGGGCTGTCTGATGTCCGTGCCGGACATGGAGGTAAATCGCGCGCGGCGGCAGTGTCACGGTCGTAAACGGGAAATCGAGGTCGTGGCCGGCAGCCAGGTTTCGCTGGAAGGATATCCGCCGCGATTGTCGCGCGCGGCGCGCTTGTGCCTTGCCTTGCTGAAAGTTCGGAGGGTGCGGGGCGTGATTACGATTCCGGCCTACTTTCCGGTTGGAATAGCGGATGAACTGCGGTCAGCAGGACTGGACTTGTCGGTCGCCGCGGAAGTATACCCGCAACGGGCGGTGAAGACCGCCGAGGAAATAGCCCACATCGCAAGAGTTCAGAAAGTCGCCGTAACGGCGATGCGACAGGCGCGCAGGCTGCTTGCCAAGGCGGAGTGCGGCCGTGGAGGAATTCTGAAGATAGGTGGCAGGACGCTGGATTCCGATTGGTTGCGCATGGAAATAGAAAAGGTGATTCTGGAGAATGATTGTCTGCCTCTTGAAGGAACGATCGTGGCCGCGGGGGAGGATGCGGCGGATCCCCATGAGGCCGGTTCCGGTCCGATCAAGTCCGGCGAGCCGGTGGTGATCGACATCTTCCCGCGCTGTCGCCGGAGCGGATATTGGGGGGACTTGACGCGGACGTACGTCAAAGGTCCCTGTTCGCCGGAGTTGCTGAAGATGTACGCTGATGTGGTCGCCGCACAGAGGGCGGTCTTGAACGCCGTGAGGCCTAAAGTCAGCTTCAATCACCTGCAACGTATTGCGGGGGAAGTAATTAGATCACGGAAGATGAAGGTTCGGCCGCGTTTGAGACACAGGGGAAGGTTCATCCACGGCATAGGGCATGGGGTGGGCCTGGACATTCACGAGGCCCCGGTGCCGTCAATGGAAAAGAGCATGCGTCTGGCTGCCGGGAACGTAATCACGGTTGAACCGGGTCTCTACTACGGAGGGGTGGGGGGAGTGCGCGTGGAAGACACGATCGTGGTGACGGAGCAAGGGTGGCGGCCTCTTTGCCGATTGGGGAGGAAACTGGGCGTTGATTGAATGAGCACCAAGCTTCAGCTCGGCCTGCACTTGGGTCTGCGCGCCGCGGGGCTCCTGCTGGGGATTTGGGCGCTCTTGCGGCTCTTTGCTTGGAGGAACATCTATTACCCCACGCGTGTGCTGCTTAATGATCCCCGCCGGGCGTCGCTTCCATACGAGGAAGTGGAATTCGTGGCCGAGGATGGATGCCGCCTCTTCGGATGGTGGTTCCCTCTGGAGAAGTCCCGTGGTGCGGTGGTCGTCTGTCATGGTAACGCGGGCAACATCGGTGACCGTCTCTGGATGGTTCCCGGGTTTCAGGCCTTGGGGCTTGAAGTATTTCTTTTCGATTACCGCGGGTACGGCCGCAGCCGCGGCCTGCCGACCGAGCGTGGCCTTTACCGCGACGCGCGGGCGGCTTTCGAGGTGGCGCGCGCGCGTTTCGGTGACAGTGATGATCCTCCGATCATAGCCTACGGTCGGTCCCTGGGGGGTGCAGTGGCGGTGCAGTTGGCCTTGGACAAACCGGTGCGGGCACTGGTGGTGGAGAGTGCGTTTACTTCCCTGACGGACATGGGGCGGCGTTTCTATCCGTGGCTGCCGGTGGGTTTGGTGTGCTGGAGAAAATACGACGTTGTCGGAAAGATTGCCCGGGTAAAGGTGCCCAAGCTGATCGCCCACAGCAGGGACGACAGCCTGATTCCGTTCGAGATGGGTCAGCGTCTGTATGCGGCCGCACCTGAAAGCAAGGTTTTCTGTGAGCTGGCGGGGGATCATGATCGCAGCACTTGGGAAGATTCCGCGGCCTGCCGCAGGGCGCTGGCGCGTGTGGTGGACGGTGTTCTCAGCCGGTGAAGCCGATTTTTTTTGCAATAGATGGGGTGGCTTCCGCGTTTGATGATACAGGTGCGGGCGATGTGCCCGCCGGTGCGGAAGAAAGGAGTGCTCGAATGAAGAGGTATTTTCCGGTTGTGATTGTGGTGATGCTGGCGACGGCGGTCGCGGTACAGGCGCGGGGTGGGCCTCGGGCGGGCGGCCGGGTGGGGGGACGCTCCCACGGGGCGCTTCTGGCCGCGGTGGTCAACAATCCGGAGCTTGCCGACAAGGTGGGTATCAGCGCGGATGAACTGAGCCGCCTGCGGAAGCTGTATTATGCCGGGCGCAAACAGACCATCAAGTTGCAGGCCAAGCTGCAACTGGCGCAGGTCGATCTCCGTGAGAAAATCGAGAGTCCGACAGTGGATGAAGACGCGGTTCTTGCGGCCGTTGAGGAAGTCGGCACGATCAGGACGGAGATTCGGAAAGTCTCGGTGAAACAGAACTTGCGCATGCGCGCGATACTCGGCGAGGAGAAGTTTCGCGAACTGCGCAAGTATATGTTTCAACGGCGGCGCGGAGAGGGCCGCGGCGCATGGCGGCAGCCCTCCGGCAGGCGTCGGGGCCGCGGACGCGGATGGCCCGGCGGCGGCCGGCCCGAAACATGGAGTTCTTCCGATTCCTCCGTGGAGGTGGCTGGAGAGGGCTGAATCCACAGGATGAGGTTGGTCAGGGTTGCAGGGCGGCCGGATTTTCCCTAGGGGACCGGCCGCCCTTTTCACAGCAAGGTTGTTGACTTGTCGGCCGGACGACGAGGGTGTACTTTCGTAGCCCGGATCAGCGGTGCCCGTTGGTTGTGAAGGGCGCCGGAACCAAAGGGCGCGCGGCGGAGGAACCTGTTTCGGCCGCGGTGCGTCCCGCGAGCGGGAGACTGTATGATGTTCGTGCTGTTGCCGCGCGTTGCAGTCGTTTCCCCGGGAGATTTGTTGATTGCCTTGATCCTGATCGGGGTGGGCGTCCTGCCGATCGTCATCGGCGGCCGACTGGGGCACAGACGGCGGCATGCTGAACATCAGGCCGGAAGCGGCAGTCCCCGGACGGCCTGCTGGTTTCCGGAACAGGGGGTCGAGCCCAGGGCCCTGGTGGCGAATATCGGCCGCTATCTGCGCGGTAGAGACTATTATGCGGCGTACGAGTGCATGTTGCGGCACACGAACTGGTTTTTTGTTCATCGTTCCCAGTTACCGGTGGAGTTCTCCCATGTTTGGCTGATGCTGCGGAACCGGGTCAACCGCATGCTGACCATTCATCGCTGGCCGCAGGACTGGGCACAGAGGGACCTGGAATATCTGCGTGAGGAAGCTTTACGATTGGTCGAACGGGCGGAGCTGTCGCTGGGCGAGCCCTTAAGGGCTGAGGCTCGGGCGCCGCTGTCCTTTATTGCGCCCGTTCAATATCGGCCCCGAGCAAACGGAGCTTTTCTTCGATCCTCTCGTAGCCGCGATCCACTATCTGTGCGTTTTCGATGATGCTTTCTCCCCGGGCGCAAAGCGCCGCGGTTATGAGGGCCATGCCGGCACGGATATCAGGACTGGTCATGTGTGCCGCGCGCAGGCGGCCCGGTCCGGTGACCACCACGCGGTGGGGGTCGCATTGGACGATACGGGCACCCATATCAATGAGACGGTCAACGAAATACATGCGGCTTTCGAAAAGCTTCTCGAAGAAGAGAATCGTACCGGAAGCCTGCGTGGCCAGGACGATCGCCACGCTCATCAGGTCCGATGGGAAGGCCGGCCAGACTCCGTCCTCAATCTTGGGAATTGCGGGGGCCAGATCGTCCTGGATGACGAGCCGGTCTGTGGGTTGAAGTCGCAGGACCTGTTTGGAGAGGCGCCAGGAGACACCAAGCCGGCGGAGTCCGCGGGCGATGACGGGCAGGAATGTGTTCCAGCCGGGGGTGCGGACGGTCAGGATTCCATGAGTGGCGGCGGCTGCGGCGAGAAAACTACCGATTTCGACGTAGTCCGGCCCCACGGTGTGGGTGGCGCCGTGCAACCTGCGCACGCCCTGTACAATGATGCGGTTGGTTCCCAGGCCGGACAACTTCGCGCCCATGCGTTGCAGAAGCCTGCCGAGGTCCTGGACATGCGGCTCGCAGGCAGCGTTGTAGATTGTGGTCTTACCCGGGGCGAGACATGCCGCCATCATGACGTTTTCCGTCGCCGTGACGCTGGCCTCGTCCAGCAGGATGAGAGCACCGCGCATGTCACCGGCGGTGAGGCGCAGCCGGCCTGCGGCACTGAAGCGCATACCGAGTGCTCTCAGGGCCGTGAAATGCGCGTCAAGCCGGCGCCGTCCTATCAGGTCGCCGCCGGGAGGGTGGAAAACGGCCTTTCCATGGCGGGCGGCCAATGGTCCGGTCAGGAGAATCGAACTGCGGGCACGCCTGCAAAGAGCGGCATCGAGGGTGTACTTGCGGAGCGCGGCGGCCTGGAGGCGGACCGTATGGCCGCGGCGTGTGATATCCACACCGAGGTCCGCCAGGAGGGCGAGCATGGTGTCGACGTCGGCTATGTCCGGAATGTTGCGGATTGTTACCGGCTCGTCGGTGAGAACGGCCGCGGCGAGCATCGGCAGGGCCGCGTTCTTGTTGCCGACCGGGGTGAGGGTTCCGGTCAGCGGCTTTCCTCCGCGTATGATGAAACGGGCCATCTTCGCCGTCAGCCTCCCTTCCTATTCCACGGTTACGCTCTTGGCGAGGTTGCGGGGTTTGTCTATGTCATTGCCGCGGGCTTGAGCAGCGTAATAGGCTAGCAGCTGCAAGGCGACCACGTTTACCAGCGGTGAGAATTCCTCGCGCACTTTGGGTACGTAGATGATGTCCTCGGCCAGCTCGGCGGCGGCCTGGTCACCGGTATTCGCCACGACGATGATCCGGCCGTGGCGGGCCTGAACTTCCTTTACGTTCGAGAGCATTTTTTCGTAAAGCTCGTCTTCCGTCGCCGTACAGATGCAGATAACCGGCATGTATTCACTTATCAGGGCGATCGGTCCGTGCTTCATTTCTCCGGCGGCGTAACCTTCGGCATGTTGGTACGAAATTTCCTTGTTTTTGAGGGCCCCCTCGAGCGCGGTCGGGAAGTTGAAGCGTCGTCCGAGATACAGCGCACTCGGCCCGGCGTGGTGTTTGTCGGCTATGCCGCGGATAAGGGCTGTCGAGTTGAGAACATAGTGGATCGCATCCGGGACGCGCTGCAGCGCGCCGAGCAGCTCCTGCAGCTGGGTGGATGCTATTTCTCCACGGAGTCGTCCGAGATAGAACGTGAACAGGGCGAACGCCATCAGCTGGGCGGTGAAGGCCTTGGTCGAGGCCACCCCGATTTCCGGGCCGGCGTTGGTGTAAAAAACCGCCTGGCTTTCGCGGACGAGCGTGCTTCCGGGAACGTTGCAGATGGAGAGCACGGGAGCTCCGCGGCCGCGGGCCATGCGCACGGATGCGAGGGTGTCGGCGGTCTCCCCGGACTGGGAGACGGCGATTATGAGGGTATTACGGTCGAACTTGGGTGCCCGATAGCGGAATTCGCTGCCGAGATCGCATTCCACGGCTATTTCGGTGAGATGTTCCAGGAGAAGCTTGCCGTAGAGTCCGGCATAAAAGGCCGTTCCACAGCTGACGATCATGATCCGCTCGACGCGTCGCAGAAAGGAGCGGTCGATTGTGCCGGTGTCGAAGACGATTTCCTCTCCGTTGCGGACATGGCCGTCGAGCAGGGAGCGCAGCACGCGTGGTTGTTCATGAATCTCCTTGAGCATGAAGGTTTCGAACCCCGCCCGGTCGGCGGCTTCCTCTGCGATGCCGATCGGCACGGCCGCGTGCCGTACGGTGCGCCCGTCGGAGTCGATTACCGTGAGGCCCTCCGGGGTCAGGCGGGCCACTTCCCCGTCGTTGAGGTAGATGACGCGGCTGACGCGATTCAACAGCGCCGGTACGTCGCTGGCGATGAAATATTCCTTTTCGCCGATACCGATAACCAAGGGGCTGCCCTCGCGGGCGGCGTAGATCGTATCCGGTTCGTCGGCGGTGATGAGTCCCAGGGCATATGCCCCGCGGGTTGATTTCAGGGCCAGACGCAGAGCCTCAAGCGTATCGCCGGTCTCGGCCCGCTTGACGGCTACCAAGTGTGGGATGACTTCGCTGTCCGTCTGTGATGAGAAACTGTGACCTAGATCAATAAGCGAGCGCCGCAGCTCGCGATAGTTTTCGATGATCCCGTTGTGGACCACGGCGAATTTTCCGGACGGGTCGGTATGGGGATGGGCGTTGGCGTCGGACGGCTCACCATGGGTGGCCCAGCGGGTATGAGCAATTCCCGGAGTGCCGCTGATGGGTTCGGCGGAAAGCAGTTCGCCCAGACGCTCGAGGCGGCCGGCGGTCTTGCGCACGTGGATGGTTCCCTGATGGTAGACGGCAACGCCGGCGGAATCGTAGCCGCGATATTCGAGACGATGTAGGCCGTCCATCAGGATCGGAACGGCGTCGCACGGACCTACGTAACCGACGATACCACACATGGCTCAACTCCAGACGGGGAGCAGTCTACGGCAGGGCGCAGGCGACTGCAAGCACGCCCCCCTGAAGCGGCAGGGGAGCGCCGGGTGGCTGTCTGTATTGATCAGGGCGAGTTCGTATACGTCGAGTCGCAGAGCTTGACCGTGATGGTGCTCGGCGGTCCGTTACTGGGGAAGCTTACGTCGTTGAGGAGATTGCTGATGTTGCCGTCGCCGCGCGCGACCCAGTCCACGTGGCCGTCCACGTAAAGGGCATTACCGCCCTCGCCGTGAATGCCGCCCCAGGCGTCCGCTATGTTGGGATAAGTTCCGGGGGTGAGTGTTTGCCCCTCACTCCAGGCCGCCTTGGTGGCCGTCGAGTCCCCCGGCTTGTCGAAGGCCACGACGTAGTTGCCGTTGTTATTGGCCTGGTATCCGGCAAGATAGACGTAGCTACAATTGGTTTCGACGATGCTTTCGACCGTGGTCGCGGCGGTACGGCTGTGATCGCTCTTGCAGACGAAGAGGCGCGGGGAATTGGCGAAGTCTTTGAGATCGCGCAGATCGCCCGGCCAGTTGTTTTCGCCGTTGGCGTCTTCGTAGAGGTAGAGCGCCGTGCCGAATTGCTTGAGGTTGTTCATACAGTGGACCCGGTTGGCACGTTCCCTGGCCTTGGAGATGGAAGGAATCAGCAATCCGGCCAGGATGGCGATGATCGTAATCACCACAAGCAGCTCGATCAGGGTGAAGGCATAAGCAGTGCTGATATTCTTGCCCCTGCGCGATACGGAACTCATTGGAATTCTCCTTTTCCGGGATAAAAACATCCCGCTGTTTGCCACGCTATTATACCGAGACACTCTTTTGTCAACGGCTGAAAATAACCCGGAGCGCTGGAAATCGTCAATAGAGAATTACGCCCCGCCGGGAAGATGCTTTCGGGATCGGAAGAGAGACATCTCTCATGGGCGCGTCTCTGCTATCATGATGATTGCGGCGGTCCGGGGAAAAACGGCCAGCGGCCTTGAATTTGTTTGATCCATAATACATTGTTTAGTGCACTAAACATTTGAATGGGAGCTGAAGCATGACGGAGACAGGTCTGGTCAGTGCAGTGCAGGAAGATTATTTGGAAACGATCCTGCATTTGGTAACCGAGAACGGCTCGGCGCGGGTACGCGACATAGCCGCGGAGCTGAAGGTGCACAAGTCGACCGTGACCTCGGCCTTGCGGCATCTGGCCGAGATGGGTTTGGTCAACTATCGGCCTTACGAGGCGGTGACCCTGACTCCGGCCGGTCATCGGCTCGCCGGTGACGTTGCCGGGCGGCATCGGATTTTACGCCGTTTTCTGGTGGATGTGGTCGGTTTGGAGGGACAGGAGGCGGAGGAGAATGCCTGCCGCATCGAGCACGTGGTGGATCGGCGGGCATTGGAGAAGATCGAAGACCTGATGGATTTTTTCAATCACAGCCGTTCCGGCGAGGCGTGTCGCCGGTCGCTGGCGGCCTATCACAAGAGCAAAGGTGGGAACCGATGAGGAGTTTGGCGAGGTTGAAGCCGGGTGAACGCGCCAGGGTGGTGGGAATTCGCGCGGGGCGCGGGCTGGTGGAACGTCTTTCGGCCATGGGGATAACGCCGGGGGTTATGATCCGATTTGTCAGGGGGTCTCAGAGGGGCCCGGTGATAGTGGATCTACGGGGCGGCCGGGTGATACTGGGTCGCGGGATGGCCGAGCGGATAGAAGTCGAGCAACAAGGGGAGAGAACACGTGAAGCCTGATGCCGCATTGCGGATTGCGCTGGCAGGCAATCCCAATTCCGGGAAGAGTACCATTTTCAACGCGCTTACCGGCGAACACCAGCATATCGGCAATTATCCCGGCGTGACGGTCGAGCGCAAGGAAGGCTGGTTCAGCGATGCCGGTGTGCGGGTGGTGGTGGTGGATTTGCCGGGAACCTACACTCTTGCGGCGCATTCCGAAGATGAAAAGGTCGCCCGCGACTACCTGGTACACGAGCATCCCGACGTGGTGGTGGACGTTGTGGACGCTTCCAACCTGGAACGCAGCTTGTATCTGGCGACGGAGCTGATAGAGCTGGGTCTTCCGCTGGTATTGGTCTTCAACAAGTCCGACCTGGCCGAGGCCGCCGGCTATGAGATTGATATCGCCAAGCTTTCGGGTCTGCTGGGAGTACCGATCGTGCCGGCCGTGGCCACCAAGGGGCGGGGGATTGAGGAGCTCAGGCGCGTGGCGCTGGAAACGGCGCGCACACACCGCCTTCCGCAGCGGCGCGTCAAGTACGGCGAGCCGCTGGATGCGGATCTCGACTTGTTGGAGAAAAAATTGCAAGGGGGCGGGCAGGGGGGGATCTCGGAGCGCTGGCTGGCCGTGAAGCTTCTTGAGGGGGACGAGGATACGCGCGCTTTTCTGGAAAAACAGAGGGCCGCGGAGATTCTCAGGGAAACGGATCATATCGCCGCCCGGCTGCGGCGCAACTACCGCGACGGACCGGAGGTGTTGATCGCCGAACGCCGCTACGGCTTTATTTCGGGCGCCTGCCAGGATGCGGTGCGCGTGAGCGTCGAGCGGCGGCACAATTTCTCCGACCAGGTGGATGCGGTCATGACCCATCCGGTGCTGGGAATACCGATTTTCCTGGGCATGATGTTTCTCTTGTTCAAGATGACCTTTCTGATCGGCGACTGGCCGGTGACGCGGCTGGAGTCGCTTTTCGGCATGTTGGCCGGTTTCATCGGCAGGCATTGGCCCCTGGGTGAGGGGATGCTCAAGTCGCTCGTGCTCGACGGTGTGATCGGAGGCGTCGGCAATGTGGTCGTCTTCCTGCCGAACATTATGCTGTTGTTTCTTGGCATATCCATCCTGGAGGATTCCGGATACATGGCGCGTGGGGCGTTCGTGATGGATCGGCTGATGCACAGGATGGGCCTGCACGGGCGTAGTTTCATCCCCCTGCTGATAGGGTTCGGCTGCTCGGTGCCGGCGATCATGGCCACGCGCAGTATCGAGGGGCGTCGCGAGAGGTTGACGACGATGTTCGTGGTCCCGCTGGTGAGTTGCAGCGCACGCCTGGCGGTGTACACGCTCATAATTCCGGCTTTCTTTTCCGGCCGCTGGCAGGCGCCGGTTCTGTGGGTGTTATATCTGATCGGCATCGGTTTCGCCGTGGTGCTGGCGCGGCTTCTGCGCCGGACGATCTTGCGGGGAGAGTCTACGGAGTTCGTCATGGAGTTGCCGCCGTATCGCCTGCCGACTTTGCGCGGGGCCCTGTTTCATGCCTGGCGCCGGGGCTGGTATTTCCTGAAAAAGGCGGGAACGCTGATTTTGGGCGTGTCGGTCGTGATGTGGGTATTGAGCGCGTACCCGCGCCCGTCGCGGCCGCAGGAGGATAACCCGCAGTCGCAGGGAGCGCGCGTGGAGCAGAGTTATATCGGGCGCATCGGCCATGCCTTGGAGCCGGTGTTGAGGCCGATGGGATTCGACTGGCGGATCGGAACGGCCCTGACGGGGGCCTTCGTGGCCAAGGAAGTCTTCATTGCACAACTCGGGGTGGTCTTCGCGGTCGGGGAGTACGGCTCCTCGGCGGTCGCCCTGCGCCGCCAGTTGCGCGACAACTATTCTCCATTGGTGGCGGTGTGTATTCTGTTGTTCATCCTCATAAGCATGCCCTGCATGGCCACCGTGGCGGTGATGCGCGCCGAAAGCGGTTCCTGGGGCTGGGCGCTTTTCCAGCTCGGCGGGCTGACCCTCTTGGCCTATGGCGTAACGACGGTCGTCTACCAGGTGGGTTCTTTCCTGGGGCTGGGAACGTGAAGAAGTACAGGGCGGGCTTGTAGGCGGCGCGGGGGGCTCGTATAGTATGCGCCGTTTTCGATTCGGTGAATCCTGAAGGAGATATGTCATGAACGCGAAGATCGACAAGCGCGACGTAGTCGTAGTCGGCGGAGGACCGGCGGGGGTGATTGCGGCCGTTACCGCCCGCACCTACTATCCCGAAAAAACGGTGCTGCTGATCCGGGACCTCAAGCGTGTGCTGATTCCCTGCGGAATCCCCTACATACTGCACCATCTCGGCGGCGACGTCGCCAGCGACGTCATGCCGGACGCCCCCCTCGAGAAGGCGGGCGTGGAAATAATGATCGACGAGGTAACCGCCCTGGACCGCGACAAGCAAGTGGTGCACACGGCCGGCGGGCGGACCATCGCCTACGAACGGCTTGTCTTGGCGACCGGTTCCCGGCCGGTCGTTCCCCCGATTGAAGGTGCCCGGCTTTCCGGGATTTACACCGTGGCCAAGGACGATCGTACGCAGGAGCGTCTTGTTCGGGCGGCGGCGGAAGCCGAGGATATCGTGGTGGTCGGAGCCGGTTTCATCGGGATGGAGGTGGCCGATGAATTGGCTTCCACAGGGCGGCGGATACACCTGGTTGAGATCGCGCCGCACGTTCTGCCGGGCGCTTTCGACGAAGAGGTGGCGCGCGTGGCCGCCGAGAAGTTGTCCGGCCGCGGCGTGCGCATCTTGACCGGCCGCCGTGTCGAGAGATTTATCGGCGGAGAACGCGTCGAAAAAGTGGTCCTCGACGGCGGCGAGGAGATAGCGGCCCAGATGGTCATTCTCGCGGTCGGGTATCGGCCGCGCGGCGAGCTCGCGGCGGCCGCGGGCCTGGAGATGACCCGCAAAGGGGCCCTGGTGGTGGATGAGTTCATGCGCACGTCCGATGCGCACATTTTTGCCGTCGGCGACGTCGCCGGTACGGTTTCCTTCCTCTCGCGGAAACCCACCAGCATCATGCTTGCTTCAACGGCGGTATCGGAAGCGCGGATGGCGGGCATGAATCTTTTCTCCGTGAGAGTCATCCGCCCTTTCCGGGGCACGATCGCCATCTTTTCTACCGTGATCGCAGACACCGCATTCGCCGCCGCGGGAGTCACCGAGCAGATGGCGCGCAGCGAGAACATCGCCTATGTCGTCGGCCGCGGGCAGGCTCCGGACATGCATCCGGGCAAGATGCCCGGGGCCAAGACGATCCATGTCTTTCTCAAGGTGGCGGCCTCGAGCGGGGTGGTGATCGGGGCCCAGATGTACGGCGGAGAATCGTTGGGTGAGTTGATCAACGTCGTCGGCCTGGCCATCGAGCAGGGACTGCACGCCGACGAGTTGATGACCTCCCAGATCGGAACCCATCCGCGCCTGACGAGTGCGCCGACGGCCTATCCGCTTATCAAGGCGGCCGAGAACGCCCTGACGGCGATGAATTCCAGGTGAGCAGGCGGTGCCGCGCGGGGTGCTGCGGCTGAAAAGGTTCTCCACCGCAGGAGATCAGGGGACCGGAAAGCGTTCGGTGAGGGCCAGAACATCCTCGCGGACGGAGGTGATGGTTTCTTCCGAGTCGGGGGCGTCCAGCACGCGCGCGATCCATGCGGCGATGGTTCCCATTTCCTTTTCGGTCATGCCGCGGGTGGTCACCGCGGGGGTTCCCAAACGGATCCCGCTGGTGACGAACGGGCTGCGCGTGTCGAAAGGAATGGCGTTCTTGTTGACCGTGATCAGCGCCTTGTCGAGTGCCGCGGCGGCGTCCTTGCCGGTGATTTCCACGGGGTTGAGGTCCACCAGCATCAGGTGATTGTCGGTGCCGCCGGAGACGATCCGCAGGCCGCATTTTTCGAGAGTGGCTGCCAAGGCGCGCGCGTTGCGCACGATCTGTTCGGCGTATTCCTTGAAAGACGGCTGCAGGGCCTCATACAGGCAGACCGCCTTGGCGGCGATGACGTGCATCAGCGGTCCGCCTTGCGTGCCCGGAAAGACCTGCCGGTCGATATCCTGTGCGAAGCGGTCCTGGCAAAGAATCATGCCTCCGCGCGGGCCGCGCAGGGTCTTGTGGGTGGTGGTGGTGACGAACTCGCAGTAGGGCACCGGGTTGGGGTGACATCCGCCCGCCACCAGTCCGGCGATATGGGCCATGTCGACCATCAGATAGGCGCCGACGGCGTCGGCGATTTCGCGCAGGCGCTTGAAGTCGATGATACGCGAGTAGGCACTGGCGCCGGCACAGATAAGTTTCGGTTTGTGTTCTTCCGCCAGGCGCTGAAGTTCATCGTAATCGATCTGCTCGGTCTCGCGGGAGACCCCGTAGTGAACCACGTTGAAGAAGCGCCCGGAGAAATTGACCTTGTGCCCGTGGGTGAGATGGCCGCCGTGGGCCAGGCTCATCGCCAGCATGGTGTCGCCGGGCTCCATCACCGCGAAGTAGACCGCCATGTTGGCCTGGCTGCCGCTGTGAGGCTGGACATTGACGTGTTCGGCGCCGAAGAGTTCGCGGGCCCGGTCAATGGCGAGCCGTTCGGCCTCGTCTACGAATTCGCAGCCGTGGTACCAGCGCTTGCCGGGATAGCCTTCGGCGTACTTGTTGGTCATCACCGAACCGGTGGCCTCCCGCACGGCGCGGCTGGCGTAGTTTTCGGACGCGATCAGCTCGATGTTGCGCCGTTGCCGGCGTGCCTCGCCGCGCAAAGCGGCGTAGATTTCCGGATCGGCATCGTAGACGGCCACCGGATCGGCGATACTGACCTCGGTGGCATGAATCTTGTTGACGCGGCGTTCGTGGCGGCCGCCTTTCTCGTAGTCGTTGGCCAGCCATGCATCCAGGATGGCGACCGCGTCGTCGGCTGAGACCAGCCCTCCGCCGATTGCCAGGACGTTGGCGTGGTTGTGGCGGCGCGCCATCTTGGCCATCTCCGGGGTGAGGCACAAGGCGGCGCGTACACGTGGAAACTTGTTGGCGGTCATACTCATACCGATACCGGTCGTACAGACGAGGATCCCCTGGTCCACGTCGCCTTCCGAGACGCGCCGCGCTACCTGGACGGCGTAGTCGGGATAGTCCACCGAATGCGTGTCGTTGCAGCCGAGATCCTGGACCGAGGCTCCCAGCTCGGAGAGATGCTTCTTGAGAACTTCCTTGACCTCAAAGCCGCCGTGATCCGCCCCAATGGCGAATTTGATGTGTTCCGCCCGCCTGCCTGTTGATGCCGTGGCCATTTCGACAACTCCCTTTTCGACAAGATCAAGTACCATGTCCGCCAGGGCGGATTCGATCATATCCCGCATCCGGCGGTAGCCTTCGAGCGACTGCCCGATCGGGTCCGGCACGTCCACCGGGGCATCCGGATCACTGAACTCAGTGAGCAACCGCACTTTTCCGGAGGTTTCCGGGAATAATCCTTTGATATAGTCACGATGCGCCCCCGTCATTACCACGATCAGGTCAGCGGCGTCAATCAGCTCCTTCGAAAGAGGGCGGCTGCGGTGGGTGGAGAGATCTATGCCCTTTTCGCGCAGGGCGGTGACCGCCTCGGGCGTGGCCGGGGCCCCGCTGACCGCCGCCACGCCGGCCGAGGCTACCTGGACTCCCGGGATTCCGGCGAATACGCGCCGGGCGAGGTATTCGGCCATCGGGCTGCGGCAGACGTTTCCGGTACACACGAAAAGAATGGTGGTTGTCCCTTTGCGGCTCATTTGTTGTGGGTTCCGACTCCCCGGCCGGGATCACGGTCGCCGAACGCGACCTCGTTGATTGCAGAAGGGGTGATTGCGCCGCTGCGGATGATGACCGGTTGCCCGCCGCGAACGCTCACGACCGTACTCGGCGGGCTGTCGGCGCAGTTACCACCGTCTATTATCAGTGCCAGGGCCCCGCCGAGCTGCACGGCGACCTCTGCGGCGCTTCGGCATGGGGGCTGTCCGCTGCGGTTGGCGCTGGTAACGTACAGAAGTCGGCCGAGCCGCTTGAGGACGGCCAGCGGCACGGGATGATCGGGAACACGAAATCCGACCATTTCCACGCCGCACGAGAGAACGAGCGTCAGTGGGCCGGGCCAGAAGTGTTGCGCCAGGCGCCGCTCGATCCTGTTCAGACCGGCGCCGGCTGCCTGGATGGAGGCCACGTCCGCTGCAAAGACCGCCAGCGGTTTTTCGCGCGGTCTTTGCTTGGTGCGGTAAAGGCGATCCACCGCCCCGGGGTTGTCGCGGAGAGCGGCCAGACCGTAGACGGTTTCCGTAGGGAAAGCCACCAGCTCGCCGGAGAGCAGCGCACGGGCGGCGTCGTCTACGGCGGCAGGGTCGTCAGCGGAGACTATCCTGGGAGTTGACAATTTTCTCGATCCCCAGGGCTTTCAGGCCGAGAAGGACGTCGAGGGCACGGCGCAGGGTCGGGTCTCCCCTGGTCCAGCGGTTGATTTTTTCGGCCTTGATCTTCTCCGTCTCGGCGGCTGGTTTACCGGCGACCGGGCCGGTCACGGTGTGGATGTCGGGGGTTACCCCCTGGTTGCCGTCGTAAGCGGTGGCGTCGGCCATGCTGAGCGTGCGGGTGGCCACGAACAGAAACTCTCCCCACGGCAGACGTATCGGCTCACGCAGGCAGGGATCACCGGCGGTTTCTTCGCCGATGATCATTCCGCCGCGGGCGCTTCCCCGCAGCACGGCCGCCAGGAGTTCCGCGGCACCGCTTGTGTCTGCGTCCACCAGGACCATCAGGGGCAGGCCGAGAGGTCCGGCGCCGACGGCGCGGCGCACGTCGATATCCTGGTTGTGGTGATCACGCATGGCATACAGCAGCGAGCCTGCCGGTGCGAACAACGATGCGATCCGGACGGCCGCCTCAATGTTAGTGCCGTCCGCCCCGCGCAGGTCGAGGACCACACCGAAGACCCCCGCCTGGGCCCACCCGCGCAGCTCGGTTTCGATCAGATCGGTGCGGTCCGCGTAAAGGCCGTTGAGTTTCATGTAGGCTATGTCGTGTTCCAGACGCACGGCGGCCGCCAGCGAGGGATGTTGCAGGGGGATGCGCTCCAGGTCGCATTCACACGAAGATCCGTCCGCATGGCGGAGAGTAATGTGCACCGTGATTCCGGTTGGACCGTCGAACAGGCCGGCGGCGGCCGCCGGCGAGACGTATTCGCCGTCCTGGTCTTCGATGGCGACGACGGCGTCCCCTACTACGGGAACGCAGTTGCTTTCGCAGGGGGAGGGCTGAAGAACGGCGGCCACGTGGGGCAGGTCGTCGGTATAGGACAGCAGAATGGGCACCGTGGTCGCCAGGCCGTTGCGGCGCCGGGAAAACGACGACCATTCATCCGCCGTCATCAGGCGCGCGTGCGGGTCAACGGCGCGAGCGAGATTTTCCACGGCCGCCCGCCGCACGGCGGCGGTGGAGATCGGCAGGCCGAGGCGTTCCAGGGTGGCGACGGCCGCGCTGATATCCGCGGCGAGAGGATCCGCTGCGCCGGCGTTGAGCACCGGCCCGAGCAGCGCGAGCAGGGGCAGGCAACACAGAATGATGGTCCTGGTCATGATTTTCATCCTTTCCGGTCTTGAAGGAGCTGTGAGCGTATTTCGGCGTCCGCCCGCTGGACTTTCTCGCGCAGGCGGCGGCGGTAGAGTGTCAATTTGCGCCGCAGCGCGGCGTCGTTCAAGGCCAGTATCTCCACCGCGAGCACGGCGGCGTTGACCGCGCCGGCACGGCCCACGGCGGTCGTGGCCACGGGGATGCCCCCCGGCATCTGCACGGTTGCCAGGAGGGCGTCCATTCCATCCGACGGCCCCTCACCGAGGGGTACGCCGATGACCGGCAGGGTGGTGTGGGAGGCTACGACGCCCGCCAGATGAGCGGCGCGACCCGCGGCCGCAATGATCACGCGGATCCCGCGGGCGGCCGCGGCCCGGGCGAAGGCGGCGGTCTTTTCCGGCGTACGGTGCGCCGAGAGAACGTGAACTTCGTGCGCAACGGCGAATTCTTCCAGAACGGACACGGCCTCTCGCACCACCGGCCAGTCGCTTCCGCTGCCCATCAGGATCGCCACTTGAATCTTTTTCTTGTTCGTCATGTTTTTCTCCCCAAGGCGCGGGCGGCTATATCCCTGCGATACTGTGCGCCTTCGAAATCTATCGCGTCCACCGCCGCGTAGGCACGTTCAACGGCCTCCGGCAGGTCTTTTCCCAGTGCGGTGACGCCGAGCACCCGCCCGCCGGAAGTGACCACCTCGTCGTTCTCGGCCAGTGTCGTTCCGGCATGGAAGACGGTTACTCCGGGCAGGGCGGCGGCTTGATCGAGGCCCTTAATCGGCCGGCCTTTTGCGTAGCGTCCCGGGTATCCCTGCGAGGCCATTACCACGCACACGCAGGCATCCGGACGCCAGGCGACGAGCTCCTGGCGAAGTTCACCCCGGAGACAGGCCTCCAGGGCCGGCAGCATGTCACCCTCCCAGCGCGGCAGGATGGCCTGGGTCTCGGGATCACCGAAGCGGCAGTTGAATTCGAGCACATGCGGTCCCCGGCCGGTTATCATCAGGCCCGCATAAAGAATGCCCTGATAACGGATATCGCGGCGCTTCAATTCCGCCAGCAGGCGTCCGAAGATTTCGCGTTCAACGCGCGCGCGCATCTCTTCATCGGCCACCGGCGCCGGCGAATAGGCGCCCATGCCGCCGGTATTCGGCCCGCGGTCTCCATCGTAGATACGCTTGTGATCCTGCGACGAAGCCAGCAGGAGGGCCTTGTCTCCGTCTACCAGTGCCAGCATGGAGACCTCTTCCCCGTCGAGCAGGTCCTCAATCAGTACACGCTCGCCGGCAGGCCCGAATTCCTTTTCCAGCATGATCTTCTTCAGGGCGTCCTGGGCTTCCTCTTCCGTAGTACATACGAAAACCCCTTTGCCGGCCGCCAGTCCATCAGCCTTGATGACGACCGGCGCGCCGTGGGCCTGGAGATACTCGCCGGCGGCGGCATGATCAGAGAACCAGCGCGCGGGCGCCGTCGGAACGCCCGCGGCAAGCATGATTTCCTTGGCGAAAACCTTGCTTCCTTCCAGGCGCGCTCCGTCCGCCCGGGGGCCGAAGACCCGCAAGCCTTCGCTTTCGAAGCGGTCCGCGATGCCGGCGCAAAGGGGGGCTTCCGGCCCTACGACGGTCAGGTCCGGCCTTTCCGTACGCGCCCACTCCAGCAGTCCTTCGATATCCGTGGCCGCGATCGGCAGGTTGACCGCCGTCTGCGCGGTGCCGGCGTTGCCCGGCGCACAGAATATCCGCGGCCGCCGCGAATCCGCAGCCAGCTTCCACGCCAGGGCGTGTTCGCGTCCGCCGCCGCCTACCACCAGTATTTTCATGCTCGGTTCCCCTGGCATTTTTTTCTCCGATCCAGGGCCGCAGTGTAGCCGAGCGCCGCCGCGCGGACAAGCACCTCGTTGTGCGGCTTTTCGCTTCGGGCACTGAGATGATATAATTGGACCCGATGAGAGCCGGCTGGTGTTCAACGGGAAAGGCGGCGGTGAGGCGCCTCGTGCTTACCACCGCGGCGGCTGTGTATCTGGTCGGGCTGGGGGCCTGCACCAGCGTGGATTCCGTCACGGGTCGTCCGGTGGCCAATCTCTACACCCTCGATGAAGACATCCGCCTGGGACGCGCCACCCTGCAGGACAACATCCGGAGGATGCGCAAGGCCGGTGTACGTATCAACGCCGATCCGGTACGCCTGGCCCAACTGAGCAACATCGTCCAACGCATTGCGCGTGTTTCCGACATGCCGCAACTTCCGTATTCCGTCACGCTTTTCCATACCGGCATCGTCAACGCCGCTGCTGCTCCCGGCGGCAGCATCATGGTGTTTGAAGGTCTCTACGATCCCGAGGAGGGACTCGTTCATGATGAAGACGAACTGGCGGCGGTCCTGGCCCATGAAATCGCCCACGTCAACTGCCGCCATACGACCGAGCGCTTGACCATCATGCTTGGGGTGGGGGCGCTTGTCGAAGTGGCCGCCGAGATCGCCGAGGACAACGATGCCGGTACGCTCGGTGATGTTCTCCGGGGGGCCTTTGTTGTCGGCGGAGCCGTCCTGGTGCCGATGTATTCCCGCCGTGACGAGTTCGAGGCCGACCGGGTGGGATTGTTTTACATGGCGCGCGCCGGGTACGATCCACGCGCGGCCGTGCGCATATGGAAGCGAGTCGCCGCTCACCAGGGGAAAAGGCAGAGCGTGAGCATTTTCGCGACGCATCCCTCCGATGCCCGCC
>JAOZMZ010000080.1 GCA_029934055.1 Kiritimatiellia bacterium
AGTTCTTCGGGTTGATCCTTTTTTTGGGGAACCTGCTTGAGGGTCCAGGTGAGGTCCTGTCCGGGGCTGGAGAAGGTGGAGACCCAGACGACCGTATTGCTTTGCACGCGCGGATGGGGATTGGCTGCGAGGGGATCCATCACCCCGCGTGTGAGGGAGCGGGTTTCGCCGTTTTGATGGATAAAGACGTCCGAAAAGGATTCGCCCTTGTCGTTTTGGGCATAGGTATGCCAGACGACCAGACCGGTTTCGCTGATCACCGGATCGCGGTTGACGAGGTTTTCGTCCGCGATTTGGGTGACCTTGAAACGGCCGGCCTGCGACGGCGAAGCCTGGATCAGCAACCCACCCAACAAGAAGAGGATCAGGCAGCGCCCGCCGCCCACGAAGCGTGACCGCGGGCCTGATCTGTGTTCTGCCACTTGCACCATGTCTCACACCCGGTGACGGGGCTGAACCACCCCTATAACCGGCGGTATTCTATGAGAGAGCGCTTCGACAGGCAACCATTTCGCGTCTGAAAGTCGGGCGTGGGGGGGCGGGGCCGGCTTTTACTGCTTCTCGGCGGGGGCGGGTTTGACTTCCGCCACCGGCGGGGTGGCCACTGCGGGTGGGGCGGCGTTTGTTTCCTTGGCCGGAATGGGCCAATTCGGGCCCCAGCGGTGTTCCTCGCTCCAGTAGTGAAGGGGTTTGCGGGTCGCCAGGCGCGAATCCACGATGCGGGGATCGGTTTTCTCGTCCATGCTGCCGCGCATCTGGGCCAGGTCGCGGCCGGCGCGTTCGAGCATCTTGAGGACGACGTTGACGATCACGCGACCGAAGGCCGACTTGACGCGTACTATTTTACCTTCCTTTTCAAAGACCACGTCGTCGAGGGACTGGGCCAGTTCGAATGACCACCAGGGATCCACTACGGGGCCCCAGGGCGTCTGCCGGCGGACGCCCTTCCACTTCGTCCGCAGGGCCACCTGCGCGGCGACTTTGAGGTCACGGATGATGGAGAGGGCGTAACGCGCGGAGCGCGTGCTGCGGGTCAGAAGGATCATATCGGTTGCTCCGTCGTAAGGCGCCAGGTGCCCGCGCAGGAGGATGGCTTTGACATGCGGACGCAGTTCCACGGGCACGAGTCGGTACGGCTTAGGCAGGATTACGACGAAGTAGAGGGGGTCTTCCAGGCTGTCGGCCAGGGGGAGCACGTTCCCGTTGAGAAGGCTGTCGAGGATGCGGCGGTGGCGGGCGAGGTCTTCCTCGGCGCCGAGCAGGATCATGTCGCGCCCGGCCAGACCCACGAGCGCGTTGCTCACGTGCCAGAGTTCGGGATCGATGAGCTGGTAAAAGTAACCGCCGCGGTGCATTCCGGGTTTGCGGTAGCCGAGTTTGAATCCGCCCAGGAGATGGACGATGACGTCGTGGACGTGTCCCTGCTTGTCTTTCTGGTAGGTTACGATCATGGCGGCGATTTCTCCGAGGCTGATGCCCGGGGTTTCAGCCACGCCGCGGCTGATGACGTCTTCCAGTTTCTCGAGCAGTTCCGGGTCTTCGCCGAAGACGGCCTGGAGATATTGGGCGGCGAACAATTGGGTGGCGGGCACCTCGCCCATGGTCTGGCCGCTGTCGGCCAGGTAGCGGACTTGCGAGCGGAAATCACCGGCGAGCTTGATGAGGCGATGGGTCCGCAGGGCGAATACGGCCGCCGCCGAGCAGATGACCAGGCCGGGGATGATAGTCGCCCACAAGATTTTTGACCGGGTTCGCACCTGACTTTCCTTGTTTTTCCTGAGACAATCCGGCCGGAATTACCCTATAGAATATAGTCCCCACAGCCGCGTTTGTGCAATCACAAAAAGGTCTGTCGGGGCGGCGAGACGAAGTTTGTTTGACCTTGTCAAGAAAGGTATGGATGTGGCAGATTGAGGATATATCGAGTGGGCAGAAAGGAGTGGCGCCGTGAGAAGGATTGTACCTGCAGTGTTTGCGCTGCTGTTGGCCGGGGTGATGGCGGGTTGCAATACGCCGGCGAGGCGTATCAAGAAGGTGACGCTGGGGATGACGCCCGACCAGGTCCGCAAGGTGATGGGGGATCCTTACACCATTCGGGCGGCAAAGGTGTATGAAAACGGCGAATGGACCCAGGTGTGGGAATATCTGCCTCCTCCGCTGACGATCAATCCCAAGACCTTCTGGATTCACTTTGAGAATGGAAAGGTCGTCCAGTGGGGTGAGCCGGGAGATTTCACCGGCAAGGCCGGCCAAAACGTGCCCGTGAGCGAGTATTCCGAGCAGAAGGTCCTGCGCTGAGGCGGCGTCCGGCGAATGGCTGCAAGTCGTCCGGCGTCGGAAAGAGGGAGTGATCACTGCAGTGTGGAACGGGCATCCCGTGAGCTTGAAGGTCGTGCAAAGGAATTCCTGCGTTGTATGGGCGTGCAGGAGGACCGTAGCTGTGGTCCGGTGGTGGTGGGCGCTTGGGCTGTTCTTGATCCTCTGCGGCAAGCCGGCGATGGCCCAGTTCCTACGGGTGGGCCCTTTTGATTTCTACGGGTCGGCGGACTTGGAGGGGGTATACTCGAGTAACGTCGAGCAGGAACGTCCTTCGGAGGCGACGGCGGAGCGCACGGACTACTATTACGTGGTCGGTCTCGACCTGAGTTCCAAGGCTACCCTGGCGCCGCGCACGACGCTGAGTCTGAAAACCGGTATTTCAGTGGAGCAGCACGAGAAGCGTCCCGACCTGAACAATTCCTCGAATCCGTTCGGTCTGCTCGAGTTGAGTTCGATGACGGAACTGGGGCACTACACCCTCAATCTGGATGCCTCCTATGAGCGCACGTCCGAATCGGCGGACGACAAGTATGTGCCCGGAGGACGCAAGAAGCGGGACGTGAGCGACAAGTACGATTTCGCCGTGGATCTGGAATGGAAGCGCGAGGCGTTGAAATTCGGGCTGGGTTACAGCTTTTCGCGGGAGCGCCATGACGACGAGGAATTCGAGGACGGTGACGAAGACGAGTATAAGCTGACCTTTTCAGCCTTGTGGAACATGACGCGGCGCGTGAGCCTTTCGTACGATTACGAGCACGACAAGGATATCACAGTAAACGATCCGGAATGTTACAAGGGTTGGGACGACAAGCACGACATCGGCTTGGAGTTTATGGTGCTCGAGCGGCCGAACCTGACCTACACCTTCGGCTACGAGAAAGAGGAAGACGAAGGTGAGCCGGGCGAGTGGGAACAGACGCATACGCTCATGGTGGCCGACTCGTGGGAGTTCAGCCGCACGTTGAGGGCATCGTTGAATGCTTCCTACAAGCACGAGGAGCAGGAAGAGAGTAACGACGTCGCCTTTCAGTACGGCGGCATGCTCGAGCACGACATCAGCCGGACCGCGCGGCACATCCTGAGTGTCAGTCAGGAACCGGTGGACACGCTGGGTTCCACGGCCGACACCAAGAAGACGACGGTCGGCTACCTTTTCACCAAGTCGGATCTTTTCATCTACAACTTGAATCTGACTGCGGGGGTCACCTACGAGCGTGACGTGCCTAAGGAGGAGGGGGAGACGGAGAAGAAGTGGACCTATGACGTCAGCCTGGAGTACGTGCGTGCGCTCACGCGGAAGTTGCAAAGGACTCTCGAATACGCTTATCATCGTGAGGATTCGAATCTGGAAGACGAGATTCTTGACGAGCACCGGGTGACACTCAGTTTCGATTACACATTCTGAGTGGACTTTTCCGGCGGCGGCCCGCCGCGGATGGAATATCCGGTTTGTGGAAACGCATGAGGTGGTGCGACATGTACGTCGGTGGCAGACGAGGGACATGGCTGGGGGCGGTGCTGTTGCTGGCGGTGATGCTGCGGTCTGCCGGAGCGGCGGCGGGCGTGGGTGATTCACCGGCGGCAGCCCCGTCGTTCAAGCCGCACGAGATCATGGTCGGGGACCGCCTGCGCATATCGGTCCGGGAGGAGCCGGAACTGACGCGGGTGTATGCCGTCGCCGGGGATGGGACCATTGATTTTCCATTGATCGGAAGAATTACGCTGGCTGACACGACGACCGACGAGGCCGCCGACCTGATCGAGAAGCGTCTGGAGGAGCGCTATTTCAAGCGGGCGACGGTCGAGGTTGAGGTGGCCGAGTTCGTCGAGGGGGCGATCATGGTGCTGGGAGCCGTGAAGCACCCCGGAACGATCCCCTTCAAAGGGGACCAGCTCCTGACGCTGCTGGAGGCCTTGACGATGTCGGGCGGGTTGGCCAAGGACGCCGACGGCACGCAGGTGCGGATCCTGCGCTGGAAGCCGGGGGGCGGGATGGCCAGGGAGGTGATTTCGGTCGACGTGCAGAAGATGCTCGAGGACTTGGATTTTTCGCGCGACCAGTTCCTGCGGCCGCGTGACATAGTTTTCGTTCCCAGTCTTGGAGGCGGCGAGGGGGCGCGTGAGTTCCTGGCACTGGGCGAAGTGGGTCAGCCGGGTTTTCATCCCTACAGTGAAGGTATGGACGTGATCCGGGCGGTCACCCGGGCGGGGGGCGTGACGCGCGAGGCGCAGCTGGACGCGGTGAGGTTGCTGCGTTACGACGGCAAGAGCAGTTATACTCCCATACCAATAGACCTGAGCCGGCTGCTGGGCGCGGCGGACATGTCCATGAACGTGGCGGTGATGCCGGGCGACATACTTTTTGTCCCCTCGAGGCGCCAGGCTACGCGGGGGCAGGTGTATCTTTTGGGGCAGGTGGTTCAGCGCGGGGCGTTTCCGCTGCCTTTGAACCAGGAGGTCACCCTTGCGCGGACGATCCTGAATTCCGGCGGATTTACGAAGTTCGCCAATGACAGCAAGGTCAAGATACTGCGCACGGCGCCGGATGGGTCGAAGCAGACCCTGGTCGTCAACGTGGCGCGGATATTGAAGACGGGTTCGTTCGAGGACGACGTTCCCTTGAGGAACGGCGACGTGATTATCGTTCCTGAAAAGGTGTTGGGATTCTGAACCGATGAGTGCGCTTATCAGACCGCCGGCGGATCCCGGCGGAGGTACGCTTCCCGGGGCGGGTGCGGGGGCCGGCGGGGGGCACGGTTTCGACATCACCGATCTGAAGCAGTACTTCCATATCGTCGTCAAGAGGATCTGGCTGGTGGCCGTATGTTTCGTTGTTTCCCTGGCGGTGATGGTGGTGATTCTGATCCGCCAGGTTCCGGTCTACCGCTGTTCGGCGACTTTGCTCTTGAGCCGCGGCCTGCCGGTGCCCTCACGCTTGCGCCAGCAGGAGATTCAGCCCTTGGGAGACTACATTTCCACGCAGCAACGCATCATCCAGAGCAGTCTCTTGATCCGGCGCGCGCGTGAGCGCATGGGGCGCACACCCGAGGAGTTTGACAAGCAGCTCGTGTCGGTGTCCGTCAACCAGGTCTGGAAGACATCCCTCCTGACGATCACGGTGGACAGCCTTGATCCGCTTTTCGGGGCGCAGTTTGCGAACGCGCTGGCGGAGGAATATCTGGATTTCAAGGCCGAGGAACGGATGGACACCTCCCAGGCGACGGTGCTGAGCTTGACCCAGCAGGCCAACCGCCTGCGGGAGGAGCTCAAGAAGGCCGAAGAACGGGTCCTGGCCTTCGAGAAGGAGAATAAGGTGGTCGCCATTCGTGAGCGCGGCAACATCGCCGCCGCCTACCTGGCGAAGCTGTCTTCCAGGGGGGCTTCTTATCGTACCCAGCGGATGTTGCTGGAGGCGGAGCAGCCGCTGATCAGCAAGGCTTCGGACGAAATTGTTCTGGCGACCCTGGCGAGTCCCATGCGCGCCGGCCTGTTCGATTACGGCATGCCGGCGATAGCCTACATGGGCGGGGCGGCGACGGGCATGGTGATGAGGTCCGCCCAGGGCCCGGAAGGTCTGCTGGAGCGCGGGGTGGTCACCGAGCCGCACTGGGAGAAGCTGCGCCGCAAGAAGGCGGCGCTGGAAGCCGAACTGAAGGATCTGCGCACGAAGTTCCGTGACGCGCATCCGCGCATCCAGAAGGTGCTGGCCGATCTCAAGGAGGTCGAGCGCGATCTCGACGTCGAGCTGCAGTTCGCCCTCAAGAGCTACTACAACCGTCTTGAATCCCTGGCAATCAAGGAAAACGCCGCCAAGAGGGTCGAGGCCGAATGGGAGGACGAAGCCCTCGAGGTGTCGCGCAAATCACACGAGTATGCGAGCCTGCAGCGCAGCGTCAGCCGCCTTCAAAACCTGTATGATTTGGTGTTCAACCGTCTCAAGGAGGTGGACGTATCCATCGGGATTGAGCCGGAATCGATCCGGATCATGGAACGCGCCAAGCCGGCCACGCGCCCGGTGACGCCGCGCAAGCTGCAGAGCATATTCATTGCCGCCCTCATCGGGCTGGGCCTCGGCCTGGGGCTGGTTTTCGGGCTGGAGTATCTCGATGACTCCCTGCGTTACCCCGAAGAGGTTTCGCAGGGGCTGGGGCTGCCGTTTTTCGGCGTGATTCCGGCGGCGCGCTGGGACCCGGAGGATTTGCGGACGCACCTGCTTTCCAACATTGATCAGAAGAGCGGCATGGCCGAGGCCTATCGCAGCGTGCGCTCGGCGCTGCTTTTCAGCGGGGCGCAGGACTATACCAAGACCCTGGTGGTGACCTCGGCGGTTCCCCTGGAAGGTAAGACGACGACCTGTCTCAACCTGGCCGTGAGCCTGGCGCAGGCGGGATCGAGCGTGCTGATCGTGGATGGTGACCTGCGCCGCGGCGAGCTGCACAAGTTCTTCGGGATGGAAGGCGGTAAGGGATTTTCGGACATACTCGTCGGGCGGGCGAAACCGGAGGCGGTCATCCAGCGCACGGGGATTCCCAATCTCGATCTGGTCGCCACCGGCCCTTTGCCGCCGAATCCGGCCGAGCTGATCCTGCGGCCGGAATTGAGTTCTTTCCTGGACTATGCGCGCCGGACCTACGACATGGTCCTGTTCGACTGTCCGCCGGTGATGGCCGTTTCCGAGGCGGCGACGCTGTCTTCGCTGGTGGAAGGGGTGATTTTCGTTGTCTGGGCCGGGCAGACCTCGCGCAAGCTCTCGCAGCTTGCGGTGCAGATTCTGCGGGAGAGGGGAGCCAACATTCTTGGTTGTGTACTCAACAACCTGGATTTCGGCAGGGTAGGTTATTACTACTATTCGTCCTACTACGGATACTACGATTACGAGTACCGCTACGAAGGCGGCGAGGCTTCCCAGCGGCACGGACGAGAGACCGGGCCGACCGGGTAGGGAAAGACCGGAAAGATGTTTTTCGAGAGAGGCGTGAGGGTTTCGGCGCGGCGCGTTGTGCTGCTGGTGGCCGATGCGGTGTGTGTGGTGGGTTCCTTCATTCTGGCGGCGGTTCTGCGTCTGTCGCCGACGGACGGTTGGGCCTTCGTGATGGAGCACATTCCCACGCTGGCGGGTTCCTGCGTGATATTCCTGGTGGTGTTCTACGGGAGCGGGATGTACGAGCGGCAGGTCCTGACGCATCGCGGTTCCTCTTTCCGGCTGCCGCTGGTGGCGGTGCTGGTGGGAGCGGTCGTTATCATCGTGGTGTTTTACACCCGTTTCCGGCTGCACATCGGCCGCGGTATTCTCGGCATGGCGGTGGTTTTCGTGTTTGTCGGGACATGGACCGTGAGACGTGTTTTTCGGGTCGCGGTGGGTTACGGGTTCCTTTCGAAGAACACCCTGATCGTCGGCGAGGGGCGCGCGGCACAGGCGGCCATCCGACTGCTCGCCGACAACCCGGACTCGGGATACAAGCTTTTCGGTGTGGTGACCTGTTCGCGCGCGCGGCCGGGCGCCTTCCTCGAGGGAGTTCCGCTGCTCGGTCACATCAAGGATCTGCGGCGCTTCGTGGGCGTCTATGACATTGAGACGGTGATCGTGGCCACTTCCCTGGCGCGGGAGCATTCCGTGCTGGCGGTCCTGCGGCCCCTGCGCTATGCGGGGGTGGAAGTCATTGACTACATCGCCCTGCACGAGGAATTGGCGCAGGAGATCCCGCTGAACCACATTGACGACGAGTGGCTCATGAACGCGGCCCTCAACAGTTCGCGCATACACATCCGCCAGATCAAGAGGATCATGGACATCGGCGTCTCGGTGACGGCGCTGGTGTTGCTTTTCCCGCTGGCTCTGCTGGCGATGCTGCTCGTGCGCCTGACTTCCGGGCCGCCGGTGATCTATCGCCAGCGCCGTACGGGCCTGGAGGGCAAGGAGTACGTCTTGCTGAAAATACGCACCATGCGTCCGGATGCCGAAGACGGATCGGGGGCGGTCTGGGCGCGGGCCGCCGACCGACGCATAACCAGGGTCGGGCACTTCCTGCGCAAGTGGCGCATAGACGAGATACCCCAACTGGTCAACGTTCTGCGGGGCGAGATGAGCCTGGTGGGCCCCCGTCCGGAGAGGCCCGAATTCGTGGAGATGCTCAGCGAGGCGATACCGTTTTACCGTGAGCGCCTGCTGGTGCGACCGGGGATCACCGGCTGGGCGCAGGTCAATTATCCGTACGGGGCAAGCATCGAGGCGGCGCGCCGCAAGTTGCAGTATGATCTCTACTACATCAAGAACATGAGTTTCTTCGTGGACGTATTGATCCTGCTGCGCACTTTCAGGACGATCATCGAGGGGCTGCGCTACAGCGAGGAGGACGAGGAAGAGACGGAGGAAAAAGAGAATACGGTCCATCCGCCCGTCCAACTGCACGTTGCCGGCGGGCGCAAGCATGCCGCCGGCTGACCGCCCCGTTCGAGTCTTTCCAATGATGGTTCTTCCCTTTGCGCACTTTGCGCCCTTTGCGAGAGGTTCTTTTTTTTCTTCTCGCCAAGCACGCCAAGGACGCCAAGGGGCGGAGTGGATAATGGTTGATCGTTGATGGTTGATTG
>JAOZMZ010000028.1 GCA_029934055.1 Kiritimatiellia bacterium
GTGTGACTCTTTCATTCACTACTCCTTGCCGGCTAACCGGCGCTTACCCAATCATCGGAAAAACTTATAGAAAAACTTCCAAACATTGGAAACATTGTGTGAACAAACTTCCAATCATTGGAAGTTTTGCGCGGGGAATTCCTCTCCCCGGCGGAAACTCGCAAAGCAAGAATGATCAAGGCTGCATTCCGTCATCCCGAACAACCAAGCAACCATCAACGATCAACCGCTCCGTCCCTCGGCGTGCTCCGTGAGAAGAAAAGAAGATCCTCTCGCCAAGAGCCCAAGGCACGCAGAGGGGTCTCTCCTCCCCTAACAACTCAGCAACCCAACAACCCAGCAACCCAGCAACCCAACAACCAGCAACCCAACAACTCCGACCGCTGACTTCCGACCTCCCTCTTCCGACCTCCCTGGCCGACGTAGCCTCGGCGTAGTCGGCCGACCTCCGTGTTCTCCGTGTCCTCCGTGGTACAAAAAATTGATCTCTCGCAAAGTGCGCAAAGATCGCAAAGAAAAGGCAAGAAAAGAAGAGCCCCTCGCAAAGATCCCAAGCCACGCAGAGGAATCTCTCATCCCCCAACAACTCAACAACCCAACAACCGGCAACTCTCCCCTCCGTGTACTCCGTGGTACAAAAAGAATCTCTCTCGCAAAGATCGCAAAGTGCGCAAAGCACACAACGCCCCCATCACCCATTAGCCATTAACCATCAACCATTAACCTCCGTCGACCGCGCCCACCGTGCGCAAGAACGGACTTCGCTCGAAAATGAACACGGAGATTGTTGCAAAGCCTCGGTAAATAAGTATAATTACCGAGGATATGACACAGGAATAGGCCATGCAACGGAAGAAAAAGATACTCGATCTGGCTGGGAAGCTGGGACTCATACGCCCCCGTGACGTAGAAGCCGCCGGCATTCCCCGCCAGTACCTTTACCGGCTGTGCTCGAGTGGAAGCCTGGTACGTGTGGAGCGCGGCCTGTATGCACTGCCGAATGCCCTCAGAAGCGAGGCCATCACACTTGCGGAAGTTGCCAAGCGGGCGCCGAATGCAGTTATCTGTCTGCTTTCAGCCCTGCAATTCCACGATCTCACCACACAAGCCCCCCACCGAGTCTGGATAGCCATTGAGAACAAACGATGGGAGCCGAAGTTCGACTATCCCCCGATTGAGCTGGTGCGCCTGACCGGCCGCGCCTTCAATTTCGGGATCGAAGAACACAAAGTGAATCGCGTATCCGTCAAGATCTACAGCCCCGCCAAGACCGTCGCCGACTGCTTCAAGTTCCGTAACAAGATCGGCCTGGATGTTGCCCTGGAAGCCATTCGCGAAACCTGGAGAAGCAGGAAAGCGACGATGGACGAACTCTGGCAAGCCGCTAACGTCTGCCGCGTGGCCAATGTAATGCGCCCCTACCTGGAGGCTGTCATTTGAGCTCGTCTAGAGAACGGAACGTCGGACACTCAGTGTTTCAACGCCTCTTGAATCACGCCAGAAGCCGGGGCGAAGATTTCAACCTCGTACTCACACGTTACGCAGCCGAACGTTTTCTCTATCGCTTAAGCATATCCTCTCACGCCAGACACTTTATCCTTAAAGGAGCGAGCCTGTTCCTCATATGGAAAGGGAAGAGTCATAGGGTGACCAAGGATACAGACCTGCTGGGATTCGGCTCTGCTGACACGGGTCGCATTTCTGCCGTGTTCAAAGAAATCTGCCGGGTTCCTTGTGAGGAAGACGGCATGACGTTCATACCCGAGACGGTTCGAGCAATACCGATTCGTGAAAAGCAGGAATATGAGGGCATTCGAGTGACATTGACGGGTAAGCTTCACCAGGCGCAAATCCCGCTGCAAATAGACATTGGCTTCGGCGATGTTGTCACACCGGCACCGGAACGCGTCGAGTTCCCGACGCTTCTGGATAGTCCTGCGCCGCAGCTCAGGGCCTATTCGCGGTATACGATGGTAGCTGAAAAATTCCAGGCCATGCTACAGCTCGGCATGGCGAACAGCAGGATGAAAGACTTCTACGATGTCTGGCTAGTGAGCAAGTTGTTCGAGTTCGACGGCCGGACACTCAGTGAGGCCCTGCGCGACACCGTCAGCCGCCGGGGAACCCCGTTGCCTGAAGGTCTCCCAACAGCCTTCACGGAGGAATTCCGGCAAAATCCGCAGAAGCAAACCCAATGGCAGGCCTTTGTGCGCAAAGCAAGCCCCGAACCGGTAGAAGACAGTTTGGATGCTACTATCGCTGATCTTGTTGCTTTCTTGATGCCGGTCGTCGAAGCAATATCCGGCGAGGGGCATCTTGACAAAACATGGCCGCCGGGCGGACCGTGGCGATAGACAATATTTTTTCTTCGCCAATCTACCCTCCCCTGCCGACGTAGCCTCGGCGTAGTCGGCCGACCGCCGACCTCTGTCCTCCGTGGTTCTATCTCTTCCTCTGCACAGCCTCCACCAAGTTCACAAAGGTAAGCACAATCAACCAATCAACAATCAACGATCGACCATTAACATGTCCGTCCCTTGGCGTCCTTGGCGTCCTTGGCGAGAAGAAGAGAGAATCTGTCGCAAAGACCGCAACGTTTCACAAAGCTAATAACAATCTGTCATTGAGCATTGAACGCCGTGGATCTCAGGAATAGAGGTAGCGCTTGATCTTGCCGGTGGTGGTCTTCTCGAATTCCTCGAAACGAATCTGAACACGCCGCGGCCGCTTGTAGTCGGCGATATCCGCCGTCCAGCGCTTGGCTTCCTCCTGAAGAAGACGTCGTATCTCCTCCTCGCCGAGAGTCAGGCCCTTTTCGGCCGCGTAGGAATCGAGGGCTTCCTGGTCAGGCACGACGATCAGCCCCACGCGTTCACCGGTGGTTTCGTCCGCCGGGCGATACCCGTGGGCCAGGGCCTCCAGAATCAGGGGACTGCGGCACACCGCGCGCTCAACTTCCTCGGGATGGATGTTCTTGCCTTCCCGGTTGACGATCAGGCTCTTCCTCCTCCCCACGATCGAAAGATATCCGTGGCGGTCCATCCGGCCGAGATCACCGGTGTGCAGCCAGCCGTCGGCCAGCGCCGCAGCGGTGGCTTCCGGGTCGTTGTGATACCCGGCCATGATCCCGGGACCGCGCGCCAGCACCTCGCCCGCCCCGGCGGCATCCGGCTCGCTGATGCGGATCGTCACCCCATCGAGCGGCTTGCCCACCGTCCCCGGCCGCGGCCGGCGGGGTGGATTAAGCGTCAGCACCGGCGAAGCCTCGGTCAGACCGTAACCCTCGATGACCGGTATCCCCAGCCGGCCGAAGGCCCGGATCACGGCCGGATCGGTCGGCGCGCCGCCCACGACGATCATGCGCAGGCGCCCGCCGAGCGATCGGCGCACGGCGCGGCCGGGCACGCGTCCCAGCCCCAAACGGAAAAGAATACGCGAAATGCGGTGCGACTGGATCCCGGCCTGAATACGCGCGAGCATCTTCTCCGCGAGCAACGGGACGGCGATCAGCACGGTCGGCTGCAGGCGGCGCATGTTCTCGGGAATCGTGCGCAGACTCTCAACCATGCTCACCGAGGCGCCGGCGGCCAATGGTACGAGAAGATTCGTCGTCAAGGCGAAGGCGTGATGCAAGGGCAATACCAGCAGGAAATCGTCGTCCGGCCGTACATGGATGGTTTTCAGGCAGGCGGCGACGTTGGAAAGGAGATTCCAATGAGTTAGCACGACACCCTTCTGGCGGCCGGTCGTCCCGGAAGTGTAGATGAATACCGCCGGTTCGTCGTCCGCCGGCCGCGGCCGGCTTGGGCGGGCATCGCCGGAAGCCCGCTGACCCTCGACCGTCTCGGAATATGCCAGCCACTTCACGCGCCCCTCGGGCGTGCCGGAAAGACGCCCGACGACCACGACGGTCTCCAGTTCCGGCAGGTGCGGCTCGATCTCGCGGATGAGCGGATAATACTCCGGGCCGATGAAGGCCAGTCGCGCGCCGGAATCGCGCAGCACGTGGGCCACCTCCTGCTCCTTGAGGCACGTATCAACCGGAACGGCTACGTTGGCGGCGACGATGCCGAAAAAGATTTCCGGCCACAAAGACGAATTCTTGAGCATCAAGGCCACGCGCTCACCGGGGGGCGGCCCCTCCCGCGCGAGGAAGTCACCCACGGCGTCGGCACGCCGCAACAAATCGGCGTAGGAAAACGCCGACCAGCCGTCGTCCTGCTTGAAACGCAGGAAAACCCGCTCGCCGTAACGCGCGCCCGTTTCTTCGAGCAGGCCGTAAAGATTCTTGGGCATCTCATGTTGCACGACGTCACCCGGCAAACATTTTCGCACGGCGCGCGCCGCCGATCAACACCCAATCCGGGCGACGGCCGCCGCAGGTGGTATCAACGATGCCCGCGCACCCGCAACACGGCGTCCGTTGGAAGGAAAAGGACCGCACTGTTGGAGCGCGGCGTCGGCGGGGTATAGGTCTGGGCCTCGGTCCAGGCATCAGACTGAAGGTTGGTCTCCCATTCCAGCACCTGGGTCGCGGCGGTGCCGCCCGCCCAGCTTACGCGCACGTAGTTGCCGGAGAAAGCTATGGCGGTCATGTGCAGGAAGTTGCCGGGGTCGGTGGGATCGGTGTCGGCGATCCATTCTTCGCCGTCAGGCAACCCGTCCCCGTCGGAGTCCGGGTTGTGCGGATCGGTTCCGGTATCGGTCTCGCCGTTCCAGGAACCGGTATCGGTCTCCACGGCGTCCGGCAGAATATCACCGTCGCTGTCGGTGAACTCGTCGCAGCCGATGTCGCAGGCGGCATCGCGCACTTCGCCGTCGATATCGAGCAATGCGCCGGCCGCTAGCGCGCCGCCGCTGTCGATGCAGGGCGAACATTGCTTGAGATGTCCGTCGGCGTAAACCGCCGGGTTGGTGTCGAGGTTGCCCGTGCCCTGCCAGCCGCCGTCCACGTCGCAGTACGCCACGCTCATGCTTACCGTGCCGTTGGTCAGGATGACCGCGGTATGGCCCTCGTAGTCCGGAACGAGCTGCCAGAAGATGCTGTTGGAAACCGCCAGTACCGAATCCTGTACGTAAAGCAGCGCCGTTGTGTTGGTGCTGAGCAGCGTGCAGAAAGCCACCGTGCCGGTACTGCCGAAGAACGCCACCGCCCGCGCCGCCGAGGAAGAAGAAGCATTGGCGATGATCGCGGCGTGTTGCAACTCCAGGTGCGACTCATTGCAGTACACCGCACGCCCTCCCGTGACCACCCGGTTGGACACCATCACCGCATGACTCACACTCGCTGCCGGAGACGCATAGAGAAAGACGGCCGCACCCACCTCGGCGGTATTCACACAGAAAAGCAGCGGCCGCCGTCCCGCGGCCAGCAGGGACGTCGGGCAATAGACGTCAAGTTGCTGCGCCAGCCAACCGCTCACGCCCGCCCCGTGGTCGGCCGCGTTGCCCTCGAAGCGTCCCGCGGCGACTTCGACCGTCGCATCCTCGGCGGCCTGGATGCCGCCGCCGCCGTTCGACGCCGTACATCCCGAAAATCCGCAATCGCTGAACACCGCCCGTGCCTGCTTCACCCAGGCCCCGCCGCCATCCACGCCCGCACAATCGGCGTCGAAACAGCATGCGCTCAGGTGACACGCACTGGTTTGCACCACCGCCAGCCCGCCGCCGTACTGGGCGGTGTTGCTTATCATCAGCGCCTGGTGGAAATAGACGTCCGTTGATACCCCGCACACGCAGACGGCTCCCCCGGCACCGCCGCCGTCCGTAGCCGCGGCGTTGGCCTCGAAAGTCGTGTTCGACAATCCTTGCGGCGCGCCGGGATCGTTGGTCACATACAGCCGGGAAACATTGCACAGCAGCGCCCCGCCGCAACTGCCGTTGCCGAAATACACGTTCGTGGCGCGGTTGCCGGCAAAGAAACCGCCGTGAACCTCCAGCAGGGCGTTCGTCAGGTAGATCGCCCCGCCGTTGGTGCAGGCCCTGTTGCCCAGGGCCGCGTTCTCACCGAACTTGGCGCAATAGACCTCAACGGTGGAATCGGCCACGTACATCGCCCCGCCGCTGCCGCCGGCTTCATTGAGATTGAAGACACTCCCGGTGCCGACCCGCGCGAAAGAACCGTATCCACAGTAGATCCCGCCGCCGCGCCAGTCGGCGCGGTTGCGACTGACGTCCTCCTCCAGCAGATCGGCCCCCGCCTGCGTGCAGTAGATTCCCGCCCCCGAAATCGTGGCATGATTGTCTTCGATAATATCTTCACCGCCGTTCCAGAAGGAATACGAACCCAGGAACAGCGCGCCGCCGTAACTGGCCGCGTTTTCGCGGGCATGAACATGCCTGCTTACGAAAGCACCGTCGTTGACGAAGACGGCGCCGCCCGCATACGCGTTGTTGCTGACGAATTCCGCCCAGTAGACGGCGTTCGTGCCGGAAGACGACTGGACGTAGAGCGTCCCGCCGTAACCGGTGTTCGGGTCCGGGGCGCTGTTGGCCTCGAAAATCGCGGCGGTGTAGGGTCCCGCCCCGTTGGTGATCACCACCACCCCGCCGTCGGCGAAAATCGCACCGCCGCCGTAACTGTCGCTGCGGTTGCCGGCGAAATGCCCGCCGTAAAGGGTCAGCACGGAATCCTGCATGTATATCGCCCCGCCGCCGCCCGCGGCGCGATTGCCCATATCCGTCGAGCTGCCGCATTCAACCGCCGTCATGGCACCCGTGCTCCAGCCCAGGTACAGCGCGCCGCCCTCGAACGCGGCCCGGTTGGCGTCGAAGACACTCCCGTTGGTGTCACTCTCGATGTAAACCCCGTAAAGACATGCACCGCCGCCGCACCCGTTGGCATAGTTCGTGGCCATGTTCAGCCGCCACGCCGTGCCGCCCAACGATACCCGCGAATTGGTAGCGAAAAGCCCGCCGCCGTCGTAGCCGGCTGAATTGGTGGCCACCGTCAGGTCCGCGGCGGACGCGTATCCCAATGTCGCCGTCGCCCAGGCCAGCGCGATACCACCGCCGTAATCGGCCGTGTTGGCGGAAACGACGGTGCCGCTGCCGGCCTCGAAATATGCATTCACCACGTAGACCCCGCCGCCGTAGGAACGCCCCTGGACCGTCCCTCCGGAAGCCGTGTTGCCCGCCAGGAGTGCCTGCGCCGCTTCGAGGCGGCCGTTGGTGAGGTACACCCCGCCGCCGCAACCGTCATCGGCAAAATTGCCGGAAATCTCACCGCCGGCGATGCGCAGCACGCCCCGGACGTAGGCCCCGCCGCCGTCATCGGTGGCCAGATTGCCGGAAAGCACAGTGTCGCCGGTAAGCCGGGCACAGGCATCCGTGGCCACGAACAATCCCGCCCCCCACCAGGCCTGGTTGGAGCATATCCCGCAGGCATCGAACTCGACCCACGCATTGGAAAGATAGGCGCCCCCGCCGGACCAGTCGCTGGAATCCGGGGCTTCACCGCCGACCAGGTACAGGCGTTCGAGCCGGCTGCTGCTGGAAAGAAACGTGAAAACGTTGCTGCCCAGTCCCTGGGCGTTGACCTCCGTGTAACCGCCCGGAACCTGGTTGGTCAGGGCCTCGTCGAACGCTCCGCGGAAAGTCAGGTCCTTGGCGGCGACGCATACGCTCTCGTAGAAAATGCCCGTGGAAATCAGGATGACGTCGCCGTTGGTGGCCAAGTCAACGGCTTGCTGAATGCTGGTCGCCGACGCTCCGTTCTCGATCCCGACGCTGTTGGCCCACGCAGCCGGGACCACGGCTGCGGCCAGGCACGCACCGGCAAGCACGAGCTTCCGGCAAATGGACCACAAGTAAGCCATCTCGGATTTCGGAAGATGTGCGGCGCTACCGCCGGCACTCAGAAAACATAGTATTCTCCGGCCGGTCAGCCTGCCAAGCCCAAAGCGGGCACACACCGCGGCGCGGCTCAGAGGTTGGGATCGTCCGCCAGCCAATGCGCGCCCGGATCGTCGGCACCCACGTAGTCAACCCCGGCGACCGGCGCCGCACCGCCCCAGAAATTGTCCTCGATCTTGGCCGGACTTCCGGCAATGGTGTTGTTGAGGTCCACCCCGGTGTTGCCGTAGAGGGAATTCATGCCCACCGAGGCGAAATCACCATTGCCCAAGTCCAACTGGTAACCCGCCGCCGTGCCGGAAGATTGGATGTAGATCCCGTCCAGGCTGTTGTCGGCGACGGTCGTATGCTCACTGTAGAACCCCGCATTCCCCGCCGCATCAGGACTCAGCAGCAACCCGTACTGCGCGTTGGCGGTGAAACGCGAGGAATCAATCCCGATCCCGGAATCCTGCCCGCCGAAGGTGTCCAGGATCGCGCCGCTGCCGGCCATCGTGCCGTCCGCGGTGACCCCGAGAAGCCCGACCAGCACGTTGTTCGACGCGCTGAAATTGTATATCTCGGCGCCACCCAGCCAGTTGTTCAGCATGCCGCAACCCGAAAGCGCAACCGTGGACGGACCCATTATGGACGCGCTTATCACGTGCAACCCGTCACCTCCGTTCCCCGCCAGGCTCGCCGAACCGGCGTCGAGCAGCGCCAGGGCCTCGACCAATTGCCGCGCGTTGGTCACGGCGCCGCTCTCGATCTCCGCCGCCACGGACATCGCCTGCAACACCGGCGGCCCGATGGATACGAAAATGCTGCCGGCGGGATTGTTCGAATCCACGTAGACCCCGTCACCGCCGTTCTCGGCCGCCAGCAGGTCGGACAACATCGTCCAAACAATGCCCCAACCCTGCGGGGTGATGCTGATGCCGGCCGCCCCGTTGGTGATCGCCGTCAGGCGCGAACCGAACAGGTAGGACAAATATCCATCCGACGCAAATTCGATTCCGTTGCTGGTGTTGCCTTCGGCCGTGACCCCGTCGAGCATGCCCATCACTGCGAAATCGTTCAGGCAGGAAAAATACAGCCCGTCGATCCCGTTGGCGTACGCCGCGTCGCCGTCGTCGTCGAAGAAGACGTTCCCGGAATTACCGGCATCCACGTAGAGGCCGTGGCCGCCGTTCTTCTCGTAGACGTTGCCGGAGAACACTCCATAGAAATCACCGCCGCTGCCGACCGACCGCACGTAAAGACCTTCCTGATCATTGTTGCGGAACAGGTTGTCCTCGACGTCGAAACCGAACAGCGGCATGCCGTTGGCCACGAACAGCCCGCCGCGGGAACAGTCTTCGATGATGTTGTCGGCCAGGACGAAATCGTCCGCATTGCCGGCATACACGCCGACCCGTTCATAACCGCTGATTCCAAAAATGGGGTCGTTCATCGGATGCCCGCCGCTGGAAGTGTTTATCACGCGGAACCCTTCCATGGTGCAGCCGTCGGCAAGACTCACCGATGGCCCCGTACCCCCGCCGTCCAGCACCGGGCGGCGGCGCCCGCCGAACGACTTGCCGCCGTAACCGTGGATCGCGTGACCCTCACCGATCAGCGTCGTGCCGGGATGCAGAACGACGTTCTCACGGTAACTCCCGGAGGCGGCGAAGACGTAGACGTTGCTCCGCCCGAAGGCGTGGTCGGCGCCTTCCTGGACGGTGTTGTACGGCCGCTCGGCGGTTCCCCTCTCGTCACCGGAATTGTTGTCGCCGTCCACGAAGGTCACGTCGTCGAGCAGGGTGTGATACCCGACCGAACGCACAACGTTGGTGCTCACCTCGCGCGCGGAAAGATCTTCACGGTACCCGGAATCCTCGACGCGTATCTTCGGATCGCGCATGACCATTTCCAGCAGGCGCTCCCTCAACCCCGCCCGCCGCGCGCCCGCCGCACGCGCGAACGGGTTGCGGCCGCGGGGGATCGCCGAGAGGTCCAGCGGCAACCACAGCCGCCCGCCGAAAAACCAGTGCGCCCCGTTGAGTTCCTCGTCCTCGTACCAGGCCGCATCCAGGAATAGAGAACTCAGCGCGCGGATCTCGACCCGCCCGCGGAACCCCTCGATGTCGTCGTCACCCGTGTACTCGGCATCCCAGTGGTAATACCCGCCGAAGACGCGCGTTTCCGGCGTTCTTCCGGGCAGCGGCAGGCGCACGCCCACCTCGCAGTCATATCCCTCCCGCGCCTGCTCGCGCCGCTCGTACAGACGCCGCGTCGTGATCGTGCGGCTCTCGCTGACATGTTTCTGGCGAATCCTGTGCCCGCGCGCGTAGGGATCCGACCACCACGAGCGGTTCTCGGTTTCGACGGTGGTGTTGGTCAGGCGATCGACGAGTTCTTCCTTGTGCTCGGGAAGGTAGTAGTTGGCGCGCGCATCCACCCAGCGGCTCAACATCTCGACCCCCAGTCCGAGCTGATTGAAATGATTGTCGTGGCGCGTCCAGCGCGAATCGTAATAGGCGTTGACCCCCAGGATCATTCCCCGTTCGGGTATCAGCCAGCGGCGCACCAGGCCCAGATTGAATTCCTGTTCCGAATCGTCGTCGGCGGAACCCCGCACGTCCAGCAGCCATGCCCCGCCCGCCGAAAAGGAAAGCGGCACCAGGATATCGCCGAAGGCCCGCATCTCGTCCTCCCCGGCGCTGAATCCGCTCCAGAACCCTCCGCCCGGCCTTTGATCCGGGACCGCATCCGGCTGATCCGCCGCCACCACGCTCCCTGCAACGCATACCGCAACCCAAATCGCCATCCCCAAAAACAACGATCTCGCCGTCATCATCAGGTTCACCCCCGCAATCGCAAGTTCACGCCGAGCAGGCCGTCCGCAACCCGGCCGGGCCCCTCGGCAACATCCTCTCCTTTCTTTGCAACATCCTCGCGCGGCGTACGATCATCGTTCCCGCAAATCAGTGGCCGCAACAGGGGTTGTGCAGACGGTAGAGAACCACGTCCCCTCCCGGAACGGAGCCGTTCCAGTTGCTCGAAACCGACTGCGCCACGAAATGCCCCGCGGAGGTCCAGTCCGAAGTCGGCGAGGCGGTGTACTCCACGCTGTAGAGGGCGCCGCAGGTCAGGTTGGTGCAATCCAGCTGCACCACGTCGCCGGTGCGGCCGATCGCCGCGATCCGGCACTCGTCCGGCGGCAGGTAGAGAATGTAACTCTCGGCCACGCTCCCCGGCCCGACCATCCCGTAGTCGTCCGAAAGCGCCACGTGCCGGCCGTACTCGTATTCGTCGGAAGGATCACCCGGCCATACGTTGACCGCCTCTTCGACGTTGGTCCCGTCCAGCTTGTAAAGGTAGGCCCGCCCGGGATTGCGCGAACCCGTGGCCACCCCATCGTCACTCGCGCCCACCAGCAGGCGGTTGTGATTCAGCGCCACCGCCGCGCCGTACTCGTCGCCGGCATGCGGTTCCGGCGCTGACAGCTTGGCGATGCGCGTCCAGTTGGTGCCGTCGAAGTAGTAGAGATATACCACCCCGCCGGTGGAGACACCCGGGGCACCCACCGCGGCATGCCTGTCGCTTATCGCCACCGCCTTGCCGTAATTGTCGCCCGAACTCAGGTCGCCTTCCGTCAACGCCGCCGCCTGGGTCCAGGTGCCGGTGACATTACAGAAAATCCAGGCCTTGCCCTTCAAAGTGTCGGCAAATGGAGCCCCGCCGATCAGGAAGTTGGTGGTCATGTCCACGCTGTAACCGAACTGATCGCCGAACTGCGCCGGAATCTGCGTCAGGGTCGCATAGTACGCCCAGTTGGTGCCGGTGCGCTTCTGAACCAGCACGGCCCCTTCATCGAAAGTCGGCTGGTCGGCCCCCGGAACCCCCAGGGCGGCGAAGTCGCCCGCCACCGCCACCGCCGTGCCGAATCCCTGGCTGGCACTCAGGGTCCATTCGGCCTGCTCGTACCAGACGTTGGTATCGCGCCAGAATGCAAGCACCCGGTCGTAGTTGCCGCTGACGTTGATCGGACATCCGGCCACCACCGTCACCCCGTCCATGTCCAGGGCCGCCCCAAGGTTCATGTAACGCTCCGGGTCCACCGGGTCGTACTTCGACAGCAACGCGTCCACCACCCAGTGCTGTCCCGTCGGCGCATACACGGCCACCACCGCCGAAGTCTGCGTGGACGGCAAGACCCCCATCGCCGTGTACCCCCTGCCCGCCGCCACCGAGCCGATTCCTCCGCCGCTCTCCCCGTGATGGGCGTAGTCGTTGGTGCCGTCCATCCGGTACTGGCGGTTGTCGGGATTGACGGTGTAGATCAGCGCGCCGTCGTTGGTGTAGGAACGCGTGTCGAAACGCCCGACGATCAGTTCCCACCCGTCAATGGCCATGTCCTCGTAGTATCCCCAATACCCGGACGGCGAACGCAAGTCGCTGTAACGAATCCAGCGTTGCGGAGCGACCGGGTTGTTGCCGTAAAGCATTATCGCCGACGATGGCGCCCCGCCGAAGGCCATCCCCGCCATCCAGTCGGAACCAAGCGCCACCTGGCGCCCGAAAGAGGTGTGGATCGGATCGTCGATCTCCAATTCCTCGGTCCAGTTCGTCCCCGAATGACTGTACAGGAAACACAGCCCGCCGACATCGGAGGCCGACCCCGCTATCAGGGCCTGGTCACCGTGCAGGGCCACATCCCAGCCGAAATATTCAATGAATGCATAGGTGTCGGTGATGGAAAAAATATGCTGCTGGACCCAGTTGGTGCCCGACTTCTCGAAGTAGTACGCAGCCCCCGGACGCTGCCCCAGGAAACTCGTGCCCCAGGCCCCGACCAGCAGGTTCGTCCCTTCCAACGATACGGCATTCCCCAGGTGGCCGTTCCACCGCGGCGTGTCGGCGGTCACCCGCGCGCTCTGCAGCCAACTGTTCGAGCTCACTACGTATTCATATATGTACACCGCTCCGCATGCCGATGTTCCGGCGTTCGCCTCCGGAGAACCCACCGCAAAAGTCTGCCCGTAAATGTCCACCACGCTGCAGCCGCCGATCGGAGTAATGCTCTGCGTCTCCGCCCAGTTCGTCCCCGTGCGCTCGAAAACGTAAACCTTGCCGGTCTCCCCCGCCACTACCACGGCATACGGATCCCATACCGCCACCGCCGAACCGAAACGGTCCCGCACGGCCGCGTCGGAAGCCTGCAGGCGCGCCTGCTGAACCCAGTTGCTGCCTTCCCGGTGGAAAATGTACGCCTCGCCGGGCGTCTGGCACTGCGTCCCGTCCTGTCCCGGACCCCCTATCACCGCGTAATCGCCGTGAATGTCAACAGACGCCCCCAGCTTCATGTTGGTCGTCAGGGAACTGACGATCAGTTCCGCCACCTGGTCCTGCGCCAGGACCGTGCCGCCGGCCAGAAAAAAGGCAAAAAAAATACCCGCCGCCGTACATCTATGATTCATCGATTCTTCTCCTAGCAACTAGCACTCCTTGGACACCGTCCGGACCGCCTCGCACTGGCCGGCAGATCATCCTCCTCTGGGAGTCCTACTTATCACCCTCCCGGAAAGTTGTCACGCCCAAATACACCCTGCCCCGTCGCCGCGGGCGCGGGCCGAGAATCAGCGTTGACACGCGGGCCGGCTCCGTATTTGCTGGTGAGCATGTCCGCCGAACTCAAAGTCGAACTCGGGAAACGCAGCTACCCCATCATCATCGGCAGCGGCCTGCTCGATGAGGTCGGCCGCCTCTGCCGCGAGGCCCTCCCGGCCCGAACAGCCCTGGTGGTCACCGACACCAACGTCGGTCCCCTCTACGCCGAACGGGTCCGCGATTCCCTCACGCGCCGCGACTTCGAAACCACGCTCCACACCGTGCCCGCGGGCGAAACTTCGAAAAGCCGCGAGCGCCTCTTCGAAATCTACGACGCCGCCCTGGACGCACGCCTGGACCGCCGCTCACTGATCGTCGCCCTCGGCGGCGGCGTGGTCGGCGACCTGGCCGGATTCGCCGCCGCCACGTTCCTGCGCGGCATCGCCTACGTGCAGGTCCCCACGACGCTCCTGGCGATGGTAGACAGTTCCGTCGGCGGCAAAACCGGGATCAACCTTCCCCAGGGCAAGAATCTCGTCGGCGCCTTCCACCAGCCGCGCGCGGTGGTGGCCGACCTGCATACGCTCGCAACCCTTCCCACGCGCGAATACCGCGCCGGACTGGCGGAAGTCGTCAAGTACGGCGTCATCCGCGACGCAGATCTCTTCGCCGAACTCGAAAACCACGCCGCCGAAATCCTCGACCGTAACGATCAGCTCCTGGAAAAGATCATCCGGCGCTGCTGCGCCGTGAAGGCGGATGTCGTCGCCAGCGACGAGCGCGAGTCGGGCCTGCGCGCAATACTCAACTTCGGGCATACCCTGGGTCACGCCCTCGAAAACCTCGAAGGTTACGGCAAACTCCTCCACGGTGAAGCCGTGGCCCTGGGAATGGTCTACGCCGCACTGCTCTCGGAAAAAATCACCGGCCTGCCCCACACCGACACCATCCGCCTGGCCGCGCTCCTGCGGTCGCTCGGCCTGCTGGAACCCATCCCCCCGCGGCCCTGGCCGGAAATCGCCGCGCGCATGAATCTCGACAAGAAAGTCGCCCGCGGACGGCCGCACTTCGTGCTCGCGGAAAAGATCGGCCGCGTGCGCCCCGGCCACCCCCTCGCCGATCATCTCCTCGAAGATACCTGGCACTCCCTGGAAACCCTGCTGAAAGGAGGCGCGGATGTCGGCGGTAAGTGAGCTCATCGTGCGGGAATATTTCGAGATGGCGGGCTTCCTCGTGCGCCAGCCGGTGAAGTACCAGGTCGCCGCCCGCGCCAAGCGCCCGGAAGAAGAAGCCGACCTGGTCGTCTGGAACCCCCGCTTCCGCCGCGGCACGCGCCCCCCGTCTCCACAACGCATCGTCTGGACGCGTACCGACCTCGAAAAAGTCGAGCGCGCGGTGGTCTCCATTCTCGGATGGCATACCGACCGCATCAGCCCGGCGGTCCTCCGCCAGGCCCCGGAAGTCCTGCGGGTGACCGACGAGGAGGTCATCGGCCGGGCGCGCTCGATGCTCGGCGGCGGCAGCGTGCTCAAAATCCTCTGCCTGCCCGAACTGCCCGCCTCGGAATCCCTGCGGGCCGAGGCGATAGATATCCTCCGCGAAAACGGCGTGAACGGCGTGCTCCTCTTCCGCAATATCCTCCTCGAACTCTCCCAGATGCTCGACAAGCGCAAGAGTTACGAAAAATCGCCCCCGCTTCAGATTCTCCGCATCCTCAAGAATTACGGACTGCTGCGTGACGCCCAACTCGAACTCTTCGCGCCGCGCCGCCGGCGCCGCTCCTCCCGACGCTCTTCAGGGGAGCCGCAGCCGTGACCGGCCGCCACGCCTACATCGCCCTCAACATGATCGAGGGGCTCGGACCGGTCCGCGTGCGCGCCCTGATTGAACACCTCGGATCGCCCGAAGCCATCCTCGACGCCCCCGAAAAGGACCTGATCTACGCCCGCGGCGTGGGCCGTGAACTCGCCGCCCGCATCGTCGCCCGCCGCAGCGCAATCAATCCCGCCGAAGAAGAAACCCGCGCCGCCAAACTGGGCGCCCGCATCCTCACCCCCGCCGACGACGACTACCCCGCCGCCCTGCGCTCGATCCACGACCCGCCCCTGGCACTCTACGTCCTGGGAGAAATCCTCGAACGCGACCGCCACGCCGTGGCGATAGTCGGCTCGCGCCGCTGTACGCATTACGGCCGCCAGACGGCCGACCGCTTCGCCTTCCAGGCCGCCCGCCTCGGCTACACCGTCGTCAGCGGCCTCGCCCGCGGCGTGGACGACGCCGCCCACAGGGGCGCCCTCAAGGGAGACGGCCGCACGATCGCCGTGCTCGGCGCCGCCCTGGACAAGATCTACCCGCCCGAAAACACCGAGCTGGCCGCCGCAATCGCCGCCGGACACGGCGCGATCATCAGTGAATACTCCCTGGGACGGGAACCCGACCGCACGACCTTTCCCTACCGCAACCGTATCATCAGCGGCCTGAGCACGGGCGTCATCGTCGTCGAAGCACCCCCGCGCAGCGGCGCCCTCATCACCGCCGAAACCGCCGCCGAACAGGGACGCACGGTCTTCGCCGTGCCCGGGCGGGTGGACTCCCCCGCCAGCCGCGGCTGCCATGCCCTCATCCGCGACGGGGCCGTCCTCGCCCGCGACATGGACGATGTGGCCGAAGAACTCCAAATGCTTCTCCCCGGCGGGGACGCCCCCGCAAAGACCGGCCGCCGCCCGGATATCCTCCTCTCCACGGAGGAAAAACGCATCGTCGAGGCCGTCGCCGCCGCCGATCCCATCGATATCGATTCCCTCGGACGCAAGGCCGGCCTGCCCGCCGGCCGCATAAGCGCCCTGCTGATAGGACTTGAAATGCGCAGGGTCGTCCGTATGCTTCCCGGTCGCATGGTCGAATTGGCGGTCTCACTCGACGATATCAGTCCCGGGGAACCGCCGGCGGCCCGAATCGAAAATACGCAGCTCCCCGCGGACCGGGCCGAGCACGGATGACCGCCCGCACGGAGGGAAAGTCACTGACGGGATGGGCAAAAATCTGGTCATAGTCGAATCGCCGGCCAAGGCACGCACGATCAACAAGATTCTCGGGCGGGAATATCTGGTCAAGGCTTCAATGGGCCATGTGCGGGATCTTCCGGAAAAAAAACTCGGCGTCGACGTCGATGCCGGATTCCGCCCCCATTACGTCACCATCCGCGGCAAACAGAAGGTCATCGGTGAACTCAAGAAGGCCGCCGCCGACGCCGAGCGCGTCTACCTCGCCCCCGACCCCGACCGCGAAGGAGAAGCCATCGCCTGGCACCTGAAAAACATCCTGTCGAAAATCGTCCCCGAGGACCAGTTCTACCGCGTCACCTATAACGAAATCACCGCCGACGCCATCCGCCGCGCCTTCCGCGATCCCGGCCGCATTGATACCCGCCGCGTGGACTCGCAACAGGCCCGGCGCATCCTCGACCGGCTGGTCGGCTACCTCGTCAGCCCCCTCCTGTGGCGCCGTATCCGCGGGGCTTCCAGCGCCGGAAGAGTCCAGTCGGTCGCCCTGCGTCTCGTCTGCGAACGCGAAAAGGAAATCACCGGCTTCGTCAAGACACGCTTCTGGATAATCCTCGGCCGCTTCCGGAAACCCGGCGACGAAACCCCGACCTTCGAAGCCCGCCTCGCCAAGATCGCCGGCGAAAAGGCCGACATCCGTTCGGAAGAAGATGCCGACGCCATCCTCCAGGAACTCCAGCGCCGCGACTTCCACGTCGCCGGCATCACCCGGCGCGAAATCCGCCGCAAACCCCGCCCGCCCTACATAACCAGCACCCTCCAGCAGGCCGCCTCGCGCTTCTTCGGCTTCGCCCCCGCCCGCACGATGCGCATCGCCCAGCGCCTCTACGAAGGCGTGGACCTCGGCTCCGGGCCGGTGGGACTGATAACCTATATGCGTACCGACTCGGTCAATATCGCCGACGAAGCCCGCCGCGCCTGCCGCGAATTCGTCGCCTCCACCTACGGCCCGGATTACGTGCCCGCCAAGCCGAACGTCTTCCGCAGCCGCGGCACGGCCCAGGAAGCCCACGAGGCCATCCGCCCCACCGACGTCACCCGCACCCCCGACAGCCTCGCCGATCATCTCCAACCCGATGAACTCAAGCTGTACCGCATCGTCTGGGAACGTTTCGTCGCCAGCCAGATGTCACCCGCCCGTATCGCCCAGCAAAGCGTCGAAATCGAAGCCGCCCTCCCCGCCGACTCACCCCCACCCGACGACCAGTCCCGCCCGTGGGCCCGTACCCCCTTCATCTTCCGGACATCCGCCGCCCAGGTGATCTTCGACGGCTACATGAAAGTCACCGGCCTGCCGCGCCACGCCAAGAACGGCGCCGCGGAAGAAAACGGCGCCCCCCGCCCCGGCGAGGAAGACCAGGCCGCCGTCGTCGACCGGCTCCCGGAACTCCACGAAAAAGAACCCCTCACCTGCCTGGAATGCCGCAAGGAGGAAAAGGAAACCCAGCCGCCCCCCCGCTACACCGAGGCCACCCTCATCCGCAGCCTCGAGGAAAACGGCGTCGGCCGCCCCAGCACCTACGCCCAGATCATTTCCACCCTCTACGACCGCCACTACGTCGAAAGGGAAAAACGCGCCCTCAAACCCACCCCCCTGGGCATGCAGGTTTACCGCTTCCTCGTCGAACACCTCAACGAACTCTTCGAAGTCAAGTTCACCGCCCAGATGGAGGAAACCCTCGACGAAATCGAACGCGGCCGCGTCCAGTGGACCCGCATGCTGGAGGATTTCCACCGCCGCCTCACCGCCTGGCTCGAAAACGCCCGCGGACCGCGCGCCGATTCCGCGCGCGTTGAACGCCTTCTCACCGCACTCGCCGCCGTCAAGGAATGGGCCCCGCCCCGCAAGGGCGCCCGCGGCCGCAAGTACGACGACCGCTCGTTCGTCGAGTCCATCCGCGAACAGTTCCGCGAGGATCCCTCCAAGATCAGCGCGCGCCAGGCCGAGGCCCTCGCCACCCTCGCCGAACGTTACCAGGACCAGATCCCCGACTGGGACCGCCTCGCCGCCGAACTCGGGCTCCACAGCACCACCGAAGAAGAACGCGCCGCCACCGAACAGGCCATCGCCGATGCCCGCGCCAAGCTCGACGCCCTCACCGGCGTCAACTTCGACGCGCCCCGCAAGGTCGGCCGCCGTACCTACGACGACGCCGCCTTCGCCGCCTCGCTCAGGGCCAGAATCGAGCAGGGCAAACCCCTCACCGAACGCCAGTCGCGCTACCTCGACCGCCTGCTCACCAAGTACGCCGCCCAGCTCGGCGGCGAACAGGCCCTCGCCGAAAAATTCAACCTGACCATGAATGTCGTCGTCAACGACGCCGAAATCGAGGAGCTCCTTCAGCGCCTCGAAAAGGTCAGCCAATGGGACCAGCCCGTCCAGCGCCGCGGACGCAAGTGGGACGACAAGGCCTTCTTCGAATCCCTCCGCCGGCAGTACCAGAACCGCCACGCCCTCAGCGACCGCCAGAAGGCATCCCTGCGCCGCCTCGTCAAGAAATACGCCGCGCGCGCCGGCAGCGAATCCACCCCGCCGCCCGCCGAGTCCGCCCCCCATTCCGATTAGCCGCACCCCCGGCCTACAGCCAGTAGGGGTTCACCCCCAGCCGCGCGAAGATGTACCACGCCGTGGCCCCCAAATGACCCCGATGGAAATAGACCCAGTCCGGATTCCCCTCCACCGCAATCTTGAATCCCGTCGTCAAACCGTCATGCGAGGCCGCCGGAATCGCTCCGCCCTCCATCTGCGCCTTCTCAATCCTCTTCAACAAGCGCTGCGCATCCGCCACCCGCCCGAGCAGCTCATAGGCCACCGCCATCTGCGCGGTACCCTCGAACCATACCCCGTCGCAGTCCCGGTTGAAATCGAACCCGCCGTCACAGGCATGATGCGCCTCGGCGTAGTCGAGCCCCCGCCGCCCGCCGTTTATCTTGCGGCGGAACGCCAACACCGCCCAGGATTGCACGTCCAGCGGCACCACGCTGCGGTTGATCTCCACCCCGTCCAGCCCCGTGCCCGTCCAGAACTTGCCCTCCTCCGGATCCCACATCGCCTCGATGAAACGCTTGGCGTGCGCCGCGTATCCCAGCCACCGCCTGTCACCGTCCGCCGCCGCAAGGCGCCGGAAAGCCACGTACAGGTCCAGGTTGTGCTCCGTTGATTTCCAGGTCAGTTTCTCCGGGGCGTTGTACCAGCCCTCGTAGCCGCCCGTGAACCCGCCCGCCCCGCGCTCGTCCAAGCAGTTCGCGATCACCCAGCGCCCCAGTTCCTCCGCCGTCTCCAGGTACGCCTCCCGCCCCAGGTGCTCGTACGCCGATACCAGCGCGATCATCGCCCAGGCCACGTTCCCGCAGTATGTCCCCACCGCCACCCGGTCCTCGAAAACCTCCCCCTTGTCACAATCCCAGAAATTCGGCAGGCGCGCCGCCGCCGCACGCCCGCAGGTCTTCCAGCCCGGAAAAGCCTTCAGGTCCCCAGCCATGTACGCGTTGCGCAACCGCACATCCTCGTAACAGCGGTCGTGATGCGCCGCGTAGACCAGCCCGTCCGCCAACAGGCCCGCCCGCCGCCGCCCCTCCTCCGTGTCCAGCGCCAGAAACGCCAGAATCGTCAGCGCGTCGTCATACGTGAAAGATGCATTGCGCATGATCGAATCGAAACCCTCGATCCGCGGCGCCGTCTCGTAACTCACCGGCAACTGCAACTCGCCGGGCCGCTCCTTTTCCCAGCGGATGTCGTCCAGGTAAAAGCACACCTCGTCGTGCCCCCGGTTGCGGTACATGTCCACCACCCAGCCGAACCCCCCGATCACGTAACTCAAGTCATAACCCTTCAGGTCGATCGTGTACTTCTGCCAGTGGTCCGTCAGCCGGATGAACCCCGTGGATACCTTCGGAAACGAGTCCGGGTAAGGAGCCTCCGGCGCAATCGAACGGCCCCGGTAGTCCACGCTCCAGCCCACCCCGCCCACGAAAAACTCCACCCGCTCCCCGCCCTGCGCGCCCCGCGCATAGAAACTCACCTGCAGCGTCCCCCGCAAATCGAACCCCGCCCCCTCCACGTCCCCCCAGTTCTGCCGCGGATAACGCTCCTCGCCGTCCATGACCCCGTTCAGGAAATAGAAACCTGCCCAATGATCCGCCCCGCGCCGCATTCCGCATTCTATGCACGAAGCCCCCCGGTGCGGCCGGTTCGTGCAACATACGTCAATCCACACGTTCTCCGCACCCGCCGGCATCATCGCCAGCGCCGGAAAATGATTCCCCGCATCGTTCACGTCGTTGAATACATCAAACGAATGACTGTAGCGGTCCATCGCCCCCGCCAGGTAGCCCACCGCCCGCTCCAGCGGTGCGCCCTCACCCGAACCTTCCCCCGCCACCCCGACACCGGCACCAACCATCCACACCAATCCCGCCCACGCGACCAGCCCGGCCACCCGCCTCGATCTTCGCCTGCCCGCTTCGATTACCATTCGCCAGGTACCTCGTGATGGGAATCGGTCCCATCAGAGATACCCTTGAGCAGGCTCCATGCCACCTTCCCCCCAAACACAACGAGCCAAAATTGATGCATCCCAGGTTGTTGATACGCTTTAAATAAACCAGTACCCATCCGGTCTTAAGGCCGCAGCACCACCTGAAGTGTGGTTTCCCCCGCAATCAGCCCGCCACAACAAGAAGCAGGATGGTTCATGACCCGCCCCGTCCCCGCAAAACCCCGATCTTGCCCCCACGGGACCTTCCCGTTTCGCAGAATTGATACCCCGTCCGCGCTCTATCTGACGAGAAACGGCAGGTTGGCACACGCCGCCCCGCCCTGCCCATCCTCGATATAGACGAACAGGCGGTACATCCCCGGCCGGCGCGGCGCCTTGAGCTCAGCCCGGTCACAATACCCGCTGATCGCCGCACTGGTCATCCGCTGCATGCGCGTGGATACGCCCCCGTCCTTGGTGCGGTGCTTGATCTCCTCCATCAGCTCCCAGCGGCACTGCAAGGGATCATGCTCCGGGTCGCTCACGCGCAGCCGCGCGATCATCTTTTCACCCGGCGAATATACCCGCCGGCGCTCGTTCCAGCGCAGGAAGCTGATCTGCGGACAGCGGTTCTCCGGCCATTCGCCCCTCCACGCATACGTCATGCTGTCCACCGCCCCCAGCTTGAGGCCGTGCGGCAGAAACATCCCGAACCACGTCGGCGTACACTCGGTCTTGTGACCCCACAGGAATACGAACGACCCCAGGCACCAGTTGGTCTGCGAAAGTATCCCCCGGCGGTAACTCTCGAGATAATACCCCGCCTTGGCCGTGCTGCTCATCTCGATCTCCGCACCCCAGGAAGTCTTGGTCACCTCCCACGGGCCCGGCGGACCGAACTCGGTTACAACGTACGGCCTCTCCCAGCCCGCCTTGCGCAGCCGCTCCGGCAGGGTCCGCAACCCGCCGAAAGTGTTTACCCCCATGATGTCTATGTCCGGACAGTAACGCTTGACGAAGGCGACCTTCTCACCGTTCGTTCCGATGTCCGCCAGGGTTATCATCGTCGGATGTCGCGGATCTATCATCTTTATCCGCCGCGCCGCATCGTTGATCGCCCGGTAAACGGCCGGGTCGTCCGGCCGCCCCCATTCGACCTCGTTGCCCACTCCCCACATCAGCACCGCCGGCTGATCCTTGTACTTGCGCACGAAAAACTCCATCTTCCGTGCCTGGCGGTCAACCGCCTGCCGGTCGTGATAGTCGAACCCGTGCCGCGGCTGCCCCATCCATAACCCCACGCACACCTTCAGGCCCAGCCCCTCGGCGCGCGTCAACAATCTCTCCAGGTGACGCCCACTCCACGTGCGGACGGTGTTGCCCCCCGCCAATACCAGCTCGTCCATGTACGCCCGCCCGCTGGCCCCCTTGATGAAGTACGGCTGCTTCCCGCAATACATCCGGTAACCCCCTTCGATTTTGCGAATGCTCACCGGCACCGCCTCCCCCTGCGCCGGCACGCTCCCCGCCAGGCAAAACGCCAGCGCCACAAGCCCGCCTGCGGTCTCACGCGCGATTCTCAGCCTCATCCTCCTCACCTCCTTGAACCGGACTACACTATTGATTCTAGCCGAGCAGCCCGCTATCGTCACTGCAATACTTCCCCGATAGGAAACGAAAAGTCAGGATGCTGAAGAACATGAATCCCGATGCAGCCCCACAACCGGCCGACGAACTCCGCCGCATCCTCCGCCGCATAGACGGCCGCGGCTACAAGGCCTACAAGGATATCGCCGGCGCCTACCGCCTGGAACGCATGACTCTCTACATTGACCGCGTCCAGGGCGATCCCTTCGCCGCCCCCTCCCTCCTGCGCCTGCGCCTGCCCGCCTCGATCGCCGCAATCCCGCCCGCCCTCCATTCCAACCGCCCGCGCAGGATCGCCCTCGAGGATTTCCTCGCCCGCGCCGCCCGCCGCGCGATAACCCGCATCACCGAGGGTCGCCGCGGCTCGGGCAAGAGCGGCGCGGTCTTCGTGGACGCCGGCGGCCAGGAAGTCCTCGAACGTACCGCCGCGGTGGTCACCCCCGACTGGGTCGAACTGCGCATCGCCGCCGGACTCCCCGCCGCCGGCCGCCGTATCCTCGGCCGTGAAGCCGCCGAAATGCTGCTCGATGAACTTCCGCGTGTCGCCGCCGCCCTGGAATGGAACAACCTCCCGCAGGCCGAGGTGAAAACCCACGTCGAATGCGTCGAAAACCAGGAAGCCGTCCGTGCCGCCCTCGCCGAACGCAACCTCGTCGCCTTCATCGCCGACAACTCCATCCTCCCCCGCGAAAGCGGCGCCTCGGACCGCCCCCTCTCACCCCGCGCCGCGGTCCCCTTCACCGCCCCGGACTCGCTCCGCGTCACCATCCCCACCCCCAACCCCGTCCCGCCACCCGTCGGCGACGGCAGCCCCCAGGTCACCGGCATGGGCATCCCCCGCGGCGTCACCCTCATCGTCGGCGGCGGGTTCCACGGTAAATCCACCCTGCTCGAAGCCCTCTCCCACTGCGTCTACCCCCACGTCCCCGGCGACGGGCGCGAATACGTCGTCACCAGCGCGGATGCCGTGAAAATCCGCGCCGAAGACGGACGCCGCGTGGAAAACGTGGATATCAGTCCCTTCATCAGCCACCTTCCCGGCGAACGCGATACGCGCGCCTTTTCCACCGACAACGCCAGCGGCAGCACCAGCCAGGCCGCCAACATCATCGAGGCCCTTGAAGTCGGCACCACCCTTCTCCTCGTGGATGAAGACACCTCCGCCACCAACTTCATGGTCCGCGACGCGCGCATGCAGGCCCTCGTCCACAAGGAGAACGAACCCATCACCCCCTTCATAGACCGCGTCCACGAACTCCATCGCAACCTCGGCGTCTCCACCATCCTCGTCATGGGCGGGTCCGGCGACTACTTCGACGTCGCCGACCTCGTGATCATGATGCGCGAATACGAGCCGCACGACGTCACCGCCGACGCCCGCCGCGTCGCCTCCGAGATTCCCACCCGCCGCCGCCCGGAACACGTCCACCCCTTCTCCCCCGTCCGCAACCGTATCCCCCTGCCCGAAGCTTTCGACCCCTCCCGCGGCCGCCGTGAAGTCAAGATAGACGTCCGCGGCACGGAACATATCCGTTTCGGCCGGCACGATATTGACCTGCGCCTCGTGGAACAGATCGCCGATACCAGCCAGGCCCGCGCCGTCGGCTACGCCGTCCACCTCGCCGCAACGGAAATCATGGACCGCAAGCTCACCCTCCGCCGCGTCCTCGACACCCTCGATGCCTTCCTCGACGACCAGGGCCTCGACGCCCTCGACCCTTTCCACCACGGCCGGCGCCATCCCGGCGACTTCGCCCGCCCGCGCCGTTACGAAATCGCCGCCGCCATCAACCGCCTGCGCACCGTGCGCATGCGCCAGGCGCCCCCCTCCTGATCCTTCCCCCGCCGCCCCCGCCGGATTATCGGATTGTCTTCCGCGCGCCCCCAACGCTATCATCCCTCCCGCCGAACAGAGCGCTTCAGTACCAATCAGGAGGTCCGGGCCATGACATCCAGAATCAGGCCGTTTCTGTTTCCGATCTTCACATCCGCCGCCAACATCCCCCTGGCCTGGGCCGCCTCCCGCGAATTCGACGACCAGATGACCAGTCCACCTACGACGGCATCCACCGTTTCCTCCTCAACGTCATGCACCCTTACTGCCGCCAGGGAGAAATACGATTCGACGAGACCAACCCTCAACCTTCCGGCATCCCCGGATTCACCACCGGCCGTCTTTTCAACGGCCGGTGGCTCTACGCCAACGTCCACGTCGGCTGGAACACCATCTTTGAACACGACTGGTCCCGCAACCGCACCCCCGAAGGCCGTCCCCTCGGCGCCGTCCGCCCGCGTCCTCTTACGACGCCCCGCAACCATGAAAACCCACGTCATTTTTCCCCACCCCCTGCGTGACCCATGATCAGAATCACCATAGGTCTTCTCTGTCTGCTTTTCGGCGCTTTCGGCTGGTTCACCCAGCTCATTTCCTGGACCGCGCCCGCCCTCGCCCGCCGTCTCGGATTTCAGGAAGGCGAGCGCGACACCGATCCTCTTTACCGCACCGCCGAGTGGTGGACTGCCTTGTGGGATACTCTTGTCTTGTGGACCCTGGCCGCCGCCGGCCTGCTTATCATGGTGCGCCATCCCTTTGCGCCCTGGCTCTCACTCATCGCCGCCGGCATTCTCCTTGATGCCGGCGGCCGTGAAGCCGCCAAGTACGCTGCCCTGCGCCGTTCCGGCGTGCGCACCGGCACGCCGGCCCAGCTCCGCCGCGCCGCCGCCGCCTACCTCTCCATGATCCTCCTCAGCCTCATCCTCCTCACCTACACCCTCCTCCACCTTCCCTCTCCCTAACACCCCTCCGACCTCTGACCTCCGACCTCCGACCGCCGACCGCCGACCTCCGACCTCTGACCTCCGACCTCCGACATCCGACCTCCGACATCCGACATCCGACATCCGACCTCCGACCTCCGACCTCCGACATCCCTCTTCCGCTCCCTCCAATCAACCATTAACCATCACCCATTAACCAACCCCGCCCTCCGCCCTTGACAAAGCCCCACGATTGTGCAATTTGAATATTGAATGTTCAATCGTATGCATAGGTGACCGCCATGATCAAACGCACCCTGGCCACAGCCCTCCGTAGAGCTGCCCGCCACTTCCCCGTCCTGACCGTGACCGGCCCCCGGCAGTCCGGGAAAACCACCCTCGTCCGGGACGTATTCAAAAAACACCAGTATGTCTCCCTCGAAATTCCCGACCAGCGGCGTTTCGCCCTCGAAGACCCACGCGGGTTCCTGAACCAGTTCGATGGACCCGTCATCCTGGATGAGGCACAGAGAGCGCCGGACCTCTTCTCCTATATCCAGCTGCTGGTAGACGAACACGGCGACTGGGTAGGCCGGTTCATTCTGACAGGTTCACAGAACTTTCTCCTGCTCCACAGCATTTCACAGTCACTCGCCGGAAGGTGTGCGGTTCTGCACCTTCTCCCCTTCTCCATGGCCGAACTCCAGAACCGGGAGCCAATGGCTATCGAGACGTTAGGAAAAAGCATGCCAAGAAACCCCAAGCCGCCTTCAAGGGGGCTGCTTGAAACGCTCTTCACCGGCTTCTATCCGCGAATACACGACAAGAAACTGCCACCGCGTGACTGGCTGGCGGGATACTACCAGACCTACCTCGAACGCGACGTCAGGAATCTCCTCAATGTGGGCGATATCGAGACGTTTGGGAGGTTCGTCCGTCTCTGTGCCGGCCGGTGTGGCCAGTTACTCAACCTGTCGGACCTTGCCTCGGACTGCGGTGTTTCGCATACCACCGCCAGGCGATGGATCTCAGTGCTCGAGGCCAGCTTCATCGTCACGCTCTTGAGACCCCACCACCGGAATTTCGGCAAACGGCTGATCAAAAGCCCCAAGCTCTACTTCCTGGACACGGGTCTCTTGTGCTATCTACTCCAGATCCGCTCTCCGGAAGAGCTTTTCCACCGAGCTGAACGCGGTGCGGTGTTCGAAAGCTTCGTGGTTTCGGAGCTCTACAAAAACTTCGTGCACCGCGGGGAGCAGCCGACCCTCTACTTCTGGCGCGATACGGCCGGCCACGAGGTTGACGTCCTTATTGATCTGGGAAGGGCACTAATCCCTGTGGAGGCGAAGTCCGCTGCCACGATAGCCCCTGACTTCTTCGACAATCTCAATTACTGGCGCAAACTAACCGGCGACGAGACCGCGCCCGCCGCCTTGGTCTACGGCGGAGACCGCCCGTTCAAACGCTCCGGGGCGGTCGCGTATCCCTGGTTCACG
>JAOZMZ010000081.1 GCA_029934055.1 Kiritimatiellia bacterium
TCACCGTTTCATAGAACCGGACCCTTCCCGCCGTTACGGGTCCGCCGGCGAGGCCGAATCAGGCGAGGGACTCCGCCAGGTACACCGCCAACTGACCCAGCTCGGCAAGGACACCGAATACGGCCGTGAACTCCAGGACTACCTGGCCAAACTCCTGCCTTCAAAAAAGATGCGCGACCAGAATGAATTGACCGCCCTCTAGGATGGAAGAGATGCATGAAGCCCAAACACAATAAGGAGAACCAGCGAACATGAAAATACTGCACATCTGCTGTGACCCCAAGCCGACCGAGGAATCGGTCTGCAAACAGATGGCGACGGAATTCTTTTCTGCGGCGGTGGCCACCAATCCCGAAGCCGAGGTCATCAACGTTGATCTCTATAAGGATCCCCCGCCCTATCTTTCCTACGAAGCCTACCGCGCCATCTGGTACCCGGTCTACATCGCCGGATATCATCCCACCGACGAAGAAAAAGCCGCCGCCGCCTACGCGGCCGACCAGGCGGCCCGTCTCAACGATACCGATGTGCTGGTGCTCACCACACCCATGTGGAACTTCTCCGTTCCGGCGGTTCTCAAGGCTTGGTTCGACATGGTCATATCCCCGGGCTACGCCTATGAGATGGAAAACGGCGAAATCCGCCCCTCACATCACATCCGTTCCGCCGTATTGCTCGTCTCCTCCGGCGAGGCGTACAAGGAAGACGATCCGCGTGACGCCCTTACACCCCTGGTGCGCGCCGTCTGTAGCCACATCGGAATCGCCGACATTTCCGTGGCCTGGGCCGACGGACAGGATCCGCTCCTTTTCAAGGATTGCGAACCCCGCAAACAGGTCGCCTTGGAGGCGGCCCGCGAAATCGCCGAGGAATTGAGCGAATCCTGACCGCCGCCGGCCTTCAGCCCGTCGGCGGCTTGGGAAGGTCTTTCATGACCCCTATGTACTTCTGCAACTCGTCTTCCGGCATCTCGTAGTCGCTCAACTTGCCGTCGAAGTACGCTGCGTACCCGGTGAGGTCCATCAATCCGTGTCCCGACCAGTTGAAAAGGATCACCTTTTCCTTGCCCTCCTCTTTGGCCTGACGGGCCTCCCGGATTACCTGGGCGATCGCGTGCGAGGTCTCCGGCGCAGGGATGAAGCCCTCCGTCCGCGCCCACTGCACCGCCGCCGCATAGCATTCCAACTGATGCAGCGCCACCGCCTCGATGAGATTCTCGCGCAGGCAATGGCTGACGAGTGGCGCCATTCCATGATACCGAAGTCCCCCCGCATGTATCGGAGGAGGAACGAAAGTGTGTCCCAGCGAATGCATCGCCAGTAACGGAGTCAGGCCGGCGACGTCGCCGTGATCATAGGCGTAAGGCGCACGCGTCATGGTCGGACAGGCGGCCGGCTCCACCGCGACCACCCGCATATCCCGCCCGTTGATCTTGTCGTACAGGAACGGGAAACTGAGTCCGGCGAAATTCGATCCACCGCCGGCGCACCCGATGACCACATCGGGATATTCGCCGACCTTTCGCAACTGCGTCTTGGCCTCTAGACCGATCACGGTCTGGTGCATCAATACATGATTCAGGACGCTCCCGAGAGAATAGCGTGCATTCTCATCGGAAACAGCATCCTCGACCGCTTCGCTGATGGCTATCCCCAGGCTGCCGGGCGTGTCCGGATCCTTTTCGAGTATCGCCCTGCCGGAACGCGTGCGATCGCTGGGGCTGGCAATGCATTCCGCCCCCCACACCTGCATCATGTACTTCCGGAACGGCTTCTGGTCGAAACTGATTCGCACCATGTATACCCGGCATTCCAATCCGAACTGACAGCAGGCCATTGCCAGCGCACTGCCCCACTGGCCCGCCCCGGTTTCGGTCGTGATGCGTTTCACGCCAAATTCCTTGTTGTAGTACGCCTGGGCGATCGCCGTGTTCGGCTTGTGACTTCCGGGAGGGGAAACCCCTTCGTTCTTGTAATAAATGCGTGCCGGCGTGCCCAGGGCCCTCTCCAGGTTACGGGCACGATACAGGGGAGAAGGCCGCCAAAGACTCAACTTCTCGAGAATCGGTTCGGGAATGTCTATCCAGCGCTCTGTGGAAACTTCTTGCTCCACCAGATTCATCGGAAACACGGGTGCCAGATCATCCGGGTTGATCGGCTTGCCGTTGGGGCCCAGGGGCGGCGGCAGAGGATTCTTCAGATCAGCAACGATATTGTACCACTGTCGGGGAATTTCATCGTCGTTGAGAACTACCTTGGTGAAATCACTCATGTATATTCTCCTTAGTTCTGTGATCGGCGGTTGACTCCTACATCAAAGGCCGGTGAACTGTCAATCACTATGGGGGGAGCGCCCCGCCCCCGAAGGGTCTCCGCGCCGCGCGTACCCCGCCGCTCCGGCGGCATACTGCGTTTGAGAAAAAGCGGCCCCTCGACTATACACCCCGCGCGCACCCCCTCCAGGCGTCCCGAAATGACATCCCGGCCGACGTCGTGTCTTCCACTCATGTACCACCAGCCGCCCGTTGCATCCTGCATATGTGCCGCCAGATTTCCTCCAACCGTGACCCCTTCAAGGCGCATTGTTCTTCCACGGAAAGAGACCGCACCGGACAATTTGCCGTCCACACAGGCCAGGCATGCGTTGAGCTGCCCGGAAGACGGCACAGCGTCCTCGTCGCCGGCCCGCCATTCCTTGGCGGAAAAAGCCCCGGCCCAATAGCCGGTCAGGCCGTCGGAGTCCTCTTTGCGAAACGGCCGGCGGTGAAGACCGGCGGCTATCCATGTGAAGCGCCCCCATTCACACCGTTGCCAGGAAATTTCGACGGTTTCCAGCCCGGCATCTCCTTCAACCCGCACCCAGCGCCCGCCACCCTGTCCAGTCGCGTTGATCTTTTCGCGCAGCGATTCCGGCAGTTCCTTTCCCAGGTCCCCCACCTTCCCCGCGGAGGTGCACGTAGTTCCATCCGGCAGGAATATCATCGCCGCGCCGCCGTCCCGGCCGCCGAATTCACGCAGAATGCCATTGAAAAAAATTCTCGGTGAAAAAATTACCGCCAATATGGCTTCCCTTCCCCGGCTGCGTGCCGAGGGCACCGCCACGAGCCAGGCTTCGCCGCCGCCCCTATCGTCCGGCGCCGAAATACGCCCGCTCAACACCTCCCGTCCGGTGCCGTCGTTCCAGCGGTTCAGATCCACGCTTGTTCCCGGAACCACGATCCCGTCACGCGGGTCAACCTCCCGAACCTCCCCGTCGGCTCCCAGGATAGCGAACTGAATGCCGTCTTCCACCGGGCATGCCTGCGCCACGAAACTATGCAGGGATTCCGGACGAATCACCCGGTGAGACCTGATCACCAGTCTTTGCAGCATGCCGTCCAGGCAACCGTTGGCCACACGGCAAATCCCACCCAGCCTTTCACTGGCATCGCCCCCCGTTGCCTCCTGCGCGAAGCCGCGACACACACCGACCAGCAGAATGCCGATCAGAAACCACCGTAGCTCCACCGGGTGGATACATCTTCTCGCAGGCTTTCTGCCACGTTCCATATCAACTTCAACTGCCGGGATGAACGAGTGGTTCCCCCCGGGCACACAGCGGACATTCTTCCGGTCGCCAAACCTCCGGCGCGGATTCAAGAAGACTCACCAGCGGCTCCTCGGGCACGAATGCCCCGCCGCTGCGGTCCACGATAACAGCCGTGGCAACTACTTTACCGCCATGCCGGCGGATGATATCGGTGGTCTCCTGCACCCGTCCGCCCCTCGTAACGACATCTTCGGCCACGACCACCTTTTCTCCGCTTCTTATCTGGAAACGACGCAGCATCAGGCGTCCCTCGGAGTCCTTTTCCACAAAAATACTCCTGGCCCCCAGTGCCCGCGCCAACTCGTATCCAACAATAATGCCGCCCATGGCCGGAGCCGCCACAGTGTCGACCGGCATCCCGCCGATCACCGCCCGCAGGCGCTGCGCGAGTTCCCCGCAAAGTCTCTCGAGCAGCTTCGGATCTTCCATGATCCGCGCACATTGAAAATAGCGCGCACTGTGAAGGCCCGAACGCAATTCGAAATGGCCTTCCAGGAGAGCGCCCGCCTCGGCGAGAAGTGCCGCAACGTCCATGTCCTTTTCAGTCCTTTCTGCGCCTGGCGCGATATCGTGACAGCAATGCATTGGTCGAAGAGTCATGCCCCAAGGGCACGCTCTCGTCCGTGATTTCCGACAATATCTTCTTGGCAAGAATCTTGCCCAATTCAACACCCCATTGATCAAAGGAATTGATGTTCCATATCACCCCCTGAACAAAAATCTTGTGCTCGTAAAGGGCCACTATCGCACCCAACACCTCCGGGGTCAGCCGCTCGGCCAGGATCGTGTTGGTCGGCCGATTACCCTCAAACGTCCGGAACGGTATCAGCTTCTCATCCACCCCCTCGCCGCGCAGCTCCTCGGCGCTGCGCCCGAACGCGAGGGCCTCGGTCTGGGCGAAGAAATTCGCCATCAACTTGTCGTGGTGGTCGCCGAGCGGGTTCAGAGACCGGCAGAACCCGATGAAGTCGGCCGGCACCAGGTGCGTTCCCTGGTGAAGCAGCTGAAAGAAACTGTGCTGCCCGTTGGTCCCCGGCTCCCCCCACAAAACCGGGCCGGTGTGATAGCTGACACGGCGGCCCTCCCGGTCGACGCTCTTGCCGTTGCTCTCCATGTCCGCCTGTTGCAGGTAAGCCGGCAGACGATACAGGTACTGATCGTACGGAAGCACGGCGTGTGTCTGCGCACCGAAGAAATCCACGTACCATATCCCCAGCAGCGCCATGATCACGGGCAGGTTGCTCTCGAGGGGGGCCTCGGCGAAATGCCGATCCATGGCATGAAACCCGGCAAGCATCTCGCGGAAACGTTTCGGTCCGATGTAAAGCATGATCGGCAGGCCGATCGCCGAACACATCGAGTAGCGTCCGCCGACCCAGTCCCAGAACTCGAACATGTTCGCAGGATCTATTCCAAATTCCGCAACGCCCGACCTGTTCGTGGAAACCGCCACGAAATGCCGCGACACCGCCGCGGGATCATGCAGCCTCGCCAGGCACCATTCCCGCGCCGAGTGCGCATTGGTCATGGTCTCCAGGGTGGTAAAGGTCTTCGAGGCGATAATGAAAAGGGTCTCCTCGGGATTCAGGTCGCGGGTCTGTTCCACAAAATGGGTGCCGTCAACGTTGGAGACGAAACGCACCCGCAGGTCCTTCTGCCCATAAGCCCGCAGGGCCTCGCAGGCCATATTGGGACCCAGGTCGGATCCGCCGATGCCTATGTTTACAACGTTACGGATCCGCCGGCCCGTGTATCCGCGCCATTCCCCCTCGCGCACACGCCGCGCGAATCCTTCCATCTTTTCCAAGACGCGGTGAACCTCGGGAACTACGTCTTTACCGTCCACCTCGATCCGTTCCCCAAGCGGCGCACGCAGGGCGACGTGCAAAACCGCGCGGTTCTCGGTGCTGTTTATCTTCTCCCCGCTGAACATGCGCCGGGCCTCTTCCCTGACACCGGCGGCCCGTGCCAGGGCGAAGAGCAGCTCCATGGTTTGCGCCACTATCAGGTTGCGCGAGTAATCCAGGTACAGCCCGCAGGCTTCAAGACTGAATCGCCGCGCGCGTTCGGGATCCTCGGCGAAGAGATCCTTCAGGCGGCGGCCGCGTAACTCCTCATAGTGTTCCCTCAGGCTCGTCCATTCCTTTGTCTCGTTCGGCATTTTCTTTTCGGCGGTCATACTCGCTGCTTCTCCATGCTCACTCCTACTCGACTATTCGCCCACCACCTCAACCCGCACGCCCGGTCCCAAGCCGAATTCGTCGGCCGCGGATCCGTTGCGCACGGCCACTTCCAACAGGCCGGCGGAATTGAACAGCACCAGGGCCTCGCCCTCCTCCACGTCCGCGTATGTCCGACCCCAACGCTCGAACTCGCGCCCGGCGACACTCACGGCGAAGCGCCGCCAGCGGCACGATTGAATGTCGGCACGCGTGATATTACTCACAACATTGCCGAAACGGTCAACATGAACCACCTCTCCCTGCAAAAGACGCCCGCGCCTGCGCGGCCGTACCCAGTCCGGCATGATGAACTTATCGGTCACTTCCCCGATCTCCGGCAGGGTTTTCCGGCCGGCCGCCAGGAGCCCGGCGGCATACGCAAAAACATCACGTCCATGAAACGTCGGCGCCATACCTTCTTCCCGGTGTAACTCATCCCGCAGCCGGTAAACGGTCGCCATGCCCGCCGTGCGCAGGACCCAGCCCATGAGCCCGTTGTCGGGGCCGATCACGATGCGCCCGTCGGCGGAAACCGCCAGCCCCGCCCTCTCGGATCCCACCCCCGGATCAACCACCGCCACGTGAATCGTCCCCTCCGGAAATTCGTGCCAATACCGCCCGAGCGCCAGCGCCCCCGCCCTGATGTCACGCGGCGCCACCGCATGCGTCGCATCCACCACGGCAATCTCCGCATCCTGTGAGAGAATCACGGCCTTCATGGCGGCGGCATATCCATCCGCCGTCCCGAAATCCGAGAGCAGGGTGACTATTCTCTTCACAACGCCGTCTCCATACCGTCTAAGCCCACACTTCACATCCGCGCCTGCGGCAATATACTTCCTCATTATGGCCGCGGTCACTCACAAACCCTCGCTGCCGGCCTGTTTCGCTCATCGCGGGGCCGCCGCGGAATTTCCCGAAAACACGCTCCCGGCCTTCCGCCGCGCTCTTGAACTCGGCGCCGACGGCATCGAGCTTGATGTCCGCCTGGTCCATCAACGCCTCCTGGTAATCCACGACGAGACGCTCGACCGCACCACCAGCGGTACCGGCTCGGTCTACGCCCGTTCCCTGGCGAGCCTGCGGCGGCTCGATGCCGGCGGCGGAGCCCGCATCCCCTACCTCGAAGAAGTCATTGAACTGGTAGGCGGCCGGCTCATGCTCAATATCGAAATCAAGGACGACGGCGCCGCCGCAATGCTGCCCGCAACGATTTCCCGTGCCCTGCGGCGCGGCATGCTGGAACCTTCCGGCGTGATAATCTCTTCCTTCAATACCAATCATGTCCGCCGCCTCCGCAACGAACTGCCCGGCATCGCCCTCGCTCCGATATTTTCGCACCAACGGCAGGACCTGCTCAAGATAGCGCGGGAACTCCACGCGTCCGCCCTCCACATACATCACTGCCTCGCACAGCCGGAACTGATCGCCGCCGCCCACGCCGCGCAACTCGCCGTGCGCGTTTACACGGTCAATACAGTGCAGATGTACGAGCGCTTGCGCAATCTGAAGGTGGATGCCGTCTTCACCGACGACCCGCGCCGACTCATCACCGCCATGCGCCGCCGCCGGCGATGATCAATCCCGTTCAGCGGCCTTCCATGCGCCGCGCCAGCAGCCACAGATAATCGGAAACCCTGTTCATCCACGCTCTCAGCGGCCGGCAAAGATCGGGGTCCTCCCTGGCCAGCGCCGCGAGCCGCCGCTCGCACGTTCGTGCCGCCGCACGGGCCACGTCCAGTTCCGCCGCAAGCCGGCTCGCCCCGGGCAAAACGAAATCGTCGGGTAATTCGATTTCCCCCTCGAGACGCGCGCACTCTTCGTCAAGACGCGATACCTGCGGCGGGACCACCGCCCGGCTGCCGGCCAGCCAGCCTGTCGCCTGGATCACCTCTTCCTGCAACAGCCTCAACTCGCCCGCCGTCTCCTCGTCCGCCCCGAAACGCACCACACCCAGCAGGCTTACGAGCATGTCGATCTGTCCCAGAACCTCGATCCGCGGCGCATCCTTCGGAACCCGCTTGCCGTCCGCCAGCCCCGTCCAGCCTTCGTCACCCTTTCCGGTAGTGATACTCATGCCTTCTCTCCTGCCGAGCCACACCATCCTTCATCCACCCCCTCCCACGGCAACACCCGACCCGGTAACCCGGTACTGAAACTTCTCCCGCCACGGCGGAAGAAATGCTCCATTAAAAACTTCCAAACATTGGAACTTTTTACCAGAAAACTTCCGAACATTGGAAATTTTCCATCAAAAACTTCCAAAACCCGCCACCTCGGGAGAAAAGACAATCTCTCGCCAAGCTCGCAAAGCCCGCAAATAAGAGGTAAGAGTAAAAGAAGAACCTCTCGCAAAGGGCGCAAAGACCGCAAAGAAGAGGGAAGAAGGAAGAAACTCTCGCCAAGAGCCCAAAGCCCGCAGAGAAACTCTTATCCCCGAACAACCCAACAACTCAGCAACCCAACAACTCAGCAACCCAACAACTCAACAACCTGGCAACCCAACAACCAGCAACTCTCCTCTCCGTGTGCTCCGTGGTAAAAAACGATCTCTCGCAAAGGGCGCAAAGATCGCA
>JAOZMZ010000029.1 GCA_029934055.1 Kiritimatiellia bacterium
AGCCCGACCCGTTCGGGCTGCAGGCGGGTAAACGGTCCATCCGCGATTCCAACCTGACTACCTGACCTCACTGCGAATCACTTCTCTCACCGAACACTCACAGCATACCCGGCGCATGCCCGAAAACAACCACTTTTTTCATTTTTCGGACGGTGCGCACCAAGGCCGTGATTACCCTGGAATATCTCCCCCGCCGCAGTGTATAAATACCGCAGCCGACTGTAAGCAGCGCTCATGAAAACCGCCCGGAAAAATCTCGTCCCCGTGGATCTGTTGGAAAATTTCACCACGGATCTGTTTCGCGCTGTCGGCGTGCCGGACGACGATGCCCGCCTCTGCGCGGATGTCCTCATCACCGCCGACAAGCGCGGTATCGACACCCACGGTGTCGCCCGTCTCAAGACGATCTACTACGACCGCATCGTTCACCACCGTATCCAAGAACCGGTAACCCGCCTCGAAATAGTACGCGACCGCGCGGCGACCGCCCTCGTGGACGGACATCACGGCATGGGTATGGTAATCGCCGCGCGCTGTATGCGCATGGCTATGGACAAGGCCCGCCGCCACGGCATCGGCATCGTCGCCGCCCGCAATTCCACCCACTACGGAATCGCAGGCTACTACGTCCTCATGGCCTGCCGCGAAAACATGATCGGAATCACCGGCACCAACGCCCGGCCGTCGGTCGCGCCGACTTTCGGGGTGGAAAATATGCTCGGCACCAATCCCCTCGTTTTCGGCATCCCCACCGATGAAGACTTCGCCTTTACCAACGACTACGCAACCTCGATCATCCAGCGCGGCAAAATCGAACAGGCCGCCCGCGAAGGACGCCGACTTCCCCCCGGCTTGGTGATAACCCGCGACGGCGGCACGGCCACCGATCCGGAAAAGATTCTCGCCGGACTGATCAGCGGAGCCATGGCCCTCGTTCCCCTCGGCGGAATCGGAGAGGATACCGGAGGCTACAAGGGCTATGGATTCGCCACTACCGTGGAATTGTTATGTTGTGCTCTCCAGGACGGGGCCGCCCTGAAAGACCTCTCCGGCTTCGACCGGAACGGCCGTCACGTCCCCCACCGTCTCGGGCACTTCTTCATCGCCGTGGATATCTCGTTTTTCACGGAACCGGCCCGGTTCCGGCGCACGGCCGGTGACGTCCTGCGCCGCCTGCGCGCATCCCAACGGGCGCCGGAAGCCGAACGCATCTTCACCGCCGGCGAAAAAGAACACCTCGCCTGGCTGGAACGTCGCCGCACGGGAATCCCCCTCAGTGACCAAACCTGCCGCGAACTCGTCGCCATGCGGGATGAACAGGGCCTCTCCAACTACCGCTTCCCCTTTGAAGACGAGACCCGCCAGTAGACCGTCCCCATTCAGCGCTCGCTTCAACGTACTGCGATTTCACGCGCCAGCAACCGCGTGAACGTTCGCCCGCCCCGCTCATTGAGATGCCGCGGCCCGGCAAAAAGATCGTCCGGCATGACCGCCGGCAACCCCGCGAGAAGCCCATCGGCCGCGAACGCCTCTCCGCATCCCTGCAGGAGACGATCCCGTTCCGCCGCGTACCCCGCCGGCACCAGCGAGTGCGGCAAGGGTGTCAATCCCACCAGCAGGCGCGTTCCCGCTGGAAGAACTTCCCGCAGGCCCGCCGCCCGTCCAGTAAAGCCGCCGTCCAACCGGAATTCAGGACGCAGCAGTGATCGATCACGGACCGAATCGTACCGGCCACAGGCGCTCATCCCTCCACCCCTGCGCTCCATCTCCCGCCAGAGATCGCGCGTGAACCCGTATCTCCAAAAGTATTCTCCCGACATCGCAAATGCAGTAATCCGGCTCAGAACTCTCTCGCGCATCCCGACCAGACCGAGGAGACACGCCCGGCGTCCCCGTCTTCCCGGCGGACAAATTTCCTCCCCCTTCCAGTAGGAGTAGAGAATACCGACGAAATATCTTTCCGCGCCGGCCTGTCGCAAGGTCTGCGGATGCCAAAGCAGAACCACCGTCCGGGGCGGCGAATGTCGCCGACAGTATCGCTCCAACAACAGTCGCGCACCTTCAACATGCAAATAGCTCAATGTTCCCAGGTTCAATACGCCGTCCGCATCCAACACTTTCGCCAGCAAGTGTGCATCCACGTCCATCAGGCATGAAGAATCGCCGGCCAGGATCACCTCGGCCGCCGGGCCGCTGTCGGCTGCATGCCCCTGATGCGCAACGATCGTGCAGTCGGTGTTTTCCAGCGGCCACGGCCGCGGCAGTATCGTCCACTCTCCCGCCAGGCGCAGTCCCAGGGCCAGCACACTTGCCGCAAGGGTCGGACCCGCCGTCAACACCAGCATGCGCATCCGCGACAACTCATAAATGTGACTTTTCTCTCTCATCAAAACTGAAAGTAAATGAACGGCACCGCCGCCCGCCCCCAGTACAGGGCGATGCAGTACAACAGGATGCCTTCCAACACGATGCGCAATACCCGGCCTCTCACCGGGACATCCTCCAACGTGCCCCGCCGCGCTTGTAAGAATTGCACGCATATCACCGGCAGAGAAAAAACGACCAGATCCAGCGCATATGACCCGATCCACGGCGGCATCCGCCAGTCGCCCAGCGCCATCGTCAGAGTCGCCGCATGTACCATTCCATGCGCCCGGAAAAGCAGCCACCCGTAATACACGAACGACATCGTCAGCAACCAGCTCAGCAGACCCCACGCCGGCGTCCCCCGACGCCCACGGCCGAAAATCCTCTGCAGACTCAAGCCCAGCCCGTGCCAACCGCCCCAGAATACGAAATGCCAGGCCGCCCCGTGCCAGAGGCCTCCCAGTAACATCGTAAGCATTATATTGACCAGCGTCCGTCCGCGCCCGCGGCGATTACCCCCGAGACTGATATAAAGATAGTCGCGCAGCCACGTGGAAAGGCTTATATGCCAACGCCTCCAGAAATCCCGCAGGTTCCCGGCCGCGTATGGCAGGTTGAAATTCAACATCAACTCGAACCCCAACATGCGCGCCACTCCGCGCGCAATGTCGGAATAGCCCGAAAAATCACAGTATATCTGCATCCCGAAGGCCAGCGTGGCCAGAATAACCGCCGGCCCGGAAGGACCGGGCGCCCACCCCGCAGCATCGTAGACCCCCTGCACCAACGGTGCCAGATTGTCTGCCACGACCACCTTTTTGAACATCCCCCATACCAGCAGCCATATCCCCGAAGCGAACTTCGCGGAGTCAATCCGCCGCACCGAAATGAATTGCGGTAGCAGATTGTGGGCGCGCTCGATCGGCCCGGCGACAAGCTGCGGGAAAAATGCCACGTACGCGGCGAAGGCACCCAGATCCCGGGTGACCGGCACCCGCCGACGGTATACGTCCAGCGTGTAGCTCATCGTCTGAAAAGTGTAGAAGGATATGCCCACCGGCAGCACGATCCCTAAAGTATGCATGTCCATCGAGACCCCCAGCTTCCCCAAAAGCACGCGCAGCGACTCCACAAAAAAATCGTAGTACTTGAAAAATCCCAGAATAGAAAGATTGCCGGCCACGCTCGCCAGCACCAGGATGCGCCGCCGCCGTGGATCCTCCTGCGACGCCAGCCCGATCCCGACGAAATAGTCCAGCAAGGTCGAAATTATGATCAAACCCAGGAAACGCCAGTCCCACCAGCCGTAAAAAAGATAACTGCCCGCGATCACCAGCAGATTGCGCGCCCGCCGATCATTACGCACCAGGTAATAGAACAGGAAAAACGCCGCCAGAAACTTTAAGAACTCATTCGAATTGAAAAGCATCCCGCCACCCACCCGAACCAATTGCGCATCTCGCCATCAATCCCATACTCTCGCCAAAACAGCATCGACTTGGAGTTTACCGGAAGAGCCCCGTAAGTGTATAGTTCGTGATGTATGAGAAACCAAATCAGTTCGCGCGCCTTTACACTCATCGAACTGCTGGTGGTGATATCCATCATCGGCACGTTGGCCGCCCTCTTGCTCCCGGCACTCTCGCAGGCCCGCGTCCGCGCGGACCGCGCCCGCTGTGCGAGTAACCTTCACCAGATCGGACTTTCGGTTGTCGCCTACAGCGACGACCACAACGGACTGGTGTTCTTGTACGACGACACGGATGACGAAAACGCCTCCTGGGCCTCCCGCCTGCCGCTGGCCCGCGACAATAACTCGCACGACGTCTTCCTTTGCCCATCTTACCGGCCTTACCGGTTCAGCCAGACCTTCAAGTGGATGTGCACTTACGGCATCCGCTCTGATCCCCCCACCAACTACGTCGTCATGCAGTCAACCGTCACCCATTACCTCGATACCCGTCGCGTTCCGGATCCGGCGGAGTATCTCAATATCGCCGACACCACAAGCAGCGGACACCAGGGACTCTCCGCCTACCAGTTCAGGCTGTTCGGCGCCGCCTGGGATCCCCCCTGTGTCCATGCCCGGCATGGCGACCAGGCCAACGGGCTCTTCCTCGACGGACACGTGGAAAGCTGTTCCAAGAGCCGTCTTGAAGGGCTCGGGATCAATGCAGTCTATGGCGCCGATACACATTCCGGCTACATTCCATGAAACCGACCTTACAAGTATCTTTTCAACCAATGGCCGTCGCACTCGCCCTCTGTCTGCTATCGTCCTCAGGCTGCAGCCGCGCCCGGGCTCAACGCCGGGCGGCCCTTGCCGACCGCACCCGTGCGGCGGCGGCGCTCGGCAGCTATCTTGCAGCACACTTCCAGGGATCATCAGCCGTCGTGCTCTCCAATCCCTTCGCCGCCGAGAAAAACACGCCCCGTAATATCCGTGACTTTGAACAGGCCGCCCTCGCCGGCCTGCGCAAGGGACTCGGCACAAAAGTCACCATCGCGGAAATCGTCCATCCCCGCCTGAAAACCTTTTCCGGTTCACCTTACAAACTCATCCGCAGCCCTACAACCACCCCGCTGAGTTACCTCATGGACGATGCGGCCCTCGATGACGTCATTCGCACTCATCCGGACTGCCGCCTCGTGATCAGCCTCATCGGAATACCCGCCGGCATACGTACAAGCTCATTCTGGAAACACCCCGGGACAACCTCATTGGCGCTGCTTCTGCCGGACCTATCCTTCCTCGGCGACGAATCCAGCATCCGCTACGCATTCAAAAGCGGACGCGTCACTGCAGCAGTCCTGCCGGATAAGCACAGGGACAAACTCCGGGAAGGTCCGCGTGACTTCCTCGTAGTGGATCAGTCAAACATTGCAGACTTCCTCCACGACAACGCACCCCATGGAAACAGGAGCCCCTGATCATGCATCCTTCTCGCTTACCGCTTCAGAGAATTCTGTGTAGTTTGTAATTCGTTATGTCTATCCAAACGATGTCATTCAGCCCTGCCTCGAGACAACCCTGCCGACTCACCGCTTTCGCATGCCTTCTCCTGCTCGCCGCCTGCGGCGTCTGCGGGGCCGAAACCAATCGTTACCTACTGGATATTCCGGCTTACAACTGGCAAAATGGTTGTTTCGGCACCGCCTCCGGAATCCTCATGGGCTACTGGGACGCCCACGGCTTCTCCAACTTCTATACCGGCCCGACCGCCGGGGGTACCGCTCCGATAAACAACAGCGGTACCAATTCCGGAATCAAATCCCTGTGGGCTTCGGAAGCCGGTGTGGACGGACGCAGCTCCACGAATTACGGCCACGTGGACGATTACTGGATCGGATACCAAAACGAAGACCCCGATCCGTGGCACCAGCGCGGCTATGAACATCCGGCGGATTGTATCGGTGACTTCATGGGTCTCAACCAGAACCGCTGGACCAATATGAACGGCGAATGCAACGGTAATCGTGACGGCTGGGCCTTCAACTATTTCGACACGTCCACCGGAGCCCGCCGGATCAATTTCACACCCGGTCCGGAGGCAGGCTCACCGCCACGCGATATCCAGTCCGGCCTGCGGGCCTATGCAGACTACTGCGGATACGGAGCCCAAGTCTTCTCTCAATTGGCGGACATCTGGACCGATACACCGTCCGGAACCGGCTTCACTTTCCAGGACATCTGCCGCGAAATCGATGCCGGCTATCCCCTCCTGCTCATGCTCCAGGACCATGTCTACTCGAATTCAAGCGGGTTCAACCCGGATATTCACGGGCTCGTTATCTGCGGCTACTACATCTCCAATGGCGTCCAGAAGGTACGCGTCCGAACGGGATGGACGACTGATCCTTCCAGCTACGATCTCAAGCCCTGGGCCGACGAAAAGTGGTACGGTTGGTTCGGTTCCTGGCCACGCGGGGTGATCGGATTCCACCCCCGCCCCAAGGTGCGCGAAATGAGTTTGTCGGGCAATACGCTCCATGTGGCGTGGGACGGCCCCCAGGCCCGCCTCTACGATGCAGTCGCCGATTCAACCCGCACGCTTCACTGGTATGTCGTCCAGTTCGCGCAATCACTGACGAGCAGCGCCTTCGAGGTCATCTCACCCGCAACCTGCCGGCTCTCGCTGAACGTCTCCAATTTCACCCACGATTCCGGGTTCATCCGCGTGCGGCACCTCGAAGAAGTCCAAATCCCTGATACGAATCTCGCCGGCGCCGTCCATGACGCACTCACCAACAAGTATGGACCGGACGACGTCTTCTTCGATCTCGACATGGAGGAAATTCAGGAGCTGGACGCCCGCAATACGAATATCGTCAGCCTGGATGGCCTCGAATACTCACTCAATCTCACCAACCTACTTCTCGACGATAACCTGATCACCCAACTGGACGCCTTGGTGATCAATTCCGATGCCGACGGCCTGAACGACGGCGACCGCCTCAGTCTGTCCAACAACCCGCTGAACAGCTACGCCCAAACCAATCAAATACCCCACCTGACGAACAACGGCGTCGCCGTCTACTGGTGAGAATCAAGAAATCACTCCCTTGCAGAACACTGCTACGCCCGCGGGTGAAAAAAAACATTTTCGCGCCGGCCATTTTTCTCTTCGGAACAGCTCTCCAGCGACGTATGCTCATTCATCCGACAATCTCATGAATGGCAGCCTCCGTTTCAACATGCGACTGATCATGGCGATGTCCGCCGCCGTGAACCTGGCCGCCCCTCCCTGCAGCGCCGCCGGTAGACATCCCGGCGGAAATGCCTGCCGCATCATCCGCTGGCACAGAATCTACGAGTTGCACCTCTCGTCCTACGCGCGCGGGATTCTTCACGACGATCATCCCCCATGGGTGCACGGACGCACGCGCCATTTCGTCATCCACTGCCGCCGATCTGAGGATATCGCCCCAATCGCCCGCCGCGCCGAGTACGGCTACGCCTTCGTCGGCTCGGCACTCGATCTCCAGGATGCTGTTTCCTACCACATCCATATTTTCGTTGCCCCCATTGCAGCCGGCCTTGCTTTCACAAACAACCCCGTCCTACATACGAACATGATCCACGCAGTTTCTCTGCCGGGAGAAATATTCGTGCCCCCCTCTTCTATGACAGCCCCGGATGAGTCCCTTTTCCACGAAATCACCCATCAGCGTCTCAACGCCGCATTTGATGGCAAACTGCCACTATGTCTCGAAGAAGGGATCGCCATGGTCATCGGCCGCGACGCGGCCCAGGCGTGGTATTCCCTCCATGGCAAACCGATTCGCTTCTCCGACCAGCCCCTCCAAGCCGACTGCACGCCCCTTGCACTGGGCGACCTTTTCGCACTCGCCGCCTATCCACCGGATCCTTGCCGCCTGCGCATGTTTTTCCGCCAAAGCATGAACCTGGTCGCCTTTCTCCGCCGACGACTCGTCCCCCCCTCGTTTGGACGGCTCCTGGAGCAATGCGCCGCGGCCGGCCCGGCTGCGACCGAGGTCATCTGCAACGACTTCGGCATCCGGCTTGACGAACTGCGCCGTGCGGTGCGACCTTCACCAGCAGGAGCATCCCCTGAGGATGCAGAGACTCCTCAGGACACGAAAAGAAAATGAAATCGGTCGCCGAAACAGCGCAGCAATCGCCACCGGTTTATCTGCTGGCCGGTGACGATGAATACCGGCGCAACACCCGTGCCACCCAGGTCGTCGAGGCACTCTGTCCCCCCGACCAACAATCCTTCGGGCTGGAGATAATCGACGGCGATGTCGGCAATACCGAAGACGCCCTCAAAGCAATAGCCGCTTGTAACGCAGCCCTGCGGACACCCGGTTTCCTCGGCGGCCGCAAATTGGTCTGGCTGCGCGACGCATCGTTTCTCGCGTCTTCGCCGCGGGTTTCCGGCGAAGAGGTCCGCGCGCGACTGGCCGGACTGGCCGAGCTCATCCGAGATGGGCTCCCTCCGGGTGTAACCATGCTGGTTTCCACCCCCTCGATCGATAAGCGTGGCTCCTTCTACAAGGCGTGCTCCGCCGTCGGCTCGGTCGAACTGTTCGAAAAACCCTCCAAGGCCTACCAGCTCACCCGCTATGTCACCGATATCGCCGCAGATGCCTTCCGGAAGGAGAAAATCAATATCGCCCCTGATCTCTTGCAACTATTTCTCCAACGTACCGGTAACGACACGCGCCAGATTGTCCAGGAAGTAGAAAAACTCTCGATCTACCTCGGCGAACGTCGCCGCATCCGACGCGAAGATATCATCGCCGTCGTCGCGCCGGTCCGTGAGGCTGCGCATTGGGAATTCGCCGACGCCGTCATCAACCGCGACACCCTCACCGCGTTGCGTATACTCCGCAACCTACTCGCCCACCGCGAACAACCGATAGGGCTGATCGTTTCTCTCGAACGCCGCTTTCGCGAACTGCTGATCCTCCGGGACTGCCTCGACCGCGGATGGCTTCGTATCATCACTCTCGGACGGCGGAAAGACGCCAAGTGGCTCGATTCCCCTGAAGTCGATGAGTCCCTCTCCGGGCTTCCCTCCGATCCGCGCAGGGATCACCCATATCGCACCGCCATGCGCGCCCGGGAAGCCGCCCGCTACACGATCGCCGAACTCCTCGCCGCCCGGCGCTTGGTGGTCGACGCCCACCTGCAGATGCTTTCCACCTCCCTGCCGCCCGCAATGCTCCTCGAATTCCTGGTCCTCCAGATCAACGCGCGCCTGCCGGACCGCCGTTCCGGAGCAAATACTCCCAAATGAGTTGGACCTGACGGCGATCAATCGTTATTCTCCTCGGGTGGAATAAAACAGGCGCCGCATGGACAATCAGAAACAACCCGATCTTGAAATCGTCCGGAAATTCTTCAGCGAACGGGACCGTCTCGCCCGCCGCCTGGACATCAAGTTGCTGAAGGTCGCCCCGGGAGAAGCCGTTGCGCGCATGGATGTGCGTGAACACCATCTCAACGCAGCAGATATCGTGCACGGGGGAGCGGTCTTCTCACTGGCCGATTTCGCCTTCGCGGTTGCATCCAACAGTCACGGCAATACAGCCCTGGCCGTGAACGTCTCCATCACCTTCATGAACGCCGCCCGTGCGGACGGCAGCCTCACGGCGCACGCCCGCGAAATCTCCCGATCCTCCCGTCTTGGTCACTACGAGGTGCTCATAAACGATGATCGCCAAGTGCCCATAGCCCGCTTCAATGGCACGGTCTGGTTCAAGTCACAACCCCTTCCCCTCCCACAGCAACCACCGCCGTGACCTCTTCGCCCGTCGCAAGTCTGCACTCGCAATAGCGACAGCAATTCGTAATTCCCGCCCACGGACGATGTTCTGCGGCTCATCCGACATAGCGACGCTCGAGACGCGGATCGATCTCCGTGAGAATTTCGTATGGAATCGTCCTGCACAACGCCGCCAACTCATCAGCCCATACCTCTTCGGCACCCTGCCGCCCGATCAGCACCGCCTCGTCGCCCCGCTTGACCCCACCACCGGGCCCTACATCAACCGTAATCCAGTTCATGCTCACCCGCCCCACCACCGGACACCGCCGCCCCCCGATCAGCACTGTTCCTCGGTTACTCAGTGCCCGTAGATACCCGTCGGCGTATCCGGCCGCCAGAACGGCGATTTCCGTCGCCCGATGCGTCCGGTACGTGCCATAGTAACCTATGGGAAAATGCGGCGGCACCGCCTTCACATGAATCACCCTCGTCTTCCACTCCAGAAGCGGCCGCGTATGCACCCGCATGCCTTCCTCGCCCGTCCCGTACCCATACAGCATGATCCCCGGGCGTACGCCGTCAAGGTCCCATTCATGGTGATATAACAGCGCCCGGCTGCTCGACAGGTGCCGGAAAAAACGCCGTCCCGCCGCTTGCTCCAGAGCCGAGGCGGTTTCAAAAAAACGCTGTGCCTGCTTTTCCGCCGGCCCCCGTTCCATCGGCTCGACACGCGCGAAGTGACTGCAAAGCCCCTGCACATTCAGCCCCGGCTCGTCCAGGAGCCGCATCACGGCTTCCACCGCATCCGACCAAAGAACTCCCAGCCGCCCCATGCCCGTATCTACTTTCACATGCACGGTGAGTTCCGTCCCGGCGGCACGCGCCGCCGCCGCCAGCGCCAACCCGTGCTCCACATCCGCCACGATCGGCGTCACGCGCATGTGCGCCAAACGGGCTGCGTCTTCCGGCATCACTACTCCCAAAATAAGCACCTCCGCCTCAGGAAGAACCTCACGCACCACACGAGCTTCGTCAGCGTAGGCCACGGCAAACCAACGCACACCCGCCTGATACGCCCGCCGTACCGTCTCACGAATACCATGCCCGTAAGCGTCGGCCTTGACGACGAATATCGTCTCCGTCTCCCCCCCCAAAGCTCCACGCAGTTCCCGAATATTGGATTCCAGCACCCCCAGATCAACCTCCACCCAACTCCTGCCGCTGAGGAGTTCTCCGGCACCCTCACCAGCCTTCGCCTGCCCAGCCTTTGTGTCTGCAGTCATGGTATCATCGCTTCAGTGGTACCCCGGGCGCGATTCGAACGCGCGACCTGCGGATTAGAAGAGCGCAACCGACTCCTATCCCGCAAGGACTTACAAAGAATCCTGTGGGCAACTGTGGTATTAACTTGCACAAGATAGCCCTGATTGTGTACTGTTACGGGCAGATAGCCACATGCAACCCGAACCGCACACAAGGGGGGCCCTCATGCAGAAGAAGGATACCACGAAACGCCCGCGGGGCAAGCGCGGGATGGGCCGTCTCTACAAACGGGACGCCGAAGGCCACGAGCACCGACCCGAGGAACGAGTCAAGGGCACGTTCTGGCTTGAGTACCGCCTGAACGGGAAGCGCGTCCGAACCGCACTCAAGGACCGGGACGGCAAGCCGATCACGAGACTACGCGCCGCGGAGCAAGAGCGCCTTCGCATCGTGGGGCCGTACCTGGCCGCCGACCGCCTGGACGCCGCGAAGCGCGTTCAGTCAATGGTCACCGACGCCGAACGCGAGCTTGCCGAAGCCGAAGACCGCGCACACCCGCCATTGCCGATTGCCGCGGCATGGGAAGCGTACACGGAAGACCCTGGCCGCCCGGACTCGGGACCGCGCACCTTGGCCGACTACCGCGGATACTTCGCCGCCTTCACAGCCTGGCTTCACGCAACACACCCGGAAGCCGACACACTCCGGGACGTGACACCGGACATTGCCCGCCAGTACGCCGCGCACCTGACCCGGAAAAAGGCGAGCCCGAACACGTTCAACAAGCATATCGCGTTCCTGAAGCTGTTCTTCCGCGTTCTTCGCGACCGGGCAAAGACTCCGGGCAATCCCTTTGACGCCGTGCAACGAAAGAAGCTGGCGACCAATAGCCGCCGCGAGCTTTCGCTTGAAGAACTCTACCGCGTCTTGAGTACCGCCGAAGGCGACCTTGCCTTACTGCTGGGGCTCGGGACGTTCACCGGCTTGCGTCTCGGGGATTGCTGCACCCTGAAATGGGGGGAAGTCGATCTGCACCGGGGAATCATCAAACGCATTCCGAACAAGATCAAGGGCCGCCGGGCCGACCCGGAGCCTGTTGTCATCGGCATACCGCCGGACCTGCACCGCGCACTTTCGCAGACACCGCCGAATGAGCGCACCGGATACGTCCTGCCCGACCTGGCCGCGGAGTACCTGGACCGGGGCCGACAGGGAAACATCACGCGCCGAATTCAGAAGCACTTCACCGCCTGCGGGATTCAGATTCACCGGGAAGGAACCGGCTTCAAGACCGTCACCGACAAGGACGGCAACAAGCACGCGGAACACACCGGCACGCGGGCCGTTGTCGAAGTCGGCTTTCACAGTCTGCGGCATACATGGGTGAGCCTTCACGCTGCCGCCGGGACGCCGCAAGCACTCATTCAGAAATCCGCCGGACACCGCAACCCGGCAATGACGCGCCACTACACACACGTATCCGAAGCCGCCGCCCGCCGGGCCGTGGCCGCCCTGCCGTCATTCACCGGGGACGCTGCACCGGAGCAAGGCGACCGCGATCCGTTGCCGCCGTGGGCTCGGGAGATTGTCGAAGGCATGACCGCGAAGACATGGCGCAAAGCCAAGGCCGAACTACTGAAAGGGGGCCGGGCATGAACGAAGACATAGACATACCGGAAAGACGCCGCCAAGAGATCAAGCGATACCTGGACCTGACCCGCCGCCTGTGGGATGAGGCCGAACGTCTCGGAATGCAGAAGTACCGGGACACAACCCCGGAAAGCCCGGACTGGCAAGACGCACTGAAGCTGCAACGGGAATGGGAAGAATCGAAGGCATACAAGGCATGGCACAAGAACATCCACCTTCAGCCCCGGACGCCGATAGAATGCTACTTTGCAAAGGCCGAAGATCAAGCAACCTGGCGCAAGCACTTGGAAACGAAAAACGCCGCACTCATGCCGCTGGAAGGCAAAGTCAAAGACCTTGAAAAGGAGCGTGACAGACTGCAACCGCACGCGGAACGCGGCAAGAAGATACTCAAAGCCGCCAAGAAGGGGGCAGAGAGGACCCGCAAGCGGAAGACAGAGAGGCAAGAGGCATTCTTGAAGACCTTCGCACGGGCAGAGAGGGACTTCCCGAAGTACACCCGGCAAGGACAAATTGACGAAGCTATCCGCCGCCTGAAGCGCCGTGGAATCACGATCAGCAGAAGCACAGCGTGGAAGTATCTGAAGAACCCCGAAGTAAAGAACTCCGAAGGCTGAGCCCCTGGACTGCTGCCACGTTGCTCACGTGTTCCTTTACCTGCCAAACTTCCCGCGATGATTGAGGGCAGAAGCCTTCGCACGCAGACAAGCCAAAGCAGGAAAGGACGAAAATGAAGGCGGAAACACTCACTACCATAACGGCGATCATCCAAGCGGATGAAAGCTGCGATGCGGATCACCGCGAGCGCATCTTGCACGCCTGCCGAACGAAGCCGGACAAGCGCCGACTCGGAACGGTACGGCAAGCCGCGGCAATCCTGGACTGCCACCCGCGCACCGTTCAGAGATACGCACGCCGCGGGATGCTTCACCCGGTCAAAATCACTTGCCGGCGAGTACGGTTTGACCTGGCCGAAGTCGAAAGACTGGCGACCGAGGGGACCACCTGCCGCACATAGCCGGAAGACCGGATGAGCATTCAGCACATGCGCCTTGTGATCGAGTATTCCTGCACTCGGGGGGCGGATAGGGCCATCATGCTTGCCCTGGCATTCCGTGCCAACGAGGGGGGTCTGGCGTGGCCTTCGCTGAAGCGCCTGGCCGCCGACGCGGGGCTTTCCCGCCGCACCGTTGCCCGCCGTCTACCCCACATCCACAACACCGGCGAACTGTTCATTCAGCACCGTCGCCGGGCCGTCAACACCCGAGGGGGCCGACAAGAAGCGAACCTGTACCGCATCACGTTGAAGCCGCCTAAAGGTGGGGACAGAGAGACACTACCCGGAAAGCAGGTAGTGTCAGAGAGTCCAAAAGGTAGTGTCAGAGTGACACCGCAGGTAGTGTCAGCGTGTCCAAAAGGTAGTGTCAGAGTGACACCCGAACCGAAAGAGAACGATCAGTATGAACCGAAAGAGAAAGGCAACGCTCGGAATCGGCTGATTGACATCAGCATCGAGGATTACGAGGACATCTTCACCTCGAAGTATGACGCGATAGCCGTTGCCCTGACCGTCACCGAAGAGAACGGCAACGGACAGGCAGAGGGCTTCTATCGGAAGGCATTGAAGGCCATAGGCCCGAAAGCATTCCGTCAAGCCGTTGCCAATCTGTGGGGAGAGATGAAAACCGACAACATCCGCAAGCCGGGGGCAATCCTCACGAACAAGCTGAAGGCACTCATGGAGGCCACCCCATGACCGCATACCCGACACTGCCCGCCCTGCGAAGCCTGCACCGCCTGGCCGACATCCGCCCGACCGTCATCATAGACACCCGCGAGCAAGACCCGCTTCCGATTCAACGCCTGCCCGCGATCCGGGACACACTCCAAAGCGGGGACTACTCATTCACCGGGGGGGCAAGACCTTTTCGCCGTGGAACGGAACACCGTTGCCGACATCGTGTCCGGTATGCCCGCGAGCTTGTCGAGAACGTCAACGCGATCCTGAGAGCGAACAGAAAAAGGAGGCCATGATGGACCGACTGCGTGAATACTTCGGGGACTACGACGAAGACAGAACGGACTTGCTCGGATACGAACTCATGCAATGGATCGAGCGCCACCGGGACACGTCACCGGCGAAGCTGTGGGCCGCCGTCTCGGGAGTCCTGTTCACCTTCGGAGGCATAGCTAAAGACGAAGACAAGCCGCAGGGGAAGCTGGCCGCCGACCTGCACCGCCTGATTGACCGCTTCGCCCTGGCGCATCCGGGGACACGAAAGGCCGACATCGAAGCCGCCTTGTTCCTGGCAATGGGATTCTGCGCCGCCACCGAAGACAACAACCGCCCCGCCACGAGTGGCACAGCACGAGGGAAGACACCATGAGCAACAAGCCCGCCGGGAAGATTATACAAAAGGAACGCTTCATTGAACTGCGGGCCGCCGGTCTGAGCTATAACGCTATCGCCAAGCAACTGAACGTGTCGAAGCCGACGTTGATCAGATGGAGCCGAGAGCTTGTGAAGGAAATCGGCAACGCCCGAGCCTTGCGGATGGACGAACTCTTTGAACGCTTCGCCGTGGCGAAGGGGAAGCGCGTTGAAGCCTTCGGCAAGCGCCTTGACGCGATCCTGAAGGAACTGGACACACGGGACCTGTCTGACGTAGCGACAGACAAGCTACTCGGGATTGCCCTGAAGTACGGGGAAGCCCTGAGGGCGGAGTACGAGCCCTTGACCCTGGCCCGGGAGAAAGACGCCTTCGACATACTCGAGGATTTGAAGACATCCGAGACCTGGCCGCTTTGACTGTTTCTTGACCGTCACTTTACCGGTAACGTCGCATAACATGATTATATCTACTCTCTAGCGTCATAGTTTCCCTTGCCTTTCCCGTACGGAAAGGTACTCTGTCCGCATGAGCACCGGCGAACGTATCACCGTGACAGAGGCCGCCGCCCGGATCGGGAAACGCCCCGAGACCCTCCGCCGATGGATTGCCGCCGGTAAGATCGACGCCATACGCGACGGAGCGCACGTCTTCATACCCGCCACCGCCCTGGACGCCCTGAACCGAACCTGCGAGCAATGCGGGAAGACGTACACGCCCAACCGCCCGACCCGACAAAGCCGCTTCTGTTCTTCCGCCTGCCGATGGGCCGCCACCTATGAGCGCCGGAAGACGGAGCACCCGGCAACCCGCGGACCTGGCCGACCTCCGAAGAGGCCGAAGCCCGGGAAGCTGGACCTGAGCAACAAGCGCCTGGCCGCCGCACTCAAGCGCACCCGCCGGAAAAACGCCTGAGAGCCCCGTCAAGGGCCGATCCGCCGCCGGGCCTTGTCTGTGACACGGGGACACCCGCCCGCGCCTTCTGTGGCCTATCCTGCACCGCTTTACGGAAACCGCCAGACATGTTCCGGGGCCGTCCGCCCGCCGCCTTGTGGTATTTCTGTGGTATTAACTTGCTCGGGACAGTCTACACACAAGGCGACAGGAAACGACCGGGAAACGACACGCGAAGATAAGGGAAACCCCGCGAACATTGGCTTTTGTCAACATTCACGGGGCTTTTGGGATGGTACCCCGGGCGCGATTCGAACGCGCGACCTGCGGATTAGAAGTCCGCTGCTCTGTCCAGCTGAGCTACCGGGGTACCTACATACGCCCTGCCGCGTCCAACCTTGATACTTCACATGCCCCCCGCCTTCAAGCCACACCTTTCCACATTGCCGGAGCAGCATCCCCTCATCTCGACTCCCCACCGAGGATGACATGCAGAAGCGCCCCCGCATTCATCACGTTCACGAACGATGCGAGCGCACCAACGCAAAAAAACGGTCCTCATATTCCTCGAAAAGGCCGTAGGTCCGCAGCTTGGCGCTCAGGCCCGGAATGCGCGAGGCATCACGGGAGGCCGCCCGAAATTCCCGCTCTATCTCGCGACGGTGACCGTGCGGGTCGCGTTGCAACTCGCTGGCATTGTGCGCGGCGGAATGTTGGACTACTTCCACCATCAACTTCAGAAGACATACCTCCCACGGCTCATCCACCCCTATCAGCAGAGAGTCGAGAGGATCATCCCGCGCATCTAGGTCGGCCTTGACCCGATCCACTACCGCTGCCAGGGAATCGGATACGATATGTTCATTGCTCTCCTGCTTCACGATCTTGAACCCGTACCTGAGGATTAACAGATCGTTCTCATGCCGGCGCAGCCATTCCACGTATCGGGCGGCTTCGGCGCCGAATCCCTCGAGAATGGTCTCTTCCATGGCCGAAGGGACGATTATTTCCGGGCGATGCGCGCGAATCCGCCCCTCCCTGATGCGCACCTTCTCGACGCTGTCCATCAGCTCACTCACGAGATGATAGTTCACCACCGTCGCCCCGAACGTCTCCAGGCGCCCGCGAGGCACCCTGACTATCTCGGTGTTGTTGAGAGCATAAAAGAAATCAAATTGTTCCTTGCTCACCATGGCATCAACCCCACCCGCAAGGCATCACCCATGCCGCGTCATTCACTCCTGAACCATGAACTCTCGAACATGGACAATCCCCTCATGCCGTCACCCCCGGATCATCGGCACTCCCGTTTCCATTCTCCGCATCCTGCCGACCGTCCGCATCCCGCCGCGGATAGTTGGCCACCACCCATTCGCTCAGGAAACGATCAGGGTCACGGACCCCCTCGGCGGTGACCGTCAACGCACGGACGCCCGTCTTGCTGGCCGCCAATTTCATGCCGTATTCGTAGTCACGAAATTTCTGCTCGCAGATCGTCCGTACGGTGCGCCCATGATCCAGACTTTCCGCAATCAGGGCCTCTATCGCACTCTCGTCAAAGCACAGTTCCAACCCATGCTTCCGGTTGAAGCGCTCGGCGAATTGCAACACCTCGCCACGCAGGAAATCCTGTTGCGAATCGCGGTTCCTTATCACCAGCTCCTTCAAGGCCTCGTGCGGATCGACAACCGTCTCCCGCGTCACCTCAAACGAACGGATCGAGGTGGACGGCAGCTCGTACTTGAAATCACGAAACAGGCGTTCCAGAACCGTCAGCAGCCCGCGCGCGCCCGTCTGTTCCGCCTGCGCCTGGCGCGCAATCTCCCGTACGGCCTCGCGCGTAATGGTGAAATCAATGCCGTAACCCATGAAATCCTGCCGGTATTGCCCCAGGATACTTCCCTCGGAATTCAAAAGTATCTCTTCGAGATCTTCCGCCTTCAAGGCGTCACAGGCCACGCGCACCGGTAGCCGCCCGATGAACTCCGGCTCGAACCCGAACCGGATGAAGTCAACCGCCTCCACCCGCCGAAGATAGCGCTCTTCGCCATCGTCATCACCGCTGCCTTCCATTCCCTGCACAAAACCGATCGCACCCCGCTCGACCCGGCGCCGCACGATCTCCGCCAGGCCATCGAAGGCCCCACTGACGATGAAGAGGATATGACGGGTGTTGATCGTCCGCCGTCCCGGACGCCCGCCACTGCGCTGCATCTCGAAAATCGCCTGCATCTGACCGATCAGGTCCGTCTGGCTGAAAAGATTGACCTCGGTCTCCTCCATCAGCTTGAGCAGGTTAACCTGGACGCCCCGCCCGGAAACGTCCTTGGTGCCTCCCGCCGGCTGCGAGGCTATCTTGTCGATCTCGTCCAGGTATACTATGCCGTATTGCGCCAGGTCCACGTCGCCGCCTGCCATCTTGACGAGGTCCCGCACCAAGTCCTCGACGTCGTACCCGACATACCCCGTCTCCGAAAACTTGGTCGCATCGGCCTTGATGAACGGCACTCCTATCAGGCGCGCTATGCAACGCAACAAATAGGTCTTGCCCACCCCGGTGGGGCCCATCAGCAGAATGTTCTGCTTTGTGTATTCACGCTCACGCAACGAAGGATCCTCGATGCAGCGGCGCACGTAATTGAAATGATCACAGACCGCCACCGCCAGCACCTTCTTGGCCTCATCCTGCCGCACCACGAAACGGTCGAGATAATCAACGATATCCCGCGGCTTGAGGCTGAATTCCCGCAGGCGCCTCAGTATCTCCTGGGCGCGGGCCTTATCGCCCTCCTCCTGCGGAGGAGCCGCCGCAGCCGCCGGTTCAAAAGCGAACTGAACCTTGGCGGAACGCAGCAACTCCTGCAAACGCGCGCTAGGGTCTCCCCCCGGACTCTCATCCGGACTGTTCTGATTTCCTCTGACGTTCATTCGATTCCGCTCCTTCGGTCCTCAGACGCACGTGCCGCCGCTTGCCGGCCTGTAATACCATGCCGTCCCGCACCTCTATCTCCTGCGTGTCGGCAGGTACCCGAGCCCCGTCCAGGCGGACGCCGCCTTGAGTGATCAGCCTCCGCGCCGCACTCCGGCTCTCCGCCAACCCCGTCCGCACCAGCAGATCCACCAGGGAATTACCGCCCGCTGTCACGGTCTGCTCCGGAATGTCATCCGGTACAGTCCGGCTGCGGAACAGCTGTGCAAACCGCCGCGAAGCCTCCCGGGCGGCCTCCTCCCCATGGAAACGCGCCACGATCGCCTTGGCCAAATCATCCTTCAACTCCCGCGGATGACGCCGGCCCTGCTCCACGTCGCGCCGTAAATGGGCCAACTCGTCGTCAGGAAGACAAAGCACCAGCGAATAATAACGCCACATGAGATCATCACTGATAGACATGGTCTTGCCAAACATCTCATCGGCGTCCTCACCCACCCCGATATAGTTCCCGAGACTCTTGCTCATCTTCTGAACCCCGTCGGTCCCCTCGATGAGCGGTAACGTCATGACAACCTGCGGGTCCTGCCCAAACGATTTCTGCAGTTCGCGCCCCAACAAGAGATTGAACAACTGGTCGGTTCCCCCGATCTCCACATCGGCTTCCACCATAACCGAATCATACGCCTGTATCAGCGGATAGAGAAATTCAACCAACGAAATCGGCTGGCGGGCGGCATATCTTTTCGCAAAATCGTCACGCGCCAGCATCTGGGCCACCGTCACCCGGGCCGCCAGCCGGACCACGTCGGCGAATGACATCTTCCCGCACCATTCGGAATTGAAACGCACTTCCGTCTTCTCTCGGTCGAGAATCTTGAAAACCTGCTCCTGATATGTCTCGGCGTTCGCGGCCACTTCCTCGGCCGACAACGCCGGACGGGTCTTCGAACGCCCGGAGGGATCTCCGATCATCCCGGTGAAATCACCGATGATGAATACCACCGTATGCCCCCGGTCCTGAAACTCCCGCAGCTTGTTCAGCCCCACCACGTGCCCCAAGTGAATGTCGGGCGCAGACGGGTCCGCACCATACTTCACCCGCAACGGACGCCCTTCCTTCTCGGCCTGTTCCAGCTTCCTCCGGAGTTCATCCGCCGACACGAAGTCCACTGTCCGGGCCCGCAGGGCCTCTACCTGGGCTTCTATGCTATCGCGCTTCGCCATGACTCCGCACTTTAACGGCAAGAAGTCACAAAATACACAAAAAATCAGCCGTCGTCGTCTCTTTCCAAGATGCACCCGCTCATGAAAATCCGCACGGGAAATGCATCTTCTCAACGTCCTGTACTGGAAAGATATATGCGATACGTCCCCTGGACATCCGGGGGCGTCGAATCCGTAAAGGAAATATGCCGTGATTCCGCCGTCTTGACATTCCCTACCAGACTCCACGTGCCGGTCGGACTGTCGGCGGACTCCATGCCGTAAACCGCTCCGTCCAACGCCGTCGCCGCTACTTCAACGCCATCCGTGCCAACGTTGAATTCACCCACATCCAACGATACCCCTCCCACTTTGACAGCCTGTTCCAACCCGCCGTACCGCGCAAGATGCATCCAGCGGCCGTACCTGATGCCGAACACCCGCGCATTTCTATATACCGCACGGGTGCACCAATGATAAGCACCTACTCCCGGAAGACCCTGGACACGAACCGTCATCGCCGTTCCCGTGAGTCCTGTGTCCGCCCATTCCGGGCTGATCCCGGTGCTTGCCGATCCCCTTTCATAAAGAGAACTTACCCCGGCGGCCTCCCATTGCAGCTTGACTTGGTCGACCCCAAAAGGCGAACGGGTAAACATGCTGACGCGAAATCCGTCCACGGCGTCGGAAACACCCTGTGGCGCCACGGGGATACTGTCCCCTACGCGAATCTGCCGCAGCCTGTGCCTCATGGCCGATTCCTGATTGGGGTAGTAAATGTATAGTTTCCCCTCACGGTCATTGTCGGCATCAACATTGTAACGCCGCGCGCAAACAAGCAGCTCGGCCAATCCATCGCCGTTGACATCGCCCGCGGATCCGATCGTCTCTCCGAACGCGGAATCATGCTGGGGCTCCGTTATCATCCAGGCCTGCGAAGTCTCAACCCCTGCAGGCGACCCCGGAATCATGTAAACCTCCGCGTCACCCCCGTTCACGCCCTCCGAACTGAACAAAATATCCGCACGTCCATCACCGTTGACATCCCCGGCGCCGGCAACACATTCTCCCAACTTCTCCTGATAAGCCCCACCCTCCTTCGACCAGCATGCCGTGGTAGATACGCCCCCTGCACTTCCCAGAAACAACTGTACCAGGCCCACATCCGTCACCGAGGAATCATAATCCTTCGATCCCACGAGAATATCGGTATACCCGTCGCCGTTCACGTCCCCTGCCATGCCTACCGACCAACCGGAATGAGCGTTGTTTGACGGACCCACAATGACCGTGGCGGCGACCGCCCCAAGACCCGTTACACTGCCATGAAACACGTAGGTCTTCCCCTCGCTGTTATCCCCGTCCATGTAATGCCCGAAAACAAGATCCGCATAACCGTCTGCATTCACGTCGCCAGCGCAATCCAGGCTGTGACCGAACCATAGACCGTTGTATTTCGTGCCTACCGCACGCCAATCCCATGTATCCGTGCTGACGCCGTCCGCAGACCCATAAAATCCGTAAACCGCCCCGTAGTCCGAATACTGGGCGAAAGCAAACACGTCCGCGTATCCATCGCCGTTCACATCACCGCCCGCAGTCAGTTCCAATCCCAACGACTGGGAGGCGATATCCACCTCCACCACCTGATCCGCCGAAGTGGAAGGACCCGAGGTCCCACCAAAATAGATGAAAAGCGCACCTTCGTTGTTCTCTCCATTCGCATAATCCGGAACCCCCACAACGAGATCTGCGTATCCGTCGCCGTTCACATCCCCCCCGCCGACTGAATTGCCCAGCAGCCAACCCGCATGATCACTTTCGGTTTGCCACGCCGCGTTGTCACTCAGGCCCGTTTCGGAACCATAGAACAGCAAAGCCTCTCCCTCGTTGGCCTCTCCGTTTCCATAGTTCGGAACTCCCACTAGGATATCGCCGTAGCCGTCGCCGTTGACATCCCCCACGGCAACCGCTGCATACGCGAACTGCTCACCATCAGCATCTCCCTCCCTTGTCCAAACGACATTGGAAACCAACCCGTCCGCCGCACCGGCATATATAAATGCGGCGCCGCCATCATCTGCCCCCCAGTCCTTGGCGCCGATGATAATATCCGCGAATCCGTCTCCGTTCACATCTCCGGCAATGGAAGAAGCCAGGCCGAACCCGTCGTCGTCCTGATCGCCGAAGACATACCAGGCGGGATTCGTAGAAAGGCCCTGATTACTGCCGTGATATACGCGGGCGGAATGCGCTGCACCGATCACCACATCCGCATAGCCGTCATCATTCACATCCCCCGCCGTATAGACGGAAGAACCCAGCCGATTAGTTCCATCCACGTGCCAGGCGGAATTGGTATCAATACCCGAACTCGTTCCACGATATACCACCGCGCGCCCGCCGGGGTGCACACCCGGCGCTCCCACAATCAAGTCGCCGTAACCATCCCCATTGACATCGCCTGCCGCCCCCAGTTCTTCACCAAAGCTCGATGAATTCCCGGGCCCCGGGAGACTCTCCACCGCACTGGAGCTCAATCCGCCGGAAGATCCCAGATACAGATACACGCGTCCGAAATACGAATCCTCCGAAGGTGCGCCGATCGCAAGATCGGCATAACCATCACCATTCAAATCCCCCGCCGTCCGCGCGAACCTTCCAAATTCGCCATTATCCTGCGTGCCCGTCTGCGTCCAGCTCGCGCCCGCACTTAAACCACCCGTAGACCCGTAATAAACAAATACGCGGCCCAACGTGTAATAGGGAGAAGTCATCTGACGATAATTCGGCATGCACACCACTACATCATCATAGCCGTCGCCGTTGACATCGCCGGCGGGCGCCACATGCTCCCCGTAATAGGCATTCTCCATATTTCCCTGCCCCATCCACGCATAGGCGGTGGACAGGCCATTGGATGATCCCAGATACAGAAAAGCTGCGCCTTCATTATGTTCACCTGCGTCGTAGTAATCCGCGCCCACTACAACATCGTCGTAACCATCCCCGTTCACGTCCCCCACGCCCGCAACGGAACAGCCCAGCCACATCTGGTCCTGCCACCCTGTAACTATCCAATCCGGCGTACTGTCCGGACCATCCGGGCCGCCGTAAAAGACATAGGCCCGGCCTTTACGATAGAAGGTCTCATCCCAGAACCGATCACCCACGATCACGTCGGCATAGCCGTCGCCGTTGACATCGCCGGCGGGCGCCACGGAAATCCCGAAATCATAGCTGTTCGTACCACCAGCCGTCAGAGAAGCCAACGGCGTCGTAGCCATTCCCGCCAGCACCATACTGCAGGACAATGACCATACCGCAAAAAGATAAAATACGATTGACCTCTTCATGTGATCATCTCCTCGCGTAGTTCCTTTGCACCACAGCCGTCACAACAGCTTGCTTGCCAAGAAAATACCCTGCTGAATTATCAGAAACGAGGTCCCGGAGGAGCTGCCCGCCCACCACATTTCTCAGAAGCGTCCCCGAAACCCTGACGCCGAGGATTTCCCGAGATGCCCGGTAATATTCAAATGAACTCAACGTGTGCCGCGCCTTTCAGAGCCGGCCGATCAGCGGCGTCAGATTCTTCATCGCTCTTCGTCGCCGCCATCCTCCCCTGGATGCCATTCACGCGGGGTCGTCTCTCCTCCCAGCGCCTGATCAAAGGCCCCCGCCAGATCCACCAGCTCTTCGTCCGGACGCAGTCCTTTGAGCATCTCTTCGTCCACCTTGAATTCCTCGTCCGGCAGGGCGGCCGCCTTGATACTCAGTCCGATACGGCGGTCCACCGGATCAATACGGACAACCCGTGCTTCGACCTCCTGCCCGATCGTCAGTACATCGGCGACATTCTCGACGCGCTCTTCGCTGATCTGCCCGATGTGCACCAGGCCCTCGATCCCCTCCTCGATTTCGACAAAAGCGCCGAAGGAGGCGAGCTTGGTGACCTTCCCCTTTACGATCTGGCCGACCTGGTAACGTTCCGTAATCCCGGCCCAGGGATCCTCCTGAGCCTGCTTCAAACCGAGACTGATCCGCCGGTTCGGAACATCCACCTCGAGCACGACACACTCAACCGTCTCGCCCTTCTTCAACATCTCCGAGGGGTGCGACACCTTCCGCGTCCAGGAGAGATCGGAGACGTGAATCATCCCGTCAATACCTTCTTCCAATTCCACAAAGGCACCGTAATTGGTAAAGTTACGGACCTTACCCTTCACCCGGGCGCCGATCGGATAACGTTCAGGGACCAGATCCCAGGGGTTGACTTCCGTCTGCCGGATACCCAGGGATATCTTCTGCTCCTCCTTGTTGACGTTCAGGACGACGGCTTCAACCACATCACCCACGGCCAGAATGTCGGATGCCTTGCCGATCCGGCGTGTCCAGGACATTTCAGATACGTGCACCAGCCCTTCCACGCCGTCTTCGAGTTCGACGAACGCACCATAGGGCATCAGGTTTACGACCCGCCCACGCACGCGGCTGCCGATGGGATATTTTTGCTCGATATCCTCCCACGGATTGGGCGTCTTCTGCTTCAATCCCAAAGATATTCTTTCCCTCTCAAGGCTGACATCCAGCACTACCACCTCGATCTCCTGCCCCACCTTGACGACGTCCGAGGGATGCCCCACCCGCCCCCAGCTCATGTCGGTGACGTGCAGCAATCCATCCATACCGCTGAGATCGACGAAGGCGCCGAAATCAGTGATGTTCTTGACCACGCCCTTGCGGATCTGACCCACCTGGATTTCTTCGAGCAGTTTCTTCTTCTGCTCGCGCCGGCGCTCTTCGAGCAGCTCCCGCCGGGAAAGAACGATATTGCGCCGTTCCTTGTTGATCTTTACGATCTTGAATTCGAATTCCTTACCCATGTAGTCATCAGGATAGGAAACCGGGACCACGTCCAGTTGTGAGCCCGGCAGGAAAGCATCCACGCCGCCCACGTCCACGATCAGTCCACCCTTTACCCGCCCCTTGATGACCCCACGGATGGTGCCCCCCTCGGAGTAGTTTTCGAAGACCCTGTCCCAGTTGCGCTTGTACTCCGCCGCGCGCTTGCTGAGGACGACCATCCCCTCCTCGTCCTCCAGGCTTTCGATGAGCACCTCCAACTCGTCCCCGGGCTTCAACGATTCAAAATTCTCGAACTCCTCCGACGAAATCAATCCTTCCGACTTGTACCCCACGTCGACCAGGACATCGCTCTCGCGGACTTCTATTATTCGGCCCTTGACGATCGAGCCCTCCGAAAGGTCTCGCAGGGTCTCCTCGTACATCGCCGCCATAGCCGCACGTTCGTCGCCGCCTTCCAGGCCGGCCACGTCAAGATCTATCTTTTGCTTTTGTGGTTTTGTCTGCTGCATATCCGTCTGTTTCAACCTCCGAATCTCACTTCCGGGCATGACCCGTCAGTGGAAAATCTCGCGCACGCTAGCACGCACAATCCGCCCTGGCAAGTCCTATCCGCAGCCCATTTTCCCGCCCCCTCGAAATACGGCTGTCCCCGATACGTTACGGCCGTCCTGCCGCAGCAGGACGGCCGTCCGAATATAATCCCGGCAACGTGCTACTCTCCCACCCCCTGACGGGCAGTACCATCGCCGCTGAGGGGCTTAACGGCCGTGTTCGGAATGGGAACGGGTGTTTCCCCCTCGCCATGGTCACCGGGAAATTGAAAATCCAATCGCCATGCGAAGCCGTAGTTCCCGGCAGAAATGCGAGCCGATCCGCCTTCGTCATGGGTCTCAAAAATACACTGCATAGAGTCTGGGGCGGCACTGCCACCTCGGCCGTCCCCGGTCGCATCGTAAACGGATGCGGCCGATGAAACAAGATTGGTCAAGCCTCACGGCTGATTAGTACCGGTCAGCTGAATCCCTCACGGGACTTACACCTCCGGCCTATCAACCCTGTAGTCTACAGGGTGCCTTCAGTCCCGCCGAAGCGGGAAGGGAAATCCGATCTTGGAGGGGGCTTGGCGCTTAGATGCTTTCAGCGCTTATCCTTTCCGTACATAGCTACCCAGCAATGCCCCTGGGCGGGACAACTGGAACACCAGAGGTGCGTCATTCCCGGTCCTCTCGTACTAAGGAATGCTCTCTTCAAGTTACCTGCGCCCACGGTGGATAAGGACCGAACTGTCTCACGACGTTCTGAACCCAGCTCGCGTACCGCTTTAATGGGCG
>JAOZMZ010000030.1 GCA_029934055.1 Kiritimatiellia bacterium
TTTCAGCCTCCGCCGCAAGAAGCCGGCCCTCCTGCTCATCATCCCCCTCGCTCTCCTCATGTTCCTCACCCTGACGATTCTCCTCTACGGACCCCACCCCCAGCTCGTCCGTATTCAACACACCCCCCAGCAGGCGACCATGAGCCTTCCCGCCGGTCGTTACCTCGAAGGACTCCTCAACCAAACAACTCACGCGCTCGAGGGTGACCGCGCGTTCTTTGCAGGACACAGATTCTTCACCAGTCCCTGGTGGTACCAACCCGCCGCCGCCTTTCTCAAAACCCCCCTTCCATGGAGCCTCGCCGCCCTGCTAGTCATGTTCGTCTACATCCGCCGCCCCACGAGAATCATCGCGCTCCTCCCGATCCTCGTCCCCGCCACCCTTTTTACAATCCTGCTCCTCTTCATCAACCATATGGCCATAGGCGCCAGACATGCCCTCCCCCTTATCGCCTTGGCCACCATAGCCACCGCAGTTTGGGCTGCACGCATTCGCCGGCCCCTTCATCGCCGTGCAACCCTCGCCGTCCTCATCGCGGCTTCACTCGCCGCCACCGCCCTTTCCTTCCCCGACTATATCTCCTACCTAAACATCGCCGGCGGCGGCACCGGCGGAGGACACCGCTGCCTCGCTGACAGCAACTACGACTGGGGACAAGACCTAGACCGCCTCGAACAATGCTGGGCCGCTCTTACCGATGCAAACGACGGTCACCCCCCACATCTGATCTATTTCGGATTCACCGACCCCCGCATCATCTACCACCTGCCAACTACACCTCCCTCTCTCTGCGGCTATATGCACATCTCAACCGCCCGGACCCGGCTCACCCCCCAAAAGTACACCCGCTGGCTTGAATCACTCTCAACCCCCACTCACACGACTGTCGCCTCCATCTCCGCGATCCGGGTCCAACCCTACGGCATCAACCCTGACCCCCTCTCACGGCGCCGCCTGCTCGGACGAATCGGACGCTGCTTCTTCCTCTACGCCCCGCCTCAGCGCAGCCGCTCCGCCGCAGAATAGCACCAGTGCTTCTCAGCGGCCCCATTCTCCGTATTCTTTCCCAAATCCCAGCAGCTCGCACGGCTCCCGCTCGAGACCATCTCCACCTCTCCCCTGAGAGAAAGCTGGAATCTCAGTTTTGCGGATTCTTAAAGATGTTAGCCAAATTCTGCCGTTAACGTCCACACCCAAAAATCCCAACAAAATCACAAAAATCAATCGCTCTCAACAATTCGTAGAAAAATTCAGCATAAAACGCTTAACAACTGTGCCATCCCTAAAGTAAGCCCGATTCTGACCGCTCTATTCGTCATAACCCCCACCCGTTGGCACGGCCTCTGCTCATAATATTAATACGAAAAGCTGGAGCGCACGGCATGAGGCCGTGCGAAGTCCGGATGGAGGAAATGAGAATGAAGAAGAAATTGGGCTTCACGCTCGTTGAGATTATGATCGTCGTGGCCATCATCGGATTGCTGGCGGCGATCGCGATCCCCTCGTTCGTCAGAGCGAGGACGACATCGCAAAAGAACGCCTGTATCAATAACCTTCGTCAGATTGACGGCGCCAAGGACCAGTGGGCCATCGAGAACAATAAGAACACGGGTGATGCCTGCGCCAAGTCGGACGTCACCCCATACCTGAAAAAGTGGCCTACATGTCCGGCTTCCGGAACCTACGCAATCAACGCGATCGGAACGGATCCGACTTGTACGGTTTCGGACCATACGCTCTAATCTGGCGTGTCGCAACGCTGTCAAGACCCCCGTTCCCCAGAGTGGGAACGGGGGTTTTTCTTGCTCCGTACTCACAGTAGACTCCGTGTGATTTTTCGATTGATGAATAAATGACCCTCCCACACCATCTACCCCCATAAAGAGTGCCGGCCCGCTAAAACCCGCCGGCCGACGATAAACATCTCGACGGAAGAGAACAAACCATGCTTTCCATTAACGACGATTCACCCCGATTCCCCACACCACCCCGGCGCATTCTCGAAGCCGTCAGTCCCATAGAACTCACCGTCGCCGCGGCCCTGCCGCCGGCAATTCTCTTTACAAGACTCGCCGGCCGACGCTTCGACTGGCTGCTGATCGAAAATCTCCAGCTCTTCGCCGGTATGTTGAGCTGGTTCGTACCCTGTCTGCTGGCCCGCTTTGTAGGTCATCTCTTCAAGTGGCCCCGAAGCGTCATGCGGGCCGTATTCCTGGCTTACTACCTTGTGGTCACCCTCTGGTTGATGGGTACTGGTATGCTGACGGCGTTGGTCCGAACCCAATGGCTCTCCAGCGCGATTACCGGTGAATATCCCATCGGCACAATCGACCTCTACCTGACTCTGGCCACGCTGGTGATGATGCTTGCAGCCTATCGAAAGGACCCCGCTCACACGCTTGACGCCACCGCACGCGAAGTAAGGGAACTTCTCATAATCCTCAGATTTCTCATATCCCTGGCCCTGATGTTCAGTATCTACAGCAACCTGAAAGCAGTGATCCCCGTCATCCGGCCCGGTCTCTATGATCCCGTTCTCTACCACATGGATAAGATCCTCTTCCTCGGCCACGATCCCTTCCGGCTTATCACGTCCATCACTTCCCCCGCCTTCGCTCTTCTGATGGTACGCAGCTACTACTGCCTTTTCTTTTTCCTGCTTTTCGGTCTCTCGGGTGCCTTCGTTTTCCGCTCGGTGCGTTTCTTCGAAAAAGTCGTCCTGGCCCTGATATTGACGTATCTCCTCAGCACAATTGGATATTACCTGGTCCCCAGCGTGGGCCCGGCCTTTCATAACGAGACCTGGCAGCTCTTCCGCGCTACCAGCGGAGAACCGCTCAAAATCGGACTATATCGCCTCTACCGCATGATGTGCCGCTCCCCCGCCACCGCACCCCTCGATGTGTTCCAGGGCCTGGCCGCCTTCCCAAGTGTTCACGTCGCTGTCATGAGCGTCTTCCTCTACTACCTGTGGAAATGCGAAAAAATTCTGGCCCTCATTCTGGTGATCCCCTCGATCCTCTTGACGGTCTCAACAATCTATCTCGGATGGCACTACGTCGTCGATCTCCCCGCAGGGCTGCTTGTCGCCGTCTTTGCAATTCTCACCACCGAGTACATGGCAGCCCACCACCAAACGCGTTACAACACCCGATCCGTAGTATCCCGCACCCCCTAGGGCGCCAGCCTGCTGCGTCCAAGCGCCCTGCTTGCAGTAACCTTCCCAGAAATACCCACTCACAGACCTACGGCTACCGTAAATGACGCCCGATCCGCAGAAATTTCTTCTCTTCACCGTATTCGAGCCATACCCCACCCGGCTCGACGGACACCAGCCGCACCCCCATCAAGTATTCATCAACTCCCATGACCTCTCCGTTGATGATCGCCGCCGATTTTTCATTGCCGCGCATCACCACTCCAGCCAGCATGAGGTCCGGCCACTCCCTCGTCTTCTCGATCCGCCCGACGACCCGCTTTTTCGTCTTGCCGGCCTCGCGCCCGGCGCCCCCTGCATATACCTGCGTATGCCTCGCCGCGGCAGCCCGTGCGGCGGAAGCAACTCGGGCCGCAACGGACTTAGTGCCCTCGACAGACCCCTTATCCTTACGATCTCCGGCAACCCGCGAGGAATCATCAATCCGCACCGTCTTCTTGCGCGCCGCAGACGCTCGATTACTCGACGGCAAAGAGACTATCCGCACCGCCGTCCGAACAGGCGTATTGCTGGCCTGCGTGTGCGCCCTATGCTGCGAAGACGCCTTCTTCCGACCGGTCACTGCCGCCGTTGTGCCCTTCACCGACTCGACACGCTTGACAGCCACCGCAACCGTATTGCTGCCGGTCTTCCCTGCAGAAGCCGCCGCCTTGGTCAAAAGTTCGGCACTCCGGGCTTGCAACATGTGGGCGGCATACAAGAACAGCCAGAAAGCGGCCCCCAACATCGCCAGGATGACAAAAATAACCGTCACAACAGCCAACCAGGCCTTTCCCGCTCCCTGGGCCGACTTGCCCGTCGGCTGCGACCGATCACCCTCCGGCAGCGGCGGCGGCATCATCTGGCGCGACGGCTGCGGTTTGCCTTCTTCCTCTTCGCGTCGCCGTAGGGCCTCCTGAATAAGGCTCATCAAACCAACTCCAACTGATCCAGGCTCTTCTTGACTTCACTGACACCGATCCGCATCGTCTGGCTCACGTACCCCGCCAGCATAGCATGATCCGCAATCGCGTTTATCACCCTCGGTATCCCTCGTGCATAGCGGTGCACGAGATGCACCGCCCGGGGCGAAAAGGTCACCCGCCCTTCGGCACCCGCCACATTCAACCTGTGATGAATATACGCGTTTGTCTCCTTTTCGTTCAGAGCCGTCAGATGAGAACGAACCATGATCCGCTGGCGCAACTGGCGCAGGTCTTCCCGCTTCAGCCTGTGTACGAGTTCCGGCTGACCGGCCAGGACTATCTGCATGAGCTTGTACTCATCGGTCTCCAGGTTGTTCAGCAGGCGGATCTGCTCAAGCACACCCGGATCGAGATCCTGGGCTTCGTCCAGGAAAATGGCCACGTTGTTGCCGGCCTCCAGTTGTTCAAGCAAAAAGGCATTCAACTGCTCTATGTACGCAAGACGGTCCCTGCCACGCGGCTCCAGTCCGAAGTCATTCAATATCGCCCGCAGGAGTTGCATCTCGGTCATGGCCGGGTTGAGAATCAGGGCGGTACGCACATTCTCGCGCAGATTCCCCAACACCGCCCGACACAATGTCGTCTTCCCCGAACCGACTTCACCGGTCAACTGAATAAATCCCTTCCGCATCTCGATTCCGTACATAAGATGATCGTATGCTTCACGATGCTCGGCCGAGAAAAACAGAAAACGGGGATCCGGTGTGATGTTGAAGGGAGGCTCATTCAATCCGTAGAAGTCCAGGTACATCCTATCTCCACCGCCATGAATTCACCATCATAAGCCACTCCGTGAGAATATCAAAGTTCGCGCCGACAACAAGACCTCACTTCAAGACCCGGTCAAACATCAACGGACACGGCCCAAACACCGCGTGTCCCGTACCCGGAATCATCAATCCCCGCTACGGCTCGAATCACAATGTGCACCCGCTTCGACGCGCACGCACCACCACAGCCCGGCCGCCGCGGCCACAGCCCACGGGAACATGCCCAACTCGGTCCACCAAAGAGAGCGGCTTCCTGCCCTGCCGACAACGTGCAGCCACGCCGCTACCGAATCCAACCCGGCGAAAATCATGAATCCGGCGGCTACCATGCTCATCCGCCGCTGCACGATTCCAATGATCACCAGCGTACGGGAACCCACATGACACATCACCGCGATCAGGCGCTCAACTGATCCCAGTAACCAAAGAAACCTCGTTGCCGAGGCCGCCGCCGACCCCCTGCTCATCAGCGCCGGATCCAGCAACCCCAACGCCAGCGCCGCGCCCGCCAACAATGAGGCCCCAGCCAGGAGCAATGCCTCGAACGCACCTGCCCCTACCCCGATCGTCGCCGCTCTGCCCACGCTGTGCCCCATCCCGCGCCATATGAGAGCCGCGATGAGAACCACCCCCAACTCCGCTAAGCTGGACTCGATCCCAAGCAGCAAGGCGATCGCTGCCCCCCGGATCGTGCCCGGCAAGACGGCGGCGAGCAGTTCCTCCATACGCTGATTGAAAACCATGACAACACCGAACTTGAAGACCAGCCCCGCAGCCCACAGTCCGGCCCCCACGGGCAGCCAAATCCATCTCTCATTGAACATGCGCCTCACCGCCGCAACATATGCCAATGCCACGAGAAGCATGCCCGATCCGGAAATAAAGAACAAACTGACGGAAACCTGTGGATTTTCCATCTTCACCTCCGGCTGGCGTTTTGTATGCGCGCCATCCTGTAATTATGGCCGCCGGGTCGGCCGTGTCGCCCCGTCACCCTTACTCTCCGCTGTGTCCATCATGTATATGGCTGCCCCCACGCTTGCAAACATGACGTGATGGAAAAAGACTCTGCCATGCCTGCAAAGCCCACTTGCGGTTTAAATTCCCCTTCTTGAGTTCCTCCAGTCGCTTGCGCAAGGCCCGGTTGGCAGGAAACATCGCCGAGGCTTTGGCGAACATCTTCATGGCATTGCGCCCGTCACCCTCCAGCTCGTACAAAAAAGCCCGATAGGCCAATATGCGTCCCATCTCAAGGCGGGCTTCGCGACTGTCGGGACTTTGGTTTCCCGGCCAGAGTCTCAGGGCCTCGTCGAGTACATTAGCCGCCCGCCGGCTGTCGCGCAGTATCATGAAGATGCGCCCCTTCTCGCCATAAATCCGGTAGTCTCCGGGGTTGTTCTTCTCAGCCTCTCTGAGAATATTCAGGGCGATATCAGGACGCCCGCCTTCCCCCGCCATCCAGAATGCCGCCACCAGATAAGCCTCGACGTTGTGAGGGTCAGACCCGGTTGCAAACCGTAACCACGGCATTATCTCCTTCACCCCCCCACCGTGTATGTGGCGGTGGACACGCGGCGCCGCCTCACGCGCCAGGCGCTGAAAAAAGTCGTCGAAGCCGACCTGATGATGATGCGGGACCCCCTTGTGAAAATACACGTCCGCCATCTCGTAAAACTGCTGACCCACCGCCCGCCGGCTGCCTACCAGCAATCGTCCGATTATGCCGCTGTCACCCTGTGCGGATACAGTCGTCGCCACAACCCGGCATGCCAGAATGAACGCAGCCAGTACCAACATCAACAGCACAGACAGCGGCCGGCCCCATCTGTCCCATGCCTCCTTCACGTCAAACGATGCGTCTCCGGCTGAAACGCTTGTGCCTGTAAGCAATCCATGCCAACACCAGGAAAACCAAAGTGACCAGCAACCCGTAGAGCAGAGCTTCCCCGAACGATCCCCAGTCCATCGTTTCCCAATCGTGTACGATCCTCTGGCGCAGATCGAACACCTCAAAGTGCGGAAGCAGATAGTACAGCACCAGCAAGGCATTCAGGGTCATCCCGCGTTCATTTATCACCAGCTCCGGCACACGCGGAACGATCGTATAAGCCGCAGCCACCAAAATGAAGGCCGTGGTCGCAGCCGCCCCGTACGTCATCCGTGTGGATATCGCCAAGGTCAAGGCCGCGATCATCGCCAGCGCCGCCACGTGCAACATCCAGCCCTGAATCAAAACGACTGCGTCTATGCTGCCACTCCACGCCCGAACCACACCCCATACGACACCGTAGAAAACCAAGGTGGCCGCCGCCGCAGCGCTCCAACCACCCAGCCATTTCCCAATAATCACCTCCCCGCGTGTAATCGGCTTCGCCAGCAGAGGAAAGATCGTGCCGGTTTCCTCCTCGCGCGGCAGTTGACGCCCCACCAGATTCACAACCAATACCAGCGAAAACAACCACGCCAGCAAAAGACCGGTATCCATTATGTAGCGTATCCTGGATCCCAAACCGAATATGTCAACCGATAGCAGGGCAAAGAGAAGGGATCCCAAGAGTATCAACAACACATAAAAATCCTTCCGCCGGATGGTCTCCAGCCATACCGCCCATGCCACTGCAAAAATTCTTGTCACCGTGCTAATCACTGTTCCCTGCCGATCGTTCGCAGGAAGTACTCCTCGAGTCCCGTCCCCTCAGGAATAAGGTCTTCCAGGCGTCCCTCGACGAGTTTCCTGCCATTGTGAATAATAACAATGCGGTCACAGACCCTTTCCACCTCACTCAACTCGTGGGAAGAAAAGAAGATCGTCTTACCGGCCGCTTTCAATTTCCGGATCTGCTCGCGGATTTCAACCCGTCCCAGGGGATCCATTCCGCCCGTCGGTTCGTCCAACAACAGCAGATCCGGATCGTGAATCAGGGCTTCCACCAGACCGATCCGTTGCAGCATCCCACGCGAATACGTGCTGATCCGGCGCCTGGCGGCGGCCGTCAATCCCATCATCTCAAGTAACTCACCTATCCGCCGCCGCAGGCGGCTCCCTTCCATTCCAAATATCCTTCCGGCCATGTACAACAATTCGTAGCCGGTCAGGAAACGATACATCTGCGGATTCTCGGGGAGATATCCGATCCGCCGTCGCGCAATCGAGCGCCTTACATCCGTACCCAGGATCCGTGCGGTCCCACCGGTCGCCTCAATAAAACCGAGAAGGACGTGCATCGTCGTCGTTTTTCCGGCTCCGTTGGGCCCCAGGAAACCAAGAACCTCGCCCTCTTTCACCGCCAGAGAGAGATCGGATACGGCATCAACAGGCCCCGTACGGGTCTTGTACCTAACCCTCAAGTTCTCAATTTCTATTGCCAAAGCCATGTCTTTCGACCCTCAATGCCGGCTCTCGTCCCGACATCTCACGCTGCGCCGGTCATCGTTCCACCTTCTCCTCCACCAGCAGCCTCTACGACAACTCCGGATATTCCACACCCAAAAGACGCCCCAAGGCCTTGTGAAAAGCCGCACGCCCGGACTTGACCCAACTTTCAATCCGATTAAGCCGCCCGCGCAAATCAGCCAACCGCAAGTTCCCCGGCGCACCGCTGCTGCTGCGCTGTGCCACCGCCGCAAGTGCATCCCGTGCAGCCACCTTTTCAAGATCGCTGCGCACCCGACGGTACGCCTCACGGAACGGCATCCCGCCCGCAGTCAGCCGCAGGGCCTCGTCAGCCGCAAAAACATCCGGGCGAAATGCCCCGCGCAAAGCGTCCGCATCCACTTCGAGACCCGCAATTATCCGGGACATTGCGCGCAGGCTGCCGCGGGTGATCTCCACCCCCCGCATCAACGGCTCCTTGGTCTCCTGCAAATCCCGCTGGTACCCGGACGGAAGCCCGCGCACCGTCTCCTTTACCTGGAGGGCGCCGGCAAGAACATTCGCGGTTCTGGCACGGATCAGTTCGAGGACGTCCGGATTCCGCTTCTGGGGCATTATGCTGCTGCCCGTACAGAATTCATCCGGAAGCCGCAAGTAGCCGAACTCAGGGATCGAAAAAAGTATCAGATCGGATGCCATCCGCGACAGGGCCAGCATCACCCGTCCCATAGCATCCAGAATCGTACCCTCCAGCTTGCCGCGTGCATTGATCGCATGGAGCACCGTCCCAACCGGCCGACTGAACCCGAGCAGATCGCTCACCAGCTTGCGATCCAGGCCCATCGGCACACCGTAGCCCGCCGCCGCACCCAATGGACATTGGTCGTTCAGCTCATAAGCCGCCCTGAGTCCCGCAAGGTCATCGAGCAGTTCCTCCGCAAAGGCCGCAAACCACAGTCCCAGTGTGCTCGGCATGGCCGGCTGCATGTGCGTCCTGCCGACCATGGGTGTCCGCCTGTAGCGCCGTGCGCTGTCCAAGAGGGACCCCACCAGCCCGCAGACATCCTCCAGACAGCGGCTCATCTGCTCCTTGGAATACAAGCGCAGATCAACCGCAACCTGATCGTTGCGACTCCGTCCGGTATGGACTCTCCTGCCCAAGTCACCCAGTTTCCGCGTCAATCTTCGCTCGACAGCCATGTGCACGTCCTGGTCCCGCAGTCTGATCCGGAATCGCCCCGCACGGCCGTCGCGCATAATCGCCAGCAGCTCCTGGATTACCCGGTGCACCTCACTCTGTGTAAAAATGTGCGGTTGAATCGCCAGGCGGGAAAGCATCACCACATGCGCCGCGGTGCCGATACAATCGGCCTCCACGAGGACCGAGTCCGTCTGCAGGTCGTTCCCCACAGTAAAGGCAAGCAACTCGCCGTCCACGTCGCCCACGACCGTTCTGCGAATATTACCAGCCCTCATCGCACGCCCTCTTTCGCCATACCGGACCAGAAACCCGGATTCGCGGGCAAGATTAGCACTCCGCTTTCAGGTTGTCTATTACTGACGGATACTATCCCGGTGGGCCTTCGCCGGTCGCCTCCCCCGGCTTCTCAAGTTGCTCCTGCAAATCGATCAGTCGCGACAACGCCGCCGGTGAAAACTCGGCGTGATCAAGGAAGCGCTGAATGATCCTATCCATACGGACTGACTCACCGACCACTTGCTCGTAGAGAACTTCTTTCTTGTCGGCCAGCAACAAGGCGCTCTCCCGGTTGCCGGCGGCGGCCTCGTGATCCAATTTAGCCAGCAGTTGTACCGACCCGGAAATGGCCGCGAGAGGATTGCGTATTTCATGCGCTATTTCAGAAGCCATCCTGGCTGCAGCCTGCATGCGGTCGGCGTACTTGGCCTTGTCCTGAGCCTCAACCAGATGAGTTATATCACTGAGCGCCACCAGGAACACCTCTTCCCCCTCCTCCGCACCCGGCAGAACACCCGCGCCGAGCCGCACCAGAGACCCTTCCAGACGCGCCGGGAAACCATCTCCGTCCGGCCGCACGAAGCGCACCATGTCACAATCAATATGATCGCCCTCCAAGTCGAGCCCGCTCGAATCCTCGACCAGTTGCCGGATGTCACGCCCGATCAGGCTGCTTTCGGAATGGCCCAGCAACTGACAGGCGCGTTCGTTTGCCATTTTGATATGTCCGCTGCGGTCAACCAGCATCAAGCCCGCCCGTGCATTCCGAAAAATGATATCAGCAAGCTTCCGAAACTGTTCCACCCGCATGTTGGCATAATGACAGCGTCGCGAAAGATATGAACTGGCAAGCCCGAAAGCGATGAAAATGAATATTCGTACCCCCATCACCTCAATTATCGCCCCCCAGTCGGCCGCTCTCTCAACAGCACCGAACGGTTTCAGCACACCTCCCTCTATGAGAACCACAAGCAGTGCGTACACCAGCGACGACAATACCGCAATCTGCACCGCGAGCGTGGATCCGGCCAGGACTCCCGCCGATAGAATCACCAGGGGATACAGCAGAGCCAGGTCACTGTCCATGCCGCCGGTAAAGTATACCAGGCCCGTCACCAGCAGCAGGTCGACTACGCACTGCAACGGCAATACGCGGGCGCTGCGTGCCCGGTTCTTCATCCAGAGTGCATAGGGAATACTCGCCACATAGGCGATCGCGATAAAGGCGTAGCAGGCGATCCGGTCACCGGGAAGCAGAAAGGCCAGGACCACGACAAAACAGATCACGACCACCAGCCGCAACAACAGAATCGAGACGATTTCCCGCCAGCCGGCTTGCGTCACGCCATCCGTTGCTTGCGCAAGTCGCCCGGCCATGTCCTTTCTCTCCCTCATCTCCTGCCTCGACTACATAGATGCTATCTCATGAATCTTGAGGATCGGCAGAAGCAGGCATAGCACGATACCGCCCACCGTCACTCCCAGAAAAACTATCAGCATTGGTTCAATCAGCGAAGTGAGTCCCGCCAGTATGGCGTCAACCTCGTCCTCGTAAAACTCGGATATCTTCTGCAACATGTCTTCCACTCGCCCGGTCTGTTCCCCGGCCTCGAGCATGTGAACCAACATGCGCGGGTAGTTTTTGTCCTTGCCAAGCGTCTTCGAAAGCGGCTCCCCTTTCTCCACGTCATCGCGCCCCGCCAGGATTACCTTGCCGAGGACCCGGTTGCCCACCGCCACCGATACAATGTCCAGCGCGTGCAGGATGGGAACCCCACTGCGCATCAATTGCGCAAACGTAGCCGCGAAGCGCGCCAGCGCCACCTTCCTGGTCAAATCCCCGAATACCGGAACCTTCAACATGAAACTGTCCCACATGTAACCGCCCGATTCGGTCTTCTTGAATTTTCCCAGGGCAATGAAAAAGCCCACCACGCCCGCCGCCACGAGAAGAAAATAGCGCCGTACTCCGAAACTGACGTTGACCAACACTTGTGTCGGACCCGGCAGCTTGGCCCCGAAATCACCGTATATCGCCGCAAAACGGGGAACAATGAAAACCAGGATCCCCGTCGCTATCAGCGAGACGATTAGCATCACTATGACCGGGTAGGTCATGGCCGAGACCACCTTGCGCCGCAGCTTGACGTGATTCTCCAGGTAGGCTGCGACGCGGGCGGCCGTCTCCGCCAGCAGACCCCCCGTTTCGCCCGCCTGCATCATGCTCACGTAAAGCTTGTCGAAGACGTCCGGATAGGTCGCCAGCGCCTCCGAAAATGAGTAGCCGCCTTCAATCCTCGTCCGCACACCGTTGATCACATGCTTGAAAGTACGGTTGACCGTCTGCTCCTCCAGGGCCTCCAGGGTCTGAACCACCGGCATACCGGAAGAAAGCATGGCCGCCATCTGCCTCGTAAAAGTAGGCAATTGCTTGAGCCGCAGCTTACGCGCTCCCGGTATGCGCTGAACCTTCGTCTTTCCAAGGCCGCCTTTCGCGGCCGCCGCACCTCCCGAACCCGCTCGCGCTGTCGTTCCTCCTGCCATCTTTAGATCCTCCTGTTACGAATCACCTTCCGACGGTCGCCTGCTCCTGCCCATCATTCACCTGCCCCGCCGGTGACCCGCAGCACTTCCTCTATGCTGGTTATCCCCTCGCGTACCCTCTGAAGTCCCGCCTCGCGCAGGGTTACCATTCCTTCCTCAGCGGCCTTCCTGGCTATCGCGGATGAATCGGCGTTCTTTAAGATCAATTGGCGTATCCCCTCACTCATCAGGATGATCTCCATCAGCGCTCCTCGCCCGCGGTAGCCGATACCCCCGCACTTCGGACATCCCCGCGGTTCGTAGAACGTCACCCCCGCAAATTTTTCCGGGTCCAAATGGTTGGCTTTCAATACCTCAACGGGCACGTTGCGCTCCTTCTTGCAGACCGGACACAGCTTGCGGTACAAGCGCTGCGCCTGCGTCATGATCACGGATGAAGCCACCATGAACGGCTCAATGCCCATGTACAACAGGCGAGCGACAGCCCCCGAGGCATCGTTGGTGTGCAAGGTACTCAATACAAGGTGCCCGGTCAGCGCCGCCTGAATCGCTATCTGAGCCGTCTCACTGTCGCGGATTTCCCCGATCATCACGATGTCCGGGTCCTGACGCAGAATCGACCGCAGTCCGGCCGCAAAGGTCAGCCCCACCGCAGCATGCGTTTGCACCTGGTTGATACCCGGCAACTGATACTCGACCGGGTCTTCAACCGTGATGATGTTCACGTCCGGCTGGTTGAGCTCCTGCAGGGCCGAGTACAATGTGGTCGTCTTACCACTTCCCGTCGGACCCGTCACCAGAATCATTCCGTTCGGCTGAGCAATTGCGAATGTCAGGCGTTCGTAGGCAACCTTGTCCAACCCCAACGCCGCGATGTTCGGAGCCAGAGCCGTCTTGTCGAGAATACGCATCACGATCTTCTCACCATGTATGGTCGGCAGTACGCTCAGCCGGATATCGGCCTCTTTGCCCAAGGCCCGAATACGAAATCTTCCATCCTGCGGCACGCGCCTTTCGGCTATGTCCAGATTGCCCATTATCTTGATGCGCGAGGTGATCGCCGCCTGAAGATGTTTGGGAGGGCTCGGATTCTCGTACAGTACCCCGTCAACCCGGTAACGCAGCCGCAACGTCCGCTCCATCGGCTCGATATGAATGTCGCTGGCCCGCTTGCGGATTCCCTCCACCATGATGGAATTCACAATGCGGATCACGGGGGCGTCCTCGGCCTTCTCCAGCATCTCATCGAGACTCATCTCCTCTTCGTGCTCGGCGCCCACCTCGATGTCACTGTCGCTGACATCCTTGAGAATCTCCTCCAATCCCTGCGTCGAAGCCTGGGTGACCTTCTGAATCAAATCGGTGACCTCCTTCTCCGGCGCCACCAGCGGAACCACGTCCAGCCCCGTCAAGGAATGGACCTCGTCAACGGCCACCACGTCGAAAGGATCGCCCAAGGCGATCTCCAAGCGGTTGTCCAGACGGGCTATCGGAAAGACCAAATGCATCATCATAGTCTCATGAGGGATGAGATCGGCCAGGCGTTCATCCGGAGTGAAATGCGCCAGCTTTATCGGCGGCATGCTCAAATACTCGGCCAGCGCCAGGGCCATCTCTTCACCCCCGACCACCGCCTTGTCAACCAGCCACTTCTCAAGTCGTACCCCGGCAGCCTCGGCCTTCTCGCGGGCCTCGTTCAAGGTCTCGGGCTCCACTGCCTTGCGCCGCAGGAGTATCTCCACAACGTTGCTCTCTGCACCCGTAGCAGCCATCAGAATAGTCTCCGTCTCGCCCACTCCATGATACCACATACACGTTGACAGCAAAAAGGATGCCACCGTCACTCCCCGGCCCCATCACCCCGTCATAGCCCCTGAATAGCACCTCGCCGTAATGCAACAATTCCAATATATGAGAATCAGCGACTCGCTCCACCCACCACCGGACACTCGTATCACCACAAACCCGCCCGGTCCACGACCAAATCGCCGCAGCTCTCACACAGTAATGCTTCAAGGCCCCCTCTTGGCACGTTTCGTGCATGAAGAATCTGTGAGACTGAAGTGTTGAACTGCCGGCCCAGCATGCTCAACATGTGGAAAGCGAAGGACGCCGTATATGAGCGCCGCCGAAAACAACGGTAATCGTGACCAGGCGGAAAACGAAGTCTGGAACGCCATCGCCGCCTTTGAACAAATTCTCCAGGCCATGCCCGAGGATCGGCTCGCTCTGGAGTCCCTCCACGAAGCCTACGAAAAGATCGGTGACCATGCCAATGCGCTTGATTATCTTCTGCGCCTGGCGCGCGTCGTCGCCGATGAAAAAGATTCCACCTCCGCCCCGGGCATAATCGAGCAGCTCAAACGCGCCGATCAGAACGACGCCCGCGTCAAGAACGCCATCAGCCTTCTCGAGAAGATCGCCCCTTCGCACCCCTCGGAAGCCGAAGCCGCCCCCACCAAGCCGCACCCCGTGCGCCGCCGCCACGATATCACCGCCGAAATGTCCCTGGCATGGAACCTCTTGCAGGCCGCCGAAATAAGTCAGGACGACTATAACAACATCATCCAGGACCTCACCGAGAATCTCAGCAAGAAAATCGAGGTTCCGGTCTCGGTTCTTCACGTAATCGAAGACCGCCGCCTGAAAAACGCCGATCGCATCCTGGCCTTCATTTCGCGCGACGCCGAAATACCGATCATTCCCCTCTCACGCTTCGAGATTCAGGAGGAATGCTTCGACAAGCTCCCCCTCGATTTCATGGTACACCGCGGCGCTCTCGTATTTGAAATAATGCAGTCGGAAGCTCTCGTCGCCATTCTCAACCCGTATGACACGAACCTGCGCAATGACGTGCGAGAACAACTCGGCATGCCCTGCCACTTCTACCTCGTCTCCGCCCCCGACTACGACGCGGCATTGACCCAAATCCGGACGGCTCTCGCCGAACGGGCGGCGGAAAAGGAATCCGCCGAATCCTGAACAGCATCATGCCGCGCCGGTGTCCGGAGCAAATACCAATCCGCCCAAGGTCTGATTTCTCCAGCGGACCCGTACGCACCTTCAACGCGATTCAAGGAGCCCCGCGCCGGGCAACCGCTCTCTCCAGCACTCTCAGCCGCGCGCGGGCCTCACGCAGCATCACCTCGTCGGATATGTGCCCGACCCTCCCGGCGATGACGTCGTTAAGTACTGCGGCGAAGCGTGAACCCACTTCCCCCAGCTCCGACGGAGCCCCGGCCAGAACCATTTCAAGCCGAAGAAGCATGTAGGCCGCCATCGTTCTGGCCCACTTCTCCTCACGGTTCCTGACGACATCTTCAATCCGTACCGGTGCACTCGTCTTGTGACCGGCGATGTTCTCGAAAACCAGCCGGTCCACCATCAGGCATCCTTTGACCTCATTGATCTCCGATCGCGTACAGTATCCCCGGCCGACCCGCAAACGTCCGCAGCCTCCCTCGAAAAGCTCCCACGCCTCTTCCATGCCGCAGGCATCGTCGAACCCGAGAATGCGCCGCGCAAACCATTCCGGCCCGATCCCCTCACCACCCACCAGCCGCTCCGCCGCCTCCATCACCCAGGCGCCCCCCTGTGTTTTCCTCGATATCCAGGCGAATGCAACTCCACAGAAAGACTTCTTCAGACCGTCCCCCGCAGGCACTGCATCATTCAGAGCAATGATCTCCCCCAGCGCCATGCCATCGCCGTTGCGCCATGCCCGCGACACCACCTCCACGTCCCGCAAGCGCGTCGCCGGATACAGGTTGCGCGCCAGGCCGGCCACCACCCAGCCCGGCACCCTTCGAACCTGATCGGCCCTGCGCCCGGAAGAAGAAGCCGTTATAAGCCGCTCCAAGACCAACCGGCTTAAGCCCTCGATGATTTCGTTCTCATCCGCCGCGTTTCCCTCCTCCAGGTGAGCTTGCATCTGCAATCCCGGCTTACTTCCATCGAGAGCCCCGCAAACCTCCCCGGGCAACTCGATGACGATACGCTCTTCCCTGCCGAATATGCTTTTCAAGCCGATCACCCTGCGTATCCGCTGTAGAGCATCATCCGCCAGGGCCGCCACCCTCACCCGATCCTCTGCAGACGCACCCCCTACCAAAAAACGCCGGGAGGTGCTCAGAACGGTGCCTACCGTAACCCCCCGCCCACTTAGCGAAATGTCCACACCCCCAGCCCACGCCACGCCGCAGTACGTCAGCCAGACCAATAGACACCTAAGCACGCCGCCGCCCGCGACTCTCCATGATGATCGTAACCGGCCCGTCATTTTCCAGACTGACAACCATATGCTCCCGGAAAACACCTTCAGCCACCTCGAATCCCGACTGGCGCAGGTAACCACAGAATTCCTCGTAGAGCACCCGGGCCTCGTCCGGCGGCGCCGCCTCGGTGTAACTCGGGCGATTTCCACGCCGGCAGTCACCATACAAGGTAAACTGGCTGACTACCAGGAACTCCCCGCCCACCTTGGCGATGGGAGCATTCAGCTTCTTCTGCTCATCATCAAAAATCCTGAGCTGGACGACCTTGCCCGCCAGGTATGCAGCGTCCTCCCGCGTGTCGCCGCGAGCCACTGCAACGAAGACCAGCGCCCCGTGCCCGATCGAGGCCACCTCCCTCCCGTCAACACTGACGCCCGCCCGCAGTACCCGCTGGATAACCAACCTCATGCCTGCGCGTCTGACCGAAGCAGATGCCCCATGCGCAGCGTCTCGAGTCGGTTGATCGCCGCGGCGATCTCGTACCGGCGCGGCCGTGCAAGATCTCCCCGCAGGGTGCGCGTCAGGCACTCGATCCCTTCCGTGCTCAAATCACGGTCTATCAGGTCGAGCACCTCGCGCAGCGGCCGCCCCTCCTCCAGATAGCGCAGCTTGGCGTAATACATGATCAGCCCGATCGTCGCCGTCTGGAAAATATCCGCCAACTGCGCGGTACAGCCCAGCCGCACCAGGGAACGCCCGAATTCCAGCAGATCCCCGCTCAATGCCTCAATGTAGGCGTCATGCTGGGCAAGACTCGGATCTATGCTGCTGGGAATTATCCAGCGGGCGACGTCGGCCAGTCTCTTCACCGGTTCGACGTCAGGCGCAGCCACGAGCTCGTCCGCCACGCGCTCCTTCGCGGCGGCCGTGATGTCACGAACCGTATGCCCTTCAATCGCCAGTACCGTATCCGCAATCGGAATGAATTCCCGCACGGCCCGCGAGCCGCCGACCACGATGGATACACCCAGCTCGTCCACCATCTGCCGCGCCCGCAGGCTCAAAGGCACCACCGCTTCCGCCAGTTCCGGAGTCAGTTCCGCCAGGTCGGCGTCGCGCGACAAGAACGACGCCGATGAATCCGACTCATCGTACATGAGCACGCGCGCCCCGACTTCAATCGCTTCAACGGTAGCGGCCGCCTCGGAAATACACGCATCGGCACGCGTCGTCGAATACTCGCGGCCGTCGCCGTCACGCGGGTCCGGCACGAAAGCCGATATGTCCACCCTCTGAATACTCCGCCCGGGCTCGGACGCAATGTAAACCACATCCGGCACGGCGATGCACATCTCACGCCCGTCACCCGGAACATGATTGTAGATCCCGGCCGCCAGAGCCCGCATGAACTCAATCCTGCCGGAATAGTCGCTCCCCAGCACCACTGTGATTCCCGTCGGAATTCCGACTCCCTCCACCGATCCGGCATGGGGTACTTCAAGGGAAAGACGCGCCGATTCATCCACCTTCAGAGGAACCGCCCGCTCGTAATCGGGCTCATCTTCCCCGTCGTAGCGCGAAAGCAACGATCCCTCACCAACGAAACCCACCAGTCCACGCGTCCCCAACAGTTGCCGGATCTCATCGGCATCCTCCATAACGTCCACCGCGTCCTCGACTTCGCGTTCATCCACGTTGCAGTAAATCAACGAACTGTTGACTATTCCCGGAAGGTCTTCGAAGAAAACCTCCTTGATCGTATCACCGGGAATGCGCCCGCCGGATACCGGCATGTCGAGATACAGACGTGCCTCCAGGTATTCCTCGGCGACAACCAATGAACTGCGCGGCAGGATCTTCTGACCCGGCGCCGCCACCGACAGACGCCTCCGTGCAAGCCCCTCCTCATCGAAATCCTGAAGCTCTTCAACCCGCTCGGCGATCCGCCTCAGCAGGAAATCCTCCAGTGCCGTTCGCCTGACAGGCGTATTGAAAAGGTGCGGCGGAAACCCGGCGATGATCTGCGGAACCCTAACGACCAACAGTGTCGGACCGTCCTGCGGCGACTCCTGCACCTGGTTGATTTTCAATACATAGCGCGCGAAATCGAAATCGCCGATCAGCTTCGTGTATTCCGCATATTCCGCACCGTCAATTGCGGAAAGAATACCATAGAATTCCTTCTTGTCTCTCATGCCAGTCCTTCTCCTCGCGCCCTCTGGCGCTTTCTTCCCATTCTACGTCTCCGGTTTCCCGACTCTATCCTGCCCAAACCGTTCGAACCAGAACCACGTCACCGCACTGCAACCCGCTCGCGGACGGTCACAGCCCCCCGGCGCCGGCATTTTCATCCGGGCGCCGCCTCCATCCACACAGATGAAGATCGCTGATGCAGGTGTATAAACCATACAATAACCCGTTGACAACCCAGCAGATGCCGGAAAAACCATGACCACTCCACGTAATCCCGAAAAAACCGGCTGCGAATCCGTGGCCCGGCTCCCGTCGTTCATCCGCCGTCCGCATCACCACGGCTGTTATTCAGGCCTTACTTCGGACGAATCTCGCATCTCAGTTCTCCCGGCCCGGCCCGAAAATCACGCAGGTTTTCAAAAACACTCCTCTCCCGTCTCAAGCCGACGAATAAACCCGCGAGTCGGCGCCCCAGCGCCCGCGCCATCACCTTCGGCAAAGGCATGTGACCAATCCGCGCCGCTTCAATGCTGACCGCCGGCCCCCCATTACTCTCGCCGACCCTCCCGTCCAGCTCGTACGTCAGCCGCCAGCCGAGCCAGCGCCTCACGACGTGCACTCTTATCGTGTCGGAATCAATAACAACACTGATCCCGCCTATCAAACGGCCCTTTGCCCCTTCGCCGCGTGCACTCTGCTCCACGAGATCCCGCAGGTAGGCATTCAGTTCACGCTCACTTATCCAGACCACGCACCCCATGCCCTGCCGCAGGGCGGCTTCCAGCCTTATCAACTTCGACCGAAAAATCTGCGCCTCACGATGACCGCCGACGTCCCCGCCGGCGGCCGTCGGCCACATCATCAGACCCAGAACCAACCCCAATGCAAGCACCAGCAAAAAGCGCAGCACTCGCGCCGCAGACATCCGCCGACCTGCCTTTCGAAGCGCCGCCGGCCGGGATACGTTCAGGCGCGCTCCGCATTTCCTGCAAAAAATGGCGCCGATCCGGTTCTCCGCCCCGCAGATATCACAAATGATGTACACTCGCTGACCCCATTCTTCCCTGGTTCATCAATCGGAGCCGCCTCCCCCGTCGGACTTCTTTTCGCCTCCTCCTTCACCACCCCCCTTGACCGTCTTCCCCTCGGACTTTCCTTGCGGGGCGCTGCTCCGGCCTTCCCCATCCCGGCGCGAACCGCCGCTTCGGTAGTCGGTCGCATAGAATCCGGACCCCTTGAAAATCACCCCGGCCCCCACCCCAATCACGCGCTTGAGCTTCCCCCCGCATTTCGGACACCTCTTTCGTGGTGCACTGGATATGCTCTGGAATACCTCGAAACGATAACCGCAACGCTGGCATTCATACTCGTACGTCGGCATTTCGTATCTCCCAGGGACCCGTCGGCGGAAAAAAACGCCTTTTTTTCGTGAATTGTTACTATATTAACCAGGTCGCGTCGTGTCAAAGACGCTTCTCCGGCCGACATCCGCCCTCGGCCGTTGCTTTCCGCCACAATCTCAGCTACTCTTCCCACGAATATCGAAAACTCTCGCACAGACAGGGCGCGCGGGCGCCGTACCGTGACCGTGGATATCTTAGAAGACTACATCTCCGATGTTCGCAAACGGGTGACCGCCTACCTTCTTGATTCGCCCGGACCACCCCCTTTCCAGCCCGAAGACCTCCGCGAAGCCGCCCTCGCCTACCTCCAGCGTCCCGCCAAGGGACTCCGGCCGGCACTCGTCAGCCTGGCCGCCGGTGCCACGGGCGGAGCCCAAGCTGAACAGCTCGCCCTGCCCTTGGCCGCCGCCGTGGAGGTCTTTCACGTCTGGACCCTCGTGCATGACGACATAATTGATAATGACCCCACCCGCCGCCGCGGGCCGGCGGCTCACGTCCTCGCCGCCCGCCGGGCATCCCGGGAAGGCCTCATCCCAAACGAAAACCTGAACGAGTACGGCCGCGATACCGCCATCCTCGCCGGCGACGCTCTGCATGGGTGGACCGTGACGATTCTCTCATCACTTTACCCATCGCGAAAAGCGGAGCTTGTCCTCGAACTCATCCGGACTATGGAAACCGATCTCCTCACCGATCTCCTCCACGGAGAAGCCCTCGATACGCGTTTCGGCCTCGTCCCCCTCCGGAACCTCGCCCGGTCCCGCCTCTCCCTGGATGAGAAAACTCTCCTGAACGTCTCCCGCCTGAAAACCGCCGCCCTGCTCGAATATTGCGCCGCAGCCGGGACTCTCCTGGCCCTCAACGATCCAAGCCGTGATCATCCCCACGTGCGCGCCATGACCTCCTTCGCACGCCATTGCGGTATCGCCTTCCAGTTGCGCGACGATATTCTCGGAATAAGCGGAAATGCCGACCGCATGGGAAAATCCGTCGAGTCGGATATCCGTCAGGGTAAGAAAACCGTCATCTTCATGGCTGCGCTCAGCCGGGCCGACGCCGACAAGCGCCGCGAGTTGCTCGCGCTCTACGGCAATCCTGCAGCACCCGGCGCTGAAATCGAACGAGCACGGCAGCTCCTACAGGAACTCGGAGGTCTCGACCACGCCGCCCGTCTTGCCGCCGATCACCTCAGCACCGCGCTTCGCCAACTCAAGGCCCTGCCCGACTCGAAATACACCCGCCTCCTCGCCGAACTCGCCCGCGCTATGGCCGAGCGTAACCATTGAATCACACCCCGAATCCACCCCTTCGCACCTTATCCGGCACGCTCCCGGATCACTTGTCGGGATCAGGCAACTTGCGGTACAACGTTGCCAGGCTGATCTTCAGAGCCTTGGCCGCCTTCTCCTTGTCACCCCCGACGTCCTCCAGCACCTGCGAGAGATATTCCTTTTCCTTCGCCCGCAGGAACGCCTTGAGCGACTTGCCGCGGAACTCGTCCAGCGACTCCACCGGAACCGTCCCGCTTTCCCCGGTGTCAACCGCGCTTACCACCTTGGCCGGCAAATCGTTCTTGGTTATCCGCCCTCCCTTGGCGAAGGTACAGGCGTGTCGGATGGCATTCTCAAGTTCGCGTACGTTGCCCGGCCATGAATAACGTTCGAGAATGAGCTGGGCCTCCCGATCAATTTCCGGCAACGGGCGTCCCTCACCCACTTCCTGGCGCAGAGTATGGTATATCAGCGGCAGAATATCTTCCCGGCGCTCCCGCAACGGCTTGATATCAATCGGTATGACACTCAGCCGGTAATAGAGATCCTCGCGGAACTTGCCTTGCTCGATAAGTTTCTCGAGACTGTAGTTTGTCGCCGCCAGCACGCGTACATCCACCGGAATGATTTCCGTCCCACCCACCTTCCTTATCTCTTTCTCCTGCAGAACACGCAGAAGCTTGCCCTGGATGCTCAACGGCATCGAACCGATCTCGTCAAGCAGGAGCGTCCCGCCGCTGGCCACCTCGAAAAGCCCCTGCTTGTTCGAAGTCGCCCCCGTAAAGGCACCCTTCACATGCCCGAACAACTCCGACTCCAGTAGCGGCTCTGGCAAGGCCGCGCAGTTGATGGGAACGAAGCTCTTGTTCTTGCGCTTGCTGTAGGCATGAATCGCCTTCGCCACCAGCTCCTTCCCCGTCCCGCTCTCCCCCTGGATGAGAACTGTGGTATCCGTCGCGGCGACCTTCTCTATCATTTCACAGACTTTTCTCATCGCCGGACTCTCGGCGATGATGTTCTCGAAACGATAGCGCGCTTCCAACTGGGCCTTGAGATCCACGTTCTCCCGTAACGCGTTGGTGTATTCCAACGCCCTCTGAACGGTTATCAGCAACTCGTCCACCTTGAACGGCTTGGTCACATAATCAAAGGCACCCTGCTTCATCGCTTCAACCGCCGTCTCCACCGAACCGTACGCAGTCACCATTATGACCGCCATCTGGGGATGTTCCTTGCGCGCTATCCTGAGCAGCTCCATTCCGTCTACCGGACTCATCCGAATGTCCGATATCATCAGGTTGAACTCTTCGCGCGCGAGAATATCCCGCGCCTTTTCACCCCCAAGCGCCGGAACAACCTCGTGTCCCTCAGCTTTGAGAAGAGTGCTCAGGACACTCACAATACTCGGCTCGTCGTCTACCAAAAGTATCCGCGCCATCGCTATGTGTCCTTCCCAAATATTCTACGCCCGGAATTCCTTCAATTTCCCACGATAGCCCCTTCACCCCGTTGATGTAAAGCGCATCTTCTCATTTTTACGAAATTATCAAGCCACCCCGCCCAGTTCCTCCACAACTATTTCCGCCGCCTTCCTGAATGCTCCCCCGGAACCCAGGGCATCGCCGACCCGCCGCAGTCCGGCAATCATCTCTTCCCGTCGAACTGTATCATCGAGAATACCCCCCAGCGCCTCCGCAATCGCCCCCGGCCGCGCACGATGCTGTACAAACTCGGGACACAGTTCCTGCCCGGCAATGATATTGACCATACCCAGGTACGGAGTCCTGACCACCAACCGCCCCGCCAGGTACGTCAGCCACGCCGTGCGGTACACGATGATCATCGGACATCCCGCCAGGGCCGCCTCCACCGTCGCCGTTCCCGACGCGGTCAGCGCCGCATCCGCCTCGCGGAGCATCGCCCGCGCACCCCCCACCACGATATCCCCTCCCGCCTCCGGCCCGAGCACATCACGGGCCGCCGCCTCGATGCTATTGTTCGGAACGGCGATCAGGTAACTCACTTCCCTCCCCAGCCGCTGCAGAGTCTCCAACATCACCGGCAGAATCCGGCGCACCTCTTGACGCCTGCTTCCCGGAAGCAACGCCACGCGTTTGCCCTCCCCCTTCCACGGCAGCCCGTGCACAGCCCCCTCTTCGCCGGCCATGATTTCCACCAGCGGATGCCCTACAAAATCCACCCGCAACCCGCTGCCCTTGAAAACCTCTTTCTCGAACGGAAAGATGACCATCAGCCGCTCCACACAGCGTGCCATTTTCCTTATGCGGCCGCTCTTCCACGCCCATACCTGCGGACTGATGAAATACAGCACCTTGATCCCCCGCTTATGCAGCGCACACCCCAGCGGTATGTTGAAGCCGGGATAGTCCACCAGCAAGGCCGCCGCCGGACGGCGCCGGGCGGCCTCCTCGAGCAGCTCCCGAAACACGCGCCGGAAAAAACCGTACTTCGCCACAACCTCACTGAATCCCAGCACCGCCATCCGGTCGGCGTCATGAAGCACTTCCATCCCCGCCCCGCGCAACTGTTCGCCGCCGATACCCCAGACCTGCAGGCCCGGCCTGAGGCGGCTCACTTCCCGCACCACCCCGGCGGCGTGCATGTCCCCCGATACCTCTCCGGCCACTACGAGCAGGGATCCGCTCATCTTTTTCGCTCCCGCAGCGAATTCATGATCCGCACCGCCAGCCGCAACGCCTCGGCCGCATGCTCGGCGCTCACCACCGGCTCCGCCCGCCGCGCCACGCATTCAACGAAAGACGTCAGCTCGTTGGCCAGCGGTTCCCCCTTCTCGATCGGCACCGGCAGCCGCTCTATCCGCCCCCCCTTCTTGTGGTACATCTCACCGACCTGTCGCCCGTAATCCAGCGATATGTAGGCGTCCTCCACAAACACCCGGATCTTCCGCATCTTCTCCGGGCTGATGCGGCTCGCGGTCACATTGGCCACACAACCACTGGCGAACTCCAGGCGCACGTTGGCTATGTCTTCGCTGCTGCTCAGTACCGGAACCCCCACCGCTCTTATCTCGGTAACCTCGCTCTCCACCAGGTGCAGGATCACCTCCAGATCGTGGATCATCAGGTCCAGCACCACGCTTACCTCCGTCCCCCGTGGGGGACCTTCCTTCCTCTGCGGCGGATAAGGTGCCAACCGGTGGGCTTCGATGAAACGCGGTTGCCCGGCCCGGTCCTCGAGAAAACCCAGCACGGGATTGAACCTCTCCACGTGACCCACCTGCAGAATCGTCCCCCGCCGCTGCGCCGCCGCCACCATCTCCTCGGCCTCGGCGGTCGTCGCCGCAATGGGTTTCTCGACCAGAAGATGAATACCCTTCTCGATCAATTCCAGGGCGACGTCCCGATGAACATCAGTAGGAACGACCACGCTGGCCGCATCTATCCGGGAGGCCAGCTCCGACAACGCCGCAAAGGCCCTCGTGCCGAAACTTTGCGCGACCTTCCGCGCCCGTTCAGTGTTGCTGTCGTATACCCCCACCAGCTCGGCCCCGGGCAGGCCGGCGTAGATACGGGCATGATGACGGCCGAGACTGCCCACTCCCACAACGCCGACTTTCACTTTTTCAACCATTGCCGCCCACCTCGTCTTCCACCGCCACGATACTCAACCCGCAGCGCTCCGCCCTCCTGACGACTTCATCCCGCTCCAGGACAATCGTCTTGCCGGCCACCACCGCCAGCGCCGTCGCACCCACCCCGCACAGCGTCCTGATCGTCTCTCTTCCCACCACCGGAATGTCGAACCGCATGTCGTGACCACGCCGCGCCGCCTTGACCACCACGATCCCTCCGCCCCCCAGCCGGCGGCCTCTCCTGATGGCCGCATCGGTCCCCTCAAACGCTTCCACCGCCAGAATGATCCCCGCTTTCACCACAACCGTCTGCCCGATGTTCAGGCTGCTCGTCGCCCGTGCGATCCTCAGGCCGAGCTCAATGTCGGCCCACTCATTCTCTCCGGGAGACCTTGCCGTCAACGGCCCCGGTCGCGGCATGCAATCTTCCATGAACATGCTCGCCGGCAGAACCTTGATCCCGCCTTTCTCCAGCTCGTCGGCCACCGCCCCAAAAATCGTGTCCGCGTTGCGTACCTTGAGCCGTCCCAGCAGCTCCCGCATTCTCGCGTCCATCCGCACCCTGAAAATGTTTCCCGGAGTGATCTGGCCCGCCATAACCACTGCGTCCGTACCCGCAGACCGCAACCAGTCGATCATCCTGCCCAGTTCGCCCACGTACAGCCGCTGAAATTCGTCCACCAGCCCGGCCAGTCTCCTGTCCGTCTCCCCGGCGAATCCCACCGCCGCCAGCCGTTTCACGCCCGCCCGGCGCGCGCCCCGCGCCAGTTCAAGCGGATACACGCCCTTGCCGGCGATGATGCCCAGCGTCGCGGTCTTCCAGGAATCCGCCCTCTCTGCTGCGCTGTCTTTCACCAATCATCCTCCGCGGCACGCCCAACACTACCCCACCGCATCCTCAATGATCAAGCCACACCCC
>JAOZMZ010000031.1 GCA_029934055.1 Kiritimatiellia bacterium
CCGCGCCAGCGGAATGCCGACGGCCTTCCGCCTGAAAAACATCATTTCCGTGGCCGGCTCCCTCTGGCGCATCGTTCGCAAACGGCGCTTTGGGATTCCGCGGAAGGCTTAGTAGCCGCCCGCCGATGTCGGCGGCACGGGGTCGGGCGTGCGGGGCCGGCATTGCCGGGCTGATATTTCAGGTGCGGTGGAGGTCCCCTATTTCCGGTTCGGGTAGGAAGCCCGGTTCAGAGGCGCTCCCGTTGGGTTTGCGACTGGAAAACCCACTTCGAGAACTTCATTACCGTCGCGAACAAGCGCCCCTTGGACTTGAGAACCCAGCGCCCCTGCCGTTGCTCGACGTAATTGTTGGCCGCCAGTACGTCCAGGCGGGTGGCGATCATCTTGTCGATGTTGTAGACCGAACGGATATCGTCGAGTCGGCAGGCGCCCTCCGGCCGGTCGAGGATTTCGAGCAGGAACCGTAGGGTCACCGATCGTTCAACGTGATAGAAACATTCGACGTAAAAGAAAAATATCAAGAGGTGTAGTACGACGGCGTGAAGCAGTCCCATACTCCAGGCCTCGGTTCCGGAGCCGGCTTGAGCGAATTGCGGCAGGGGCAGCCGGAAGTAGGCCAGCAAGAGAAACGGGAGACTGGCCAGATAACCGAGCAGCATGGCCCGGAAGCGGTTGGATGCGGGGCGCACGTGCATCCAGGCGATTTGAGCGCCGATCCACGCGGCCGAAACAAGAACAGCTACGGTGAGTCCTCTCAGCATGGCGGTCAGCCTCCTCGTCCCAGGTTGAGGAATCGTTTCAGGATTCGGGTAAGGGCGGCCACCACGCGGCCCTTGGCCGTCAGGCGACAGACGTTGGTCTGGGGATCAATGGTGATGTAGCCTGTTTCTTCCAGACGCGGCAGACGCCAGCCGTAAATCTTGTCGCCGCCGTCGGGCAGGCGATACCCGGAGATGATCTCTTCCGTCGAGAGTCCCTTTTCGCCGGCTTGCAGCAATTCCAGCATGAGCGACATGGAAAATCCCCCGTTGAACGCGAAGAAGAAGTCAATGTAACTGTGTGCGTTCAGGAAATAGACGATGAGCCCGTAGAGCAAATCGACGGCCGGCAGGCTCGCGGTCCAAGCCCGCGGAAGGAACCCGAGATCCGCCGGTGTTAGCACGTAGCTGATGTAATAGACGGGAGCCCAGGCCAGAGCCGCGGGAAAGAAGAGAAGGGCGTGCCGCCGCGGCCGCAGAATGTGGCAGGCCGCCGCGGTGGAGACGACGTAGCAAGTGAAAACAGCCACCGAGAGTATCAGGCCTTTCATTCGCCGGACTCCATCTGTGATTGTTCCAGCCGGGCCAGCATTTCGCCGGCCGCGGCCAACTGCTTTTCCCGGCGTGCAGCCGGCTCACCACCGCCTGCAAACCGCCGCCGCACAGCGTCCGCCGGGAGGAAGTCGTTCAATACTATACAGCACCACTTGATTTCGTACACGGGCATGAGCAGGCGGATTCGTTCGCGACATGCGTCCGGCTCGGGAAGGCCGGCGGTGACACCCGCTGCGAAGAGCGGCAGGTACTTCCGCGGGACCGGAACGGCGACCTGGCAGAAAAAGTCGCAGACCGTTTTGGCCGGATCGTCCCAGCCGGCGTATTCGAAATCGATGTAACGCAGGGCCCCGTTCTGTTCGACGATTACATTATGGAAGCCGAAATCGGAAGGCGACAGACGCCGGGCGGAGGTCGCCAGGGGGGCCGTAACGCTTTTCGGCGAGCGGCGGGCGTGCTCGCGCACGCGGTCGGCCACCGCGCGCCACAGCGGTGCCAGCCGTAACGAAATCAGATCGGAAGCACTGCGCGTGATCTCATCGTGAACTTTTATCCCGAGCAGGCGCGTAAGTCGTCGTTCAACACAGGCAAGGTGCTCTTCAACCGAGAAACAGGCCTCGGAGGCGTCCGGCAAGGCGCGTGCTTCCACGGTATGGCGGTGGACATTTATATCTTGGAAGAAACGCAGGGCGTTTTCAACGGCTTGGCCGTCAACTTCGGCCGGCAGCATTCTGCGACCTTGTATGTATTCGTAGAGCGCCATCCCGTTGACCCTGTCTGCGTAGTGAGGGCGCGGGACCACCTGGATGCCGTGATTCCAAGCGAAAGAGCAGAAGGCGTACTCGGCGCCGAGCCGGTCACGCGGATCGTCCGGATGCTGGAAATACGCCTTGAGGAAAAAGGGCTTTCCCTCTGCAAGCACTTTGAAGGCGCGGTTGTTCCCCCCTCCGGGAATCCTGATCACTTTGAGGTCGGCGCCGGCGGGGATTCCCGCCGAGGACAACATGTGGCGCACAGATGATTCCAGGCTGCCGGTGTTCATGGGGTGCATATCATATCATGCTCCGGATGATTTCCGATATCCGGCGCCAGCTCGTCGCCCTAACGATGTCATCGCCAAGACGGTTCTCGGTTCGGCTTCCGGCGGGATCAAAGAGAATTCGCGCCACGGTTTCGGGGAAATCGGCCCGCAGCAGGAACTCGGGAAGGTCATCAACGAATACGTTCAGGTCGAGCATTCTTATGCGTTCGAGTTTCTCATCCATGCTGAGTTCGAAAAACACCCGCTCCGCAGGCAGGATTGCGCGCCCGTCCCCGGAGACTCCATGTGTCGCGATCCATTCGCGGGCCGCCTGATGGAGGTCGGTTCGCTCGCCAAGGTACGGATAGCGGGTGCGGTGACTGACGATAAAGGCCTGTATGCCCCATCGGTGACACGATTCGAAAAAAGCCAGTACATCTTCGAAGGGTTCGGCTTCACGCATGTATTCCCCATAAACGAGTCCCTGGAGCCGCGTCCAGTCGTCTTCCCTCCCTGCGCTGCGAAGGTGATCGCGGACAGCGGTTTTGGTACGGGGAAGATCCGCCGGGATGAGCGCCAGACGTCGGGCGACGCGGAAGAATGTCTTGTCGTAGGAAACGATGGTGTTGTCGAAGTCGACTCCAACACGCAGCGGTTTGTTCATCATCGGTCCTCCGGAAAAACGCCGTACGCGTGGGTATTTGTGGCATCGGGGCGTACGGTGATCAAGTTTTTCCCCGCGTATGCTCTTCATGTCAGGCGGAACCCGAGAGCGTGCAACAGATCGGCGACGATCGGTGCGGAGTTTTTCAGGTGCACCCGCCAGGCGCGAAATTCGCGGCGCGGACGGTAATCCCGTCGCAGATGCCGGAAGCACCGTGATCTTTGGGCGGAGTCGCCGGAAGCACAGGCGCGCAGGGCGCGGTCGTCGTATCTGATATCACAGGCGTGCAGGGTGGCGGCGGCTATGATCTCCACGGGAGAGCGCCCGGCGCCGTCCAAGATGATTTCTTTGCTGGTGGACGGGAAGGGCAATTCCAGCGGGTCAGGTTCCCAGACCGGCTCCTTCCCGAGAAAGGCACAGGCGGCCTGGTAAACCGCCAAGGTGCCGTTGAGCTTGCCCTCCAGGGAATGTCCGGCGATGTGCGGCGTGCCGATATCCACCCGTGCCAGCAGCGCCGGGTCGAAATCGGGCTCGTTGTTCCAGACATCGAGTACGACATGCGAGAGGGTGTCCTCCTCCAGCGCATGGAAGAGAGCGGATTCTATGGTGACCGGCCCCCTGGCAGTATTGATGAAGGTCGCCTGCCGGCCGAGCAAAGCAAAGAAGTCGTCGTCCGCCAGTCCCCGCGTGGGATATTCTCCTGAATCGGTGAGAGGCACATGAAGACTGACGATATCAACCTGGGGCAGCATATCGAAAAGGGTGATATATCCTCCCTTGCCTTCCAGTGCCTCCCTGGGAGGATCATTGCGGAGGACGTGTATTCCCAGCTCAGTCGCGAGGTCCGCCAGGCGTCCACCGATATTCCCGCACCCGACTACGCCGAGAGTCAGACCACTGAGATCGGCGAGTTCCGCGGGTGCCAGGTACAAAATCGCCGCGAGAACATACTCGACCACACTTTGTGCATTGCAACCAGGCGCGTTGGCCCATGTGATTCCGCGACTCTCGAGATAGTCGAGGTCAAGATGATCGGTGCCTGCTGTCGCAGTGCCGACGAATCTGACGCGGCTGCCCCCCAGAAGGCGCTCATCCACCCGCACGCCGGAACGTAGGATCAGGACCTCGGCATTTTCCAGTGTCTCGCGTCGAAGCTCGTTATCCGGCACGACTCGAACGCTGCCGATGGAAGAGAAGGCCTCTTCCCCGTAGAGAACGCCGGACGTACATACGATTTCTGCGTTCGCGGACATAAAAGGTCTTCCATGTGTTTGCCGCCGCCTATCCGAAGACACCGTTCATCGGGAGCGGGGCCAGAGCCATTTCCTGAAGCCGCGGGACAATTGCTCCGCGGGCGATCGTGTCCGGCGTCAACGTATGGATTTCCAATTTCAAACGATGCGTGACAAGATCGGGAGCCAGCTCTTCCACGCGCCCGCAGACGCTGCGGGCCCGGGCCACTGCTACAACCTTTTGCTCCACGTGAGGCACAATTTCCGGTGCATCCGTCCCCAGGATGACAAGGCTGGGGTCGAGAAAATCAAGGCCGTGGGCTATTACGCTTCCAATCTGTTCTGCAAAAGCCTCCCAAACTGGAGCAAAGCGCTCCGGTGTTTGCTCACAGGCCGCCGCAAGTTGTTCCAGATTTTTGAACGCGGCTCCGGTTTTCTCGTGGGCGAGAGCCAGGGGATGGGCGATGTCCACCCGGATTTCGCCCGCCATGTGGCCTTCGCCGAAATAAGGGCGTCCGTCGAGGACGATGCCGCAGCCGACGCTTCCGAGCAGCGCTTTCTTAACGTGCCGCAGGTATAGGAGAACGTAGAGCAGGCTGCGCGGCCGTTTGCCCCGCAAGGCAATGTATTCCGAAAGTGCTCCGGCCATGGCGTTGTTGAGAACGTAAATGTCCATCCCCCAGGCCGCGCGCAGCAGACCGCCGAGGGAGACATTTTTCCAGCCCAGGGGTTGCGAGAGCACAACCGTATCCGGTTCCCGCGCTATTATTCCGGGAACGGCGACTCCCACGGCGCCCAGGCGACGACGGGCTTCGCCCGCACGTGCGGCGAGCTGTTCCAGGAGCCCACCGCCTTCCTTGATAATCGTGTCTACGGAGGTATCCGGCAGGCGGAGTTGAGCGGACGCGACAACCTGTCCCAGGAGATCCACGATGACCCCATTGAGGGCGTCTTCCCCTATTTCGAGCCCGGCGGCGAGCATGCCGCGCGGATTCACCTCAAGTAGAATCGGGTGCCGGCCGCCGGTCGACTCGCCCCGTCCAGCTTCACGCAGGTACCTTTGTTCGATGAGCTGGTCAACAATCGCCGAGACCGACGTCGAACGGATTCCCGTCCGCCGCGCCAGCTCCGCCCGCGATATGGGGCCGTCGTCGCGCACCAGGCCAAAAATCAGCGCGGCGTTGATTTTTCTGTTCAACTGCGGCCTTCCGCTGAGCGGAATGTTGTCTTTGCCCGGCAATTTGTTCATGGATAACAAATTAGACTTTCGGAGATAAAAACGCAAAGATGGTTTTCGTCCTTTTCTCTTTCCTGAGAAGTCTGTGACGGGAGACCCCTACTCCGGCGTAGGGACTTAGTTTGGATCGGACGAGAGCCAGTGCGTTCCGGGGTCGAATGCGCCGGAATAGTCGGTTCCCGCGACAGGGGCCGCTCCGCCCCAGTAGTTGTATTCCACGTAAGCCGTGCCGGCGGTGGAGATATTGTTGATGCCGAGGGTACCGTTACCGTACACCGAATTTCGGCCTGCGCTTCCCTCGGGGCCCATGCCGAAGTCGAGAGAGACATGGGGAGTGTTGGGTGTCAGCAGCCTGATACCATCGAGTGTATTGTTTGCGGAGACCGAGTGTTCGCCATAGACGTGGGCCGTTTCTCCGGCGGCGGCCGAGATGTTCATGCCGGCGGCACCGTTACCCGTGGTGCGCACGCGGGAAATGCCCACGATGGAGTTGGATTCCGAATCGGTTGCCAGGCTGACGCCCGGACCGTTGAGGGAATTGCCCGCACTGACGTCACAAAGACCAAGCCATGAATTGTTGAATACCACCATGCAGGCGGCGTAGATCCCTCCTTGGGGATTGTCGTCCGCGCGGGTGTGGAGAACAAATGTGCCGGACAGGAATCCGCCCATGGTCTCGAGGTACGCCCCGTAACCCCCATTCCCGGAGAGCACGGTCGTCCCGGCCGGCATGCTGCAGAGCCGACTTTCCATCGTCCGGGGACCACCGAGACCGCCGCCCATCAGGTCGCCGCTGAGGGTGGCGGCGGCGTCTTCGGGGGTCCCCACGGAGATGAAGGCATAGCCGAGCAGGCTGAGAACGTTCAGCGACAATCCGTCACCGCCGTTGTCCCGCGCGGTCATGGCGGAGATTATGGCTTCATTCCGGATGAAGCCCTGGGAATCAAGCGATAGGCCGTCGGCCACGTTGCTTCGGCAGAAGATATCGGAGCCCACGAATGATGAGGCCCAGGAATTCTGGCTCACGTAGACACCATTGCTCCCGTTGCCGCTTGCTGAAATATTGGTCATGAGGATGTCGGCGATCAGGCTCGACGGCATTTCCAGGGAAATCCCGTGTCCGGCGTTGTCCCGGGCGGATTCATTTTCCAGGTTGTAAACACCGAAGGTTGTTCCCTCTCCACGGACCCGCAGGCCGTCGGATCCGTTGTGCGCGTATTGGTTCCCGTAGAGGTCGAGCAACATGTCGCCGCTGGTGGTCCGCCCCCGGATCCAGAGTCCGACGCCGCGGTTGTTGCGGAAGGTGTTATCCCAGACGGATGGATAGAAATCTTCGAAGTCGTCGGACACGAGCATCATGCCGTGAGAGCAGTTCTCAAAGATGTTGTCGGCCACGTAAATGTTGGTGGGATAGGCGGCATACACGCCCACCCCCATGTACCCCGGCAGGCCGAATACGGGGTCATTGCCCTGGGTCGTGCCGGGATTGGTGATGCGGAATCCTTCCAGGGTGCAGCCGTCGGCCAGTATGATCGCAGGTCCGGTGCCGTTCCCCGTCACCACCGGCCGGTGCCGGCCTCCGAAATATTTTCCGCCGTGCCCGCGGATGGGATGGCCTTCACCGATTATGGTGGTGCCGGCCGAGGCCCTGACATTACCGTCGTAGACCTGGGCTGCGGCGAAGACGTACACGTTTTTTCCGCCGAAGGCATGATCGTTGCCTTCCTGGATTGTGTTGTAGGGATGTTCGGCGGTTCCGTCTTCGGTGCTGTTGTTGTCGCCGTCGACGAAGGTCACGTCGTCCAGCAGGGTATAGTATTTCCGGCTGCGACTGACACTCGTTTCGACTTTGCGTGCGGCCCGGTTTTCACGATAGCCGGAATCTTCCATTCGTAGTTTGGGGTCGCGCATGACCATTTCGAGGAGCCGCTCGCGGAATTGCGTCGGCCGGCGCGATGCGCTGAACGCCCCTGCAAAGGGATTACGGCCGTGCGCCAGATTGCCGGTGTCGAACGGTAGCCGCAGGCGCGCCCCGAAAAACCAGTGCGAACTGTTGAGTTCCTTGTCCTCGAACCAGGAGGCGTCGAGAAAGACGACCGGCAGGGCGCGTATTTCGAGACGACTCTTCAGCCCCTCGATGTCATCGTCGCCGGTGTATTCTGCATCCCAGTGATACCAGCCGGCGAAGATCCTGGTTTCGGGCAGGTGCGCAGGACAGGGCAAACATAGACCTATTTCCATGTCATAGCCTTCCCGGGCCTGCTCGTGCCGTTCGAAGAGATAGGTTGTACGGGTCGTGCGGGTTTCGATGGTTTGGCGCTGGCGGATGCGATGGTCGCGCGCGTAGGGGTCCGACCACCATGACCTGGACTCCTTCTGTTCATCGGTTTGTGTAAATGAGTCGACGAGTTCTTCCTTGTGTTCCGGCAAGTAGTAATTGGCCCGGGCATCTACAAAGCGGCTGAGCCATTCGAGGCCGAAGCCAAGCTGGTTGAAATGATTGTCATGCCGCGTCCAGCGGGAATCGTAGTAGAGGTTGACACCCAGAATGAGATTCCTCTCCGGCAGGAAAAAGCGGCGTACGATGCCGAGATTGAACTCTTCCTCGGAATCGTCGTCGAAGGAATAGCGGGTATTCAACAACCAGAGGCCGTAACGATCGGCGGCGACCGGGATAAGGAGGTCACCGAAGGCGCGTTCTTCGTTTTCTCCGGCGGCGGCGCCCGTCCAGAAGGCGCCGGGCATGGACTCGAGGGAAGAGGCCCGGGCACTCTCGATAACGGGGGCGACCAAACAAGCCGCCAAAAGAGTCACCACTGCAAATTTCCCCATTGCGAGCCGCTCCTTCAACGGTAACCTCACGTCGCTCGGTACCTTTCATTCAGACAGTGAACGTTGCGAGGTATTGCCCTTTTCTCTTGTGTCTTGCCCACTGGACGGACAACCATATCTCTATCATCAACACACATAATACTCCTCAACGCCTGTCCAACACATGACTTTTTGACCACGGATTACACGGAATACACGGACAGGGAAAGCACTACTTCACCACTCGCTTGACCCCGAGCCGTGCATGCTTGAAGTTCAGCAGCAAGGCCAAATGTAACCCAGTGATGCTCAGGTATCCCAGCATTTGGGCCACGTGTGTCTCATTGAATGCCGTCACCACTTTCGTGTCTACGATTACCGTGGAATCCACAATCAGGTCGGGAATCAACATTCCCAGCAGATGGCCCTTGTAGTGAACTTCATACCGCTTCTGTTGCTCCACATCCATACCGCGTTCAGCTAACTCGACCACCAGTGCATTCTCGTAGAGCTTTTCGTCCAGCCCAGGCCTCAGTTCATAGAGGACCGCCTGGGCCGCCCCTATGATCTTCTCACTCAACTCCCCATGCTTCATTCCGTGGAATCCGTGTTGTCTGTGGTCCTCTTTCTCCGATCACAACGCCGAAAATTGCTCCTGGTTATGCGCAAAATATCCGCTACAACAGGTTCAGTTTCTCAAAAAATGGCCTTTGCCGCACCATCGGCCGCCTCCGCATTTCCTTGGACGGCAGCACGCTATAACTTTGCCTTCTTACCGGTTGGAAGCAGGCGGAGGAAAGCTATCCAGTTTGCCTCCTATCGGTGTATTCCGTGTAGTCCGTGGTTCCAGGAAAGAAATACGCCTTCGATACGTTTTCTTTTTGACCACCTTGATAGATTCCCGCGTATAGGTTCCTATACATTTTTCACTGAGCATAGGACAGCAAATTTGCGGGTGTCAACCGAATGCCGCCCGGCGCCGGTGAAGTCCCCGCACGCATTACATTGGAAGATCGCATCAGCTTCCGGCTGCCGGAGACGTCGAGCGCGGTCGCTTGAGGCATCCGTACGGAATAATACAGGGAACGTTTTGCCGGTATTCCAGGTACGCCGATCCGAAGACGGCCTCGAGATGTTTTTCTTCCTTGCGGACGAGGAAACGAAGGGTGATGTACATGAAAAGCGGTATCGTCAGGGCGAGGGCATATTTTGGGACCATGCAGGAGACCGGCGGGCCGCTTGCCGGGAATAGACGGCGGCGTTTACCTCCTTGAGGATCGGCGGGTCTTCATCACCAAGATGAACATAGGCCTGATGAGCAAGATGTATTTCGGAGTGATCGGGGAAGTCATGCGCGAGGTTGCCCGCACCGAGAAGGCGCTGCTGCGCGAGATACGCCGGCGGGTGAAGCAGCAGAGCGCCTTTTCCGCAAGCGCCGCCGCCTGAGGGGCCGGGTGCCTACGCCGGCGGTCGGCGGTGCGTCCGCCGGGAGCATCTCGCACCGGGCGATGCCGGAGGGGATCGGATTTGCAGACATACCACCCGCCCCGGAGTCTGCGCCCGGCACGGGCGCGGCGATCCCAGATCTCAGGCAGTCCCCTGTGCCTGCCTATTTCCGCTCGCTGAGCAATACCAGCAGAATGCCCGCCAGGAATACGGCGTTGGCCAGTAAGACCAGGGAAGAGGCCGCATTCGCGTGACCGGGTATGATCGTCACCGTCGGCTCGAGACGGAACCTGCCGATGATCGCCGCCAACAGGAGCAACACGCCGCCGGCTTCCAGTAACCACGCCACGATCTTCATGATCGTCCCTCCTTTTTTCGCGGACAGGAAGCAACACCACCCTGTCTGCAACGGTCGCAGGATAGCGCGTTTCCCCCATCGTGGCAATGGGGATGCATTACCTACTTTCCCTTTTCCGCCAGGCGCCGGAAGGTCCGGTAGAAATGAACAGCCAGGCCGGCGTAACTTTCGTGTCCGGCGAGAAGGGCCTCCGCCGAACGTAGTTGCCGGGTCATATAGCCGTAATCGTCGTCGGCGAAGGTGATCTTCGGCAGCATCATGCGCGTGGCGACGAATCCCGGGGCCGCGGCCGCAGCCGTGTCACTGCCGGGAATCGCGCGGCGTTGGAAATCCTTCCATTCCGGGGAGGCTCCGATTGCGGCCGCCGCGGTTGCGTAGACCTTTGCGATCGTTTCCTTGGAGGCCGGTGGCACTCCAAGGCCGAATTGTGAGGCCAACTTGTGCATCACCCCGCGCATGCGCCGGAGTTCCTGCGGTCGCGCGTCGGCGGGAATCTGGATGCCGACGTGCACGTTGCTCCCGTCATCGAAAACCTGCAGGCGGAATCCTTCCAGGCGGCTGAGGAAAGCCGTCCTGCTTCCCCTGCCCTGCAACGCCCGGCGGAATTCCTCCCGCGGCAGGCCGAGAGCGAACCAGACCCGCGTGGGAGCATAGGCGAAAGTCTCCACGCCGATGTAGATTTTCGCCCGTCCGGCGCGGTCGCCGTACTCCAGCAGAGGTTCCGCGTGGGCGACGATCCCGTCGGCGCCGTCGGCGATGTCGCGGTAGTCCATCACCCCCACGTTGTCGAGCATTTGTATGCAGTGGAAATCAGCCGGCAGACTCTTGCCGTCGTACTCCACCAGGCCGGCAGGACGCCCGGTACGTTCGTCCGCCTCGTGCCACCAGAAAGGGATGTCCACCCCATAGGCCAATCCCGCCGCACGTGCTTCCCGTTCGAGGCGATTATTCAGTTCGAGGAACTCCCGCAGGATTCGTTCGCGCCGCTGCGGATCGTGCCATCCCAGGAGCAGATACGGCTCGTTGTCGTAATGGATTCCATCGAAGCGGGCCTCCTTCGGCGCGGCGGCGTTGAAGGCGGCCAGGGCGCGCACGGTTGCCGCGGGTATGTAATGATACTCCTTCTGGGCATATTCGGGATAGCCGTCCAGCGCGTGTACCTTGAGTCCGGCGCGATGTGCGCGGCCCAGGAAGCGCCGCAGCGAAGCGGCCTTCAGGATTTCCACCGTGAAATCTTTCGGAGTCGGCCGGGGCGGGCCGGGCTCCACGTCGGGATGATATGCCAGGGGTAGCTGCATCCAGATCAGGGAAATGTTGTTTTCACTGCAGAAGGAGAAAAACTCGGCGGCGGCCTTCTCGTCATCCAGCAGCGCATCGGTGTGCCAGACCCACATCGCGCGCCGGTGACTCCTTTTCGTAAGGGCGGCGCTCTTCACCGTTATGGGGACCTTTGCGGTGGAGGTCTGTTTCAGGCAGACGTCGTCTATGTAAACCGTGTAGGCCCCGGGCACGTCGAAGTCCAACGTCAGCCCGCCCAATTTCGCAAGATCCAGACCCCGCGCCCTGTCCAGCGGGACCAGCACCTCCTGCCAGTTCGTGCTTACCCGCCCGCCGATGAAATCCTCCACGTGGCCGACCCGCAACCCGTCCTCTCTTTTCACCCACGCGGCGTCCGCCAGCTTTACCGCAAAAGTTTCGCCTCCCACGGCTCCCTTCACCCGGAAGGAGAGAAACGCATATCCACGGGCGTCGAGAAAACGCGGCCGCGGCGAGTGAAAATCAAAAAAATGTATCCATACCCCGCAATATCCGCTCTCCTTGCGCAGTGCGTCCACCCGCAGACTTCTTCCGGCGCTTCCGCGGTGAGCGGCCTCCGACAGCAGTGTAGTCGCCCGCGATGGACCCGCCTGGTAACGATTGTGATAGCCGCCCAGGCGGTTGCGGATGCCTGTGTTGAAATCGGCTATCATCCTGACCGGCGGCGCCGACCCTCCCAAGGCTGCCCCCGCTTGGAACATTACCGCCCACAATACGACCGCCCATCCGCCTTTCCGCAGCACCGCCCCATGATTTTGACTCATCCTCGGAACCGTCCTTTCCCGGACCCTGCATGATCGCACCCGGCCGGGCGCCGGTCCCCGCGGGACCGCCGCCGTCAGAACCGGCAAAGACACTATTACACCCCGGCGCCCCTTGACAACGCGCAAGCTTCCCCCCTTCGGCCCTCGCGCGTTTTTTCCCGGAGGTATTCGCTTTCCTCCAAAGGCTCCGGTGTGTTCAATCGGTTTCATGAAGGCTACTGCGATATTCTCGCCCGACAGAAAGTTTCGCTACTTCCTGACGCGCACGTGGGACGCCAACGCGCCGCAGGTGGCGTTTATCTGCCTGAATCCCTCGACGGCCGACGAGTTCCACGATGACCCCACCGTGCGCCGGTGTCTCGCCTATGCCCGCGACTGGGGGTACGGCGGCCTGTTGGTCGCCAACCTTTTCGCCCTTCGCACCACCGATCCGCGGGGCCTGCGCAAGGTACATGATCCCGTCGGTCCGGACAACGACACTTGGATCAAACGCGCGGCCGCCCGCTCAGACCTCTGTATCGCGGCCTGGGGAAACGGCGGCCGGCTGCACGGGCGCGGGCGTATTGTCAGGAACATGCTGCCGCATCTTCACTGCCTCGGCGTCAATCATTCCGGTGAGCCGGCCCATCCTCTTTACCTTCCCCGCGGGCGCAGGCCGTTGCCCCTGCCTTGAGTCCGCCGCCGGCGTCAGCCGTCGGCGTTGCCTCAGGGGACTTGACCGCGGCCGCCGTCGGCGGCATCTTGAATCGCGTGTTGGCATCCGACGATGTTTCATGGAACCTGACGCCGCCATTACCGATACGATCGCCGCCATTGCAACCCCGCCGGGAATCGGGGGGCTGGCGGTCATACGTGTCAGCGGGCCCCAGGCGCTTGAGATTGCCGATCGCACATTCCACGGCCGCGGAGAGCCGCCCTCCCGGAGACCTGCAGGGACCTTTGTCCACGGACGCATCGTTTCGGCCGATGAGACCCTCGACGAAGTGCTTCTCCTGGTAATGCGCGCGCCTCACAGCTACACCGGAGAGGACACCATCGAAATTCAATGCCACGGCGGTCTCGTACCGGCGCGGCGCATATTGCGCGCCGTTCTGGACGCCGGCGCCCGTGCCGCCGAGCCGGGGGAGTTCACGCGGCGCGCTTTTCTTCACGGCAAGCTCGATCTCGCCCAGGCCGAGGCGGTCCTCGATCTTGTCCATGCCCGCAGCGAGCGCGCTGCGGCCGCGGCCCTGCGGCAGCTCGAAGGTTCCCTAAGTTCTTCTGTCCAAAGTATTTACGACGAGACGGCCCAAGCGTTGGCTGACGTCGAGGCGCTCCTTGATTTTCCGGAAGAGGATTTGCCGGAGCATGTTCTGGCGAGTTTGCCGCAGCGGGTTGCAGCCGTCATCGAGGATATCGAGGGGCTTGCGCGGACGTGGGATGAGGGTCACCTCTTGCGTGAGGGGGCGCTGGTGGTCATAAGCGGTCCGCCGAACGTCGGCAAGTCCACCTTGTTGAATCTCCTGCTGGGCAGAGAGCGGGCCATAGTTTCCCACGTGCCGGGAACCACGCGGGATACCATCGAGGAAACTCTCGTACTTGAGGGGATTCCTTTGCGGGTGGTGGACACCGCCGGGCTGCGTGAGACAACCTGCGAAGTAGAACGCGCCGGTATCCGGCGTGCCAGGCGCGAACTTTCTTCGGCCGATCTTCACCTTTTCGTTCTCGACTGTTCGCGGCCCCTGGAACAGCACGCGCGCGACGAGCTTGCGGCCTTGCCGGCCGCACGCACCATAGTCGTGCTCAACAAGCAGGATCTCGGCTGCGTGCTTACTCCGGCTGACCTTCCTTCCGGATATAGTGCCGTATCCACCTCTCTGCTGCAGGGCCGCGGGCTGGAGGATGTGCGCCGTGCCCTGGGTCTGGTCTTGGAAAGGCACGTTGACCTGCATCAGTCGCCCCATGCGGTTGTTTCCGAACGGCATCGCGAGCTTCTGCAACGGGCGGGCGCTGAAATGCGGGGTGCCCTTGACCTGTTGCGCGCTGAACACGCCGACGAGAATCTCGTGCTGGCCGCCGAGCACCTGCGCAGCGCGCTTGAAAACACCGGGCGCGTAATCGGCAGGACATGGACCGAGGAACTGCTCGACAACATATTTTCCCGCTTCTGCATAGGTAAGTAATTGATGACTAAGGACTTACGCACATCTTACGAGGTCGTCGTCGTAGGGGCCGGGCATGCGGGGTGTGAAGCCGCCCTGGCAGCCGCGCGCATGGGGGCCGTCACCGTGCTCGTGACCCAGAACATCGCCCGGGCGGCGCGCATGTCGTGTAATCCTTCAGTAGGCGGCATCGCCAAGTCGCACCTGGTCTATGAGATTGATGCCCTGGGCGGAGAGATCGGGCGCAACACGGACTACGCGGGGATTCAATTCCGGACCCTCAACATGCGCAAGGGGCCGGCGGTCAGGGCCACGCGGGTTCAGTGCGACAAGGAGGCCTATCCGCGACGCATGGCGGCCGTACTTTCCTCCACCCCCAATCTTCATCTATTCCAGGGCATGGCCGCCTCGGTCCTTGTCGCCGACGATCGGGTGCGCGGGGTCGAACTCGAAGACGGTACGCGCCTGACAGGCCGGGCGGTCATTCTTTGTCCGGGCACCTTTCTCAACGGTGTCATTCATATCGGTTTCCAAAGCACTCCCGCCGGCCGCATGGGCGATCCGGCGGCCCGCGCCCTGTCCCAATCCCTCGGCAAATTGGGCTTTCGCATGGCGCGTCTCAAGACCGGCACCCCGCCGCGGCTTCACCGCGACAGCATTGATTATCAGAGCATGGAGGTCCAGCACGGCGATAAGCCCCCGCCCTTTTTCTCCTTCGAGGCCCGTGAGGCCTGGTCTTCGATGTTCCACGTGGAACATGACGCCGACGAGGCCCTGATGCCCTGGCGGCCGGGCACCGACCAGATAGATTGTTACTTGACGCATACCACGGCGCGCACGCACGCAATAATTGCGGAAAATCTGAAGAAAAGCGCGTTATACGGCGGGATGATCACGGGAACCGGCGTACGTTATTGCCCCTCGATTGAGGACAAGATCGTAAAGTTTCCCGACAAGGAGACTCATCATGTATTTGTGGAGCCGGAGGGTCGGCACAATGTCAGGGTGTATCCGAACGGGACCTCGAACAGCCTCCCTGAGGACGTTCAGCTGGAAATGATCCATTCTATACCGGGACTGGAAAAGGCGGTGTTTATCCGTCCCGGTTATGGCATCGAGTACGATTTTTGCGATCCCACGCAGCTTACGCATTCGCTGGAGACGAAAAGAATCGAGAATCTTTACATGGCCGGTCAGATCAATGGAACCACGGGCTACGAGGAGGCTGCCGCGCAGGGATTTATGGCCGGGGTGAACGCGGTGCTGAAGCTGCGCGGTGAGCGTCCCCTGGAGCTGGACCGGGACGAGGCTTACATCGGCGTATTGATTGATGACCTGGTGACGAAGGGCACGGACGAGCCTTACCGGATGTTCACATCCCGCGCGGAATACCGCCTGCTTTTGCGGCAGGACAACGCCTGCTTCCGAATGTTGCCGCATGCAGAGCGGTTGGGGCTGCGCAGCAGTGCTTTTCTGGCAGCGGTACGGTCATGGGAGAAGCGGATTGCGGCGGAGTTGCGGCGCCTGGAGGGCACATATGCGGACGGGGTCAGCCTGGTACGGATGTTGCGGCGGCCGGGCGCGCGGTACGTTGAGCTGCCCGGTGCCCGGACCGACCTGACGGCGCTGGAGGTATCGGAGATCGAGGCGCGGGTGAAGTATGCCGGTTACATTGAGCGTGAGATGCGCTCGGTGGCGCGGATGCATGACATGGAGAGGCGGGTTATTCCGGAGGGAATAGATTTTGGTACAATTCGGGCGTTACGCATCGAGGCCCGGGAGAAGCTTTCGCGGATAAGGCCGCGCAACCTTGCAGAGGCCTCGAGGATTTCCGGGGTCAGTCCGGCCGACATATCGGTCCTTTCCATCTGGATCCAGGCCCACCGGGGGAAGTAGGGTACCATACTGATTGATATTGATGGCTGCGATTTCTGCGGCATCTTCCTTGATCAGGTTAATTCGGCGCCCGCACTCGCAGCAATCTTTGCATCACCGCCTCGGCCTTGCGGCCGGGAAAACACGGCGTAACTATTTTATGTATAACAAGTTACGTGTAGCACGCGCCTTGCGAGAGGGAAGCCCGAGTCAGCACCATACAGATGGTACTTGACACAGACCGTCAAGCATATCTAACACAAGTTCGCACATACGTATGAAAGCCGCCTGTTTCGCGAGTGGATTCTCGGGTGGTACTAAATGTTTCTTCCTGCAATGGAAAGCGTGTTGCATCCGCGTGGCTCTGCGGGCCGTGCGTAGTCAATGGACATTAAGATCGAGAAAAGAGCAGTTACCGTTTTTTTCCGGAAATACTTGTGAAGCTGGGGCGTATGGATTATCAACTGAGGTGACGGGGTCATGGGAAAACGTCGGGACAATCTGTATGCCCACAGCAGGGAAGGGCGGCCGCCAGAAGAGTGGCAGCCGCTTGAAGAGCACCTGAGGAATGTCGCCGACCTGGCTGCGGAATTCGCGAAACCCTTCGGAGCTGAAGCGTGGGCCTATCTGGCAGGCCTCTGGCACGACGTGGGAAAGGGCTCGGATGCTTTTCAGACCTACCTGCGTGCGGCATCCGAAGGCGCGGAATCCCCACCAAAGACCGATCATTCTACTGCGGGCGCGAAGCTCGCAGTGAAGAAATACCCGATTCTTGGACATCTCCTGGCCTATGCAATTGCCGGACATCATGCCGGCCTCCCCGACGGGATCTCTGAGGGCCCGTGCCTTGAACGGCGGCTGAAAAAGTCTGTTGCGCTATTCTCAATGCCTGATTTGCCACCGTTGCCGGAGGAGTTGCCTGTTCCTCCCGCATTGGGCGAGAGGGATGCATTTGGAACTGCCTTTTTTGTGAGGATGCTGTTCTCGTGCCTTGTGGATGCCGATTCCCTTGACACTGAAAGATTCATGGACCCGGAAAAGAGCCGTTTGCGCGGCGAATCGTCCCGCAATGTAGATTTCACCGTATTGGAGAAATTTCTGCTGGGGCACATAGAGAAGCTGGCGGCAACGGACAGCCCGGTGAACCGCTATCGATCTGAAGTGCTCGGCCACTGCTTGAGAGCTGCGTCGGAGAGACCCGGTTTTTTTTCGCTGACGGTCCCCACCGGCGGCGGGAAAACGTTATCTTCGCTTGCGTTCGCGCTCAAACATGCCGCGAAGTATGGAAAATCACGAGTGATTTACGTAATTCCTTTTACTTCGATCATTGAGCAGACAGCCGATGTTTTTCGAAAGGCATTGGGAGCTTCAAACGAATCCATCATTCTCGAACATCATTCTAACTTTGTACCGGAGGATGAGGGGGATGAGGAGCGTGTTGAGCGCTGGCGCCTTGCCACGGAGAATTGGGATGCACCCATTGTCGTCACGACCGCGGTGCAGTTCTATGAATCGCTTTTCTCGAACCGTGCTTCTGCCTGCCGGAAACTTCACAATATCGCGAACGCGGTGGTTATTTTCGATGAGGCTCAGACGCTACCTGTTCAATACATCGAAGCCTGTCTGAAAACCCTGAAGGAACTGGTTCGTCACTATTCTGCGACAGTCGTACTTTGTACGGCGACCCAGCCGGCGATACAGCGTCGTGAGGATTTCCCGATCGGTATCGAGACACATGAGATACGTGAAATGGTTCCCGAGACGCGCAAGCTGTATTTGAAGTTGAAGCGGGTTGACGCGAGTTATGTCGGGCAGGTGCGGGATCAGGAATTGGTCGAGCGACTTTCGAAATACGAGTGTGTATTATGCATCGTGAACACCCGCGGCCATGCAAAGTCTTTATTCGGTGCGTTAAAGGAGGCACGAGAAGCCGACGGTGGCCTGTTTCATTTGAGTGCCTTGATGTGTCCTGCGCATCGACGTGAAACCTTAAAAGCTATCAGGTCAAAACTGAAAGAGAACGCTCCATGTTTGGTGGTCTCGACGCAATTGGTAGAGGCGGGGGTTGATCTCGATTTCCCGGTGGTCTACCGTTCGCTGGCGGGCCTTGATTCTTTGGCTCAGGCGGCGGGACGCTGCAATCGGGAGGGCCGACTGGATCGCGGCAGGACTTACGTGTTCAAGTCCGAGCACGTTCGTGCGGAGACGTATTTTGCGGAAACCGCTAATTGTGCCTCGCAGTTGCTGGAACTCCACCCCGATAACATTCTCGATCCGGATCTGATTGAGAGGTTTTTCAAACATTACTACAGGGACAAGGCCGAGCAGTGGGACGCTAAGAAAATCATGCGCGAATTTACATTGACACAAGACAGGGAATTGCCATTCTTGTTTAGTTTTGCGAGCGTCGCAGGGAGGTTTCGCCTTATAGACGACTATCGAAAGGCCATAGTCATTCCCTGGGATAAGCGGGGTGGGGATCTTGTGCATAGGCTACACTACGAACCGCCGAACCGGAAATTAGCAAGGGCACTGCAACCCTATACCGTGAGCGTAAATCCCCGTGTGTTGAGCCGGGCTATCGCAGAAGGAAGGGTCGAGACAATAGGGGAGTCGTACAACGTGCTTGTATCCGTTGATACGCACTACTCGCGGGAGACGGGATTGATTCTGGATGACCCCGTCCAAGGTAAAGCCTTTTTCGGATAATGGAGGGTTGAGTCATGGGTGTGAAGTTGTTGGTGTGGGGAGAATACGCGTGTTTTTCACGGCCTGAAATGAAAGTCGAACGGGTTTCCTATGATGTGATGACTCCAAGTGCTGCCCGCGGCATTCTTGAAGCCGTCTATTGGAAGCCCTCCATTCGATGGGTGATTGACCGCATCCATGTCCTCAATCCGATCGTATTCACGCATGTCCGACGCAACGAGATTTCCTGCAAAATTCCTGCCAAAGATTATGAGCGTAATCCGGGGATAAATGTTACAGGGCACCGGCAGCAGCGTGCCGGAATGGTGCTCAAGAACGTCAAGTACGGGATCGAGGCCCACTTCGAGTTTACAACAGACGAGGACCGCAACGAAGGGAAGCATCTCGATTCATTCAACAGGCGCGCGGCGCGCGGGCAATGCTTTCACCATCCGTACCTGGGGACACGCGAGTTTTATGCAGATTTTGGCAAAGCAGATTCGTTTCCGGAATGCCATCCTTCCCTGCGTGGAGAAAAAGACCTCGGCTACATGTTGCATGACATCGTCTTCGTCCCCGACCCGAAGGGGAAAATCGTCGAATCCAACAAAGGTACGCGCATTACGGCTGAACCTCGGTTTTTCCGCGTCATAATGCGTGACGGCATCATAGAAGTTCCTCCTCTTGATGGAAAGGAGGTGCGGGCGTGATCCTTCAATCGCTGAATCGTCTCTACGACCGCTTGAAAGATGATCCGGACTACGGTCTTTGCGAGCAGGGGTTCAGCTACCAAAAAATCGCTTTCAAAGTGGTGATCAGGCCTGACGGATCGCTGTTCGATATCCAGGACGCACGGGTTCCGCAGGACGGCAAGTTGCTGAACCGTCGCGTCAAGGTGCTCGGACAAACAAAATCTACCGGTTCGGGGTTGAATCCGTGTACGCTTTGGGACAATGCGGCATACATGCTGGGCTACAAGAAGGATGATCCGAAGCCGGAGCGCACCCGCAAGACATTCGAAGCCTTCCGGGATCACCACCTTGCGTTGCGCGACGAGATTGGATCGCCGTCTTTTGATGCGGTGTGCCGCTTCCTGGAAAACTGGGACCCGGATTCAGTATTCGACGAATCCGGTGCCTGCCGGTTTCCCATCCTCGATGAAACGGGATTCGGTGTTTTTCAGATTCTCGGGGAGACTGGCTACGTGCACGAAGACCCGGCAATCGTCGAATGGTGGGAAAGACGGCTTGCGGAAAAGGCTGATGCAGCGAGAAAAATTATGGGGCAGTGTCTCATTACCGGCAAAGAGGCGCCCATCGCACGATTGCACCCCAAACTGAGAGGCATTGCCGGCGGGCAACGTGCCGGGGCGTCGTTGGTGTCGTACAATGAGGATGCCTACGAATCCTATGCCAAGGAACAAAGCTTCAATGCCCCGGTCTCTGAAGAGGCAGCCTTTCGCTATACGCAGGCGCTGAACGCACTGCTTGACGGGCCTATGGCCTTTAGGCACAAGATAACTCTTGCTGACGCGACAGTTGTTTTCTGGACCGAAAAGCCGACGACAACCGAAGACATATTCGCACCACTGCTGGGCGAGGGCGTTGTGTCGGATTCGGATCTGCCGGTACAGGATGAAATGCTCCGTACCAAGCTGCAAGCGTTTCTTGCGGCATTGAGAAAGGGCGGACGCGCCGAAAACGAAGGTCTGGATGATCCCCACACACCGTTCTATCTTCTGGCGCTTTCGCCGAATGCCGGGCGGACGTCGGTGCGTCTGTTCCTGCAATCGAGCGTGGGGCAGTTGATGGAAAATCTCGCTCGCCATTTCCGCGACATCTGTGTTGAACGCACGTGGAAGGAAGATTCTAGAAACCCGGACCCTCTTTATCCTTCTTTCCGGCAGCTTCTCCGGCAGACGGCGCGTGACGCAAAGGAAATCCCGCCGCTTCTCGCGGCTCCCCTGCTTGAAGCGGCTCTGTATGGCACCCGTTATCCGCAGGGTCTTTTTTCCGCCGTGATTCGTCGGCTGCATGCCGGTGATGCGGTCAACTACCTGAAGGCCTGTGTCATAAAGGGTTATTTGGTCCGAAATCAAAACATGGAGGTAACTATGACTCTGGACAAGCAGCGGAAAGAACCGGGATATGTGCTCGGACGGCTTTTTGCCGTACTGGAAAAGACACAGGAAGATGCTTTGGGGACTGTCAACGCAGGGTTGCGTGAGCGGTTCTATTCTTCGGCGTCGGCGACGCCTGCGGCGGTATTTCCCCGTATCCTGCGGGTGCATCAACATCATCTCGCCAAGCTTTCGGGCGGAATAAGAGTGAACCGTGAGAAGCTCTTACAAGACATTACTGACAATCTTGCGAAATTTCCCCGTTTTCTGAGTTTGGACGAACAGGGGCTGTTTGCACTGGGCTACTATCACCAGCGCAAAGACCTTTTTACGAGAAACGAAGAAAAGGAAGAAGTGGAAGCAGTCTGACTATCTGCAACCGGAGACAACTATAAGGAGGAGCAAGAAAATGGAAAATCGTTATGACTTTGTGATGTTGTTCGACGTCAAGGATGCAAACCCCAACGGCGACCCGGACGCCGGCAACCTTCCGCGGATTGATTCCGAAACGGGGCACGGGCTGGTGACGGATGTCTGCATCAAGCGGAAAATCCGCAATTATGTCGCGATCAAGAAGGGGGAGAAACCGCCCCACCGTATCTATTTCAAAGATGGCGTTGTTCTCAATAACATTCATCTCGAAGCCTACGAAGACGCCGGCATCAAGCCCGAAAAGAAGAAGTTGCCGAAGGACGTGGAAAAGGCGCGGAAGATAACAGATTTCATGTGCGATAATTTTTACGACATCCGCACCTTTGGGGCGGTGATGACTACCGAGGTGAACTGCGGGCAGGTGCGTGGGCCGGTGCAGATATCATTTGCGCGTTCCATTGATCCAATCGTCACCTCGGAACACGCCATCACGCGCAGCTCCGTAACGAATGAAAGGGATTTGGAAAAAGAGCGCACCATGGGCCGGAAATTCACGGTTCCGTATGCATTATATCGTGCGCACGGCTTTGTAAATCCGTTTCTTGCGGAAAAGACACACTTCTCGGATGAAGATCTGAATTTGCTGTGGGAGGCCATCGAAAACGCCTTCCAGTTCGATCAGTCCGCCGCCCGTCCAGCGGGCAGCATGGCCATGCGCAAGCTCATCGTCTTCAAACACAACTCCGAACTTGGCAACGCTCCTTCTCACGAGCTTTTCGAACTCGTCAAGGTTGAGAAGAACTCCGGCGACGCCCCGCCACGGGCTTTCAGCGACTACACGGTGACGATTGATAAAGAAAAGTGCCCGGACGGTGTAGAGTTGATCGAGAAGCTGTGAGGGATGCCGATCTTCATTGCGTCCGCCGACTGACTGCGATCGGCAGGCGTTGACGGAATGTTTTTGCCGGAAACGGGAACGACGTAGTGGAGAATCCGTGAAATCGGAACAAGTCGGCCGGCTCCTGAAAACAGAATGGACATAGCCAACGAGCGCAGATTGGCCGCACGGGCCTCGGAGTTAGGCAAAAGCGCCGCGGCGGATGCACTGGCGGAGCTTGAGGAACTGGTTCGTTCTGAATCAGCCCTGGTGCGGCGGCTGGCGGCATCGGCCATCGGTAAGCTAGCAGGTATAGTCCCTTCAGGGCCGGCTGTGAAGGCGTTGATGCCATTGCTGGCGGACCCGCACCCACAGTGCCGCCAATATGCCGCGAAAGCGCTTGGGGCGTTCGGTGCGGCGGCGAAGGGCGCCCTTCCGGACCTGCGCGACCTGTACCGCAACCCGAACGAAAAAGAGTATGTAAAGCGCAGTGTATTGACGGCGGGCAAGACCATACGTGAAGCCGTCCGCATCGCGGAGCGAAAAGTTGTCCACCACTGCCGTCGCTGCGGTGTGCGCGTGGATGCCGATGAGTACGCCCGGAGCAAGAAAGCCTTTCAGCGTGTTTTCTGCGACCACTGCTTCGATGAGGTATTTCTTGACCGCAGGAACTTCGAAACAAAGGTTGAGTTGCAGAAAACCGTTCGGGCCAAGGACGGAACACTGGTCCAGTCTGACGGCGAACGGCGGATTGCTGAAATCCTTTCCGCCGAAAACATCCGGTACCGCTACGATGAGCGGTTTCGTATTCTCGATGGCTACGCCATCCGTCCGGACTTTTATCTTCCCGAACTTGATGTCTACATCGAGTACTGGGGGATGGATACCGCCGACTACAAGATCGGCATGCTCAAGAAACAGAAGCTCTACCAGCAGGAAGGCAAACGGCTGGTCTCGCTCTATCCGGAAGACAAGCCCCGCCTGCGCGAGATACTTCTCGACAAATTGAAGAAGCTCAAATGAATACGGATAGTCACGGGCAACGGCAACCCCTCGCGCGTTATTCGGATTCAGAACTTTTGCCGCTTTCCGCCGTGCAGCATTACGTATTCTGTCCACGCCAGTGCGCGCTGATACATATCGAGCACCAATGGTCCGAAAACCGTATCACCGCCGAAGGTCGAGCCATGCACGACCGCGTTGACCGCCCGGAACACGAAATGCGCGACGGCGTCCGAATGGAATACGCAGTTCCGATACGTTCCCTTCGGCTGGGGCTTGTTGGCAAGGCTGACGTGGTGGAATTTCATCCCGATGGCAGCATCCTGCCCGTCGAACACAAGCGGGGGCGCCCCAAGCCGGACCACTGCGACTGGGTACAGCTTTGTGCCCAGGCTATTTGCCTGGAGGAGATGCTGAGCACGAGGATAGAAGAAGGCGCGATGTTCTACGGGCAACCCAGGCGCCGGCAACGAGTCGTTTTCACACCCGAACTTCGTGCCGAGACCGAGAACACTGCACGTGCGGTTCATGAACTGATATTGTCCGGTAACACCCCACTCCCGGACTATGACAGGAAAAAATGCGCGGCATGTTCACTTCTGGATATTTGTATGCCGAAGAAGCGTCAGCGTGTATCGAAGTACCTCGCCGATACTTTTTCGGAGGACGACAAATCGTAATGAAAAAGCACCTCAATACACTTTACGTAACGACCCAGGGGGCTTACCTCCGCAAGGAGGGTCAGTCGGTGGTGGTCAGCATCGAAAAGCAGGATCGGCTTCGCCTGCCTATTCACACTCTTGATTCCATCGTTTGCTTTGGTGCGGTTTCAATGAGTCCGTTCCTGATGTTTCACTGTGCGGAAAACAACGTTGGTGTCTCCTTTCTCTCCGAGCATGGCCGTTTTCTTGCGAGGGTGGCTGGCCCCGTTTCCGGCAATGTTCTCCTGCGACAGGCACAGTACCGCGCTGCGGAGAGCAAAGAGATTGCCACGACCATTGCCAGAAACACACTCGTAGGGAAGATATCCAACGCCCGAACGGTGTTGCGGCGCGCCCTACGCGATCACGGCGAGCAGGCCGAAATCCGGGCTGCCGAGAAACGCCTCGGACATTTTCTTGTTCGGCTCCAAAGACCGCTGCGACTCGATGAGCTCCGCGGTTATGAAGGCGAAGCCGCTGCGACGTATTTCGCCGTGTTTGATTGTCTGATGACCGTGCAAGACGATACTTTCCGTTTCAGGGGACGCAACAGGCGTCCGCCCGTGGATCCGGTCAATGCCCTGCTTTCTTTCGTATACACGCTGTTGGTGCATGATTGCCGCTCCGCCCTGGAAGGCGTAGGGCTGGATCCGCAGGTTGGTTTTCTGCATGCCGTGCGACCCGGCCGGCCGAGCCTGGCCCTTGACCTCATGGAGGAATTTCGTTCGTTCCTTGCGGATCGACTTGTTCTCTCGTTAATCAACAGGAAGCAGGTTCAGGCCCGAGACTTCATTTATTCGGCAGGCAGTGCGGTAACCATGACTGAGGGAGCTCGCAGAAACGTACTGGAGGCGTGGCAAAAAAGGAAGCTCGACGAACTGGTGCATCCTTTTATCGGTGAAAAGTGCAAGATCGGGTTGCTACCCCATCTGCAGGCGCGTCTTTTGGCGAGACACCTACGGGGTGATTTGGAGGCGTATCCACCGTTCTTATGGAAATAGAAGATGGTATTGGAGGGACGTCATGATGGTGTTGGTCAGTTATGATGTTGCGACTGTTGACCGCGCCGGCCGCGCTCGTTTGCGGAAAGTTGCGAAGACGTGCTTGGATTACGGTCAGCGCGTGCAGAATTCCGTGTTCGAGTGCATGGTAGATCCGGCCCAGTGGGTGGAGCTGCGGGAGAAGCTCTTGAGTATTTTTGATGAAGAGGAAGACAGCCTGCGATTCTATTTCTTGGGATCAAAGTGGGACCGGCGGGTTGAGCATCACGGGACCAAGAAGACGCCCAATCTGGAGAGGGATACTCTTGTGATATGAGTCGTATGGTCGTGTGGACAAGGCGCGCGAACATCAAGTGTGCGCTTTTTGGCATGGAGGTTCGCGCGGATTGTAAGCGTCGGCTTTTCAAGGTGTTGCGACGAGGATCTTTGACAACTGAGTTATCCCCGCACGGGGGCACGGATTGAAACGCGCAGGTGTGCGTATTGCGATAGGCGGGGCGAGATGATATCGAGAGTAAGTCGCCCCCCGCACGGGGGGCGCGGATTGAAACTCCGCCTCCGCCGGAGAAGCGGAAAACTGGCCGGTCGCCCCCCGCACGGGGGGCGCGGATTGAAACGATCAGCGCCCCCGTGGAGGTCGCCTCCCATTGTCGCCCCCCGCACGGGGGGCGCGGATTGAAACAATACCATCACGGAATTTCTCCAGACGATTCTTTGTCGCCCCCCGCACGGGGGGCGCGGATTGAAACTCGCATCACATGCCTCTGGAGGTCCTCTTCGAGGTCGCCCCCCGCACGGGGGGCGCGGATTGAAACATCCGGTCCCAGCGCCCCGTTATCTCTTATGTCGGTCGCCCCCCGCACGGGGGGCGCGGATTGAAACATGCCGCCGCATTGCCGCCGGCGGGCACCGGGGTCGCCCCCCGCACGGGGGGCGCGGATTGAAACTGGGGCGACATAGCAACGGATTTGGAGGC
>JAOZMZ010000082.1 GCA_029934055.1 Kiritimatiellia bacterium
GCTGGAATAATATCATCCCGGGTCGGTTTCGGGGGAAGCGGGCCGGCGGGGGGTGGGAAATGGGATGAGTATCCGCCTCACGACGTGGCCCAGTTGCTGGACCACGGCGGGATTGCAGTAAGGGCCGGCAAGATGTGTGCGCATCCGTTGATGAAGAGGCTCGGTGTCAATGGTCTGACGCGGGCGAGTTTCTACATATACAATGACGAGCGGGACGTCGAACGCCTCGCTGAGGGGTTGGCACGGCTGCCGGAACGGATGTAGCTTGATGGCGTGCGGCACAGGCCACGCGGCGACTTTATTGAAGAGGCGGTGCAGCGGGCGAAGGATGAAGGATCAATGAAGGACTTGTACGCTGATGTGATCATGGAGCATTTCCGCAACCCGCGGGGATTTCGGACATTGTCCGCCGATGAAGTCATGGCTGATGTCAGTAACTCATTATGCGGCGACCGCCTCAGATTCCGGATCCGGGTCCGCGAAGGGATAATCGAGGAAATAGCCTATGACGGGCATGGTTGCATGATCTGCATGGCATCGGCATCACTGATGGCAGGTGTGGTGCGCGGGGTGACCGTTGCGGAGGCGTTGAGTCTGGGGGAGGATTTCCGGCGCATGCTGGCCGGGACACTTGATGAAAACGGCCTGAAGAGGTTGGGCGCGGCGGCTGCTCTGGGCGATGTGGCGCGCTATCCTGTTCGGCGGAAGTGCGCCGAGTTGGCCTGGCGGGGTCTTGCTGCGGCGCTCCAACCTTCCGGGGGGAACGGCCGGCCAGGCGCAGCGGACGGCCGTGAATCGGGCAACGACTGAGAGGGTGGTGGTTTACCGGGGGGTACGGGAGCGGGGGAGGTTCTTTGTCTGCAGGGGATGATCTGGTAGGATACATCCGTGATACGGCAGCATTCCTAGGAACTGTTTTTTGATGGAGGCATGCGGAGCATGAAGTCCTACCGAAAAGAACTGTGGTTCAATCTGAAGACGCGGAGAGGTTTCGTGAACATCACACCCGAGGTGGAGAAGTGTGTACGCGCCAGCGGAATCAAGGAGGGGTTGGTGCTGGTGAACGCGATGCACATAACGGCGAGCGTTTTTATCAACGACGATGAATCCGGCCTGCACGCCGATTTCGAACGCTGGCTCGAGAAGCTTGCGCCTGAGAAGCCGTATTCCCAGTATGCGCACAATACCTACGAGGACAACGCCGATGCGCATCTCAAGAGGACGATCATGGGGCGCGAGGTGGTGGTGGCCGTGACGGAGGGAAAACTGGACTTCGGCCCCTGGGAGCAGATTTTCTACGGTGAATTCGACGGCAAGCGACGCAAGCGCGTGCTGGTGAAGGTCATCGGGGAGTGAAGTTATGCCGCGCATCGCCAAGGTGGTGGTGGAACTGTCGCTTGGACGGGAGTTCGACTATCTAGTTCCGGAGGCGTTGCAGAAGGAATTACGCGTGGGCAGCCGGGTTGTGGTTCCTTTCGGGCGGCGTGAGGTGCGGGGGTACGTGGTGGGATTCGCGGAGGATTCCGACGTCGGGAAGCTCAAGGAGATAGATTCTCTGGCCGGCGAGGGTACCGTAGTTCCCGAGAAGCTCATCCAGTTGGCCCGCTGGATGGCCGAATACTATCTGGCACCGGTAGAACAAGCGCTGAAGGCCGTGTTGCCGGCGGCGGTGCGCCGGCATGGAGCACGGTACCGGCACCGGCTGTTCGTCACAACGACCGTGGCGGCGGCGGACGAGATTGCAGTGACGAGCTTGCGCAAACGGGCCCGGCGTCAGGCGCGTGTATTGGATGTCCTGCGGGAACGAGGGGGGATGTTTCTCAGCGAGCTGGCAAAGGCGGCCGGGACGACGACGGCGACGGTTCGTTCCCTCGAACGCAAGGGGTTCGTGAGCATCGGAAGCCGTCGTGACCGCCGGGACCCGTTGACCTCGCGCGTGTACCTGCCGACGCAACCGTTGCCGCTGATGGATCAACAGAAGGAGGCCCTGGCCTCGATAGAGAAAGCAATGGATGCCGGGCGGCCGGATGTGTTGCTTCTCTTCGGTGTTACCGGCAGCGGCAAGACCGAGGTGTACCTTCAGGCGATCGACCATGCGCTTGCTTTGGGCAGGGGCGCTATTGTGCTGGTTCCGGAAATATCGCTGACGCCGCAGACGGTGGAGAGATTCCTCGGAAGGTTCGGGGAGAAGATAGCCGTACTGCACAGCCGCCTTTCCGACGGCGAACGTCACGACGAGTGGTACCGGATTCGAGAGGGGCGGGCCCGGATCGTTATCGGGGCGCGCTCGGCGGTTTTTGCGCCGGTTGAGAATTTGGGTTTGATAGTAGTGGATGAGGAGCACGAGACGACCTACAAGCAGGAGGAAGCACCGCGTTACAACGCGCGTGACGTGGCGGTCGTGCGTGGGCGCCTGGAGCGCTGCGTTGTGGTGCTCGGTTCGGCGACGCCTTCACTTGAGAGCTTCTACAACGCCCGGCGGGGCAAGTACCGTCTGATAAGGTTGCCACACCGTGTTGATCACCGACGTATGCCGTCCGTGCACGTCGTGGACATGCGGATCGAGGCGCAACGCAGCGGGAAAGTACACCTTTTGTCCCGGGATCTCGTTGAGGCCATGCGGGCGCGTCTCGAGCGCGCGGAGCAGGTAATGTTGTTCCTCAACCGGCGCGGCTATTCGACTTCCCTGATTTGTCCCAAGTGCGGTTACGTGGCGCGCTGCGGGTCGTGCAGTGTGGCATTGACATTTCACCGGGATACGCAGTTGCTGTGCTGTCATATCTGCGGGTTCCGGCAGCCGGTTCCGGAACGGTGTCCGAATCCGGAATGCGGTGATCCGGCGTTCCGTTATGCCGGAATGGGCACCCAGAAGGTCGAGGACGTGGTGCGGCGCATATTTCCGAGGGCCTCCGTCCAAAGGATGGACTCCGACAGCACGACGCGCAAGAAGGCGCACCAGGAGATACTCGGGGATTTCAGAAGCGGGAAGATCGACATTTTGATCGGCACGCAAATGATAGCCAAGGGACTTCACTTCCCCAACGTGACCCTGGTCGGGGTCATTTATGCCGATTTGACGTTGCACATGCCGGACTTTCGCTCGGCGGAGAGGACCTTCCAGTTATTGACGCAGGTGGCCGGCAGGGCCGGAAGGGGAGATGTGGCCGGGGAAGTGATCGTCCAGACCTATACGCCCTACAGTCCGGCGATCCAGGCTGCGCGCCGAATGGACTATGATGCCTTTTTCGACCAGGAGGTGGAGTTCCGCCATGAGCTTCAATATCCGCCCGCGACCCGCATGCTGTGCATTAACATGGCCGGGAAGGTGGAGGAGGCGGTTTCGTTCAGCGCGGAAAAGTTCATGGGTGTTTTGCGTCCCGAGCTCAGCTCGGAGGTGATTCTCAGCGGCCCGGCTCCGGCTCCGATCGCGCGGGCGCGTGGTTTTTACCGGTATCAGATATTCCTGCGTTGCCGGCGCCCGGCGGCGATGACCGTTCCGCTGCGGAAGGTGCTTGCGGACTTCAAGTGGCCCAAGGGCATTTCCTGCAGCGTGGACATGGACCCGCAATCGCTGCTGTAGCCCTGAGGATGGAGGCTCCGGCATGCGGAAGCGCCCGGTCAGCGCTGGAATTTTCCCATCAGCTCCCCTTTTGCGAGAATGTGTCCCTCCATGGCTGCAAGCAGTTGGCTGCGGGTCGTCGAGGCGGGCAGGTTCAACATGGTATCGAGGGCGTAGACGCGGAAGAAATAGCGATGCGGCTTGCCCGGAGGCGGGCACGGGCCGCCGTAGCCGTGGCGGTGAAAGTCGTTGATGCCCTGGATGCTTCCATCGGGCAGGCGGGCATCGGGCGATACGCCTTCCGGCAGGGTGGTTTTGTCGGCGGGAATGTTGAAGATGACCCAATGCGTCCAGATGCCGACGGGCGCATCAGGGTCGTCGCAGATCAGGGCGATGCTGCGGGTTCCCTCCGGAACCGCCTGCCAAGTGATCGGCGGTGAGACGTCTTCTCCGGTACACGTATAACGGGGGGGGATATCCGCCCCCATGGCAAATACGGCACTCATTACCGTGAGTTCAAGCATGACGGCCGACTCCTTTCCAAGTGGTTTTCGGCGGACCGTTCCGCCGGGTCTCTATTATGTGCGATTGCGGTGGCGGTGTACACAATGAAGACCTCCTTCCGAGAGGGAGAAAAGCGGCTTTTCTGCCTTTGAAAAGCGGGGCGAGGCCTTATAATGCGCCCATCGTTACGAGGAAAAGCATGAAGCACCATTTTTACGTCACGACTCCGATTTACTACGTCAACGACGAACCGCACATCGGGCATGCGTACACGACGATTCTGGCCGATGTGTTGGCGCGCTACAGCCGCATGGAGGGTGTCCGCACGTTTTTCCTTACCGGGACAGACGAGCACGGCCAGAAGGTAGAACGGGCGGCGCGGGCGGCCGGCATAACTCCCCAGGAGCAGGCGGATCGGACGGTTGTCCGGTTCAAGGCGCTGTGGAAGAAACTGGAGATCACCAACGACGACTTCATTCGCACGACCGAGGAGCGTCACAAACAAGTGGTACGGCTCGTTCTGCAGGAGCTTTATGATCGCGGAGAAATCTATCGGGCCGAGTACGACGGCTGGTATTGTACGCCGTGCGAGCGTTTTTTCACGGAGAAGGACCTGGTGGAGGACCTGTGCCCCGAGTGCCACCGGCCGGTGGAACGCATTACCGAGACGAACTACTTTTTCCGCATGGGGCGCTACCGCGACTGGCTCGTCGAGTACATACGCGAGCATCCGCAATTCATCCAGCCGGATTTCCGCCGCAATGAGACGCTTGGATTCCTGCAGCAGGAATTGAACGATCTTTGCATTTCGCGGCCGAAGCGGCGTCTGGGTTGGGGAATCGAACTGCCGTTCGACAGCGATTTTGTGACCTACGTGTGGTTTGATGCTCTGGTGAACTATATCAGTGCGATCGGCTATGGGGTTGATGAGAAACGCTTCCGTGACTGGTGGCCGGCCGTTCATCTCATCGGCAAGGATATTCTCACGACCCACACGGTATATTGGCCGACCATGCTGCGTGCTTTGGGGCTCCCCATGCCGCGTACGATTTTCGCTCACGGCTGGTGGCTGGTGGGCCGTAGTAAGATGAGCAAGTCGCTCGGCAACGTCGTCAATCCGATGGACATGGCCGAGAAGTACGGCGTGGATGCCTTCCGTTACTTCCTGATGGCGGAGATGGCGCTCGGCCAGGATGCCGAATTCACCGAGGAATCTTTCGTGCGCAGGTACAACACCGATCTGGCGAATGACTTCGGCAACCTGTTACGGCGGGTGGTGAGTATGATCGGACGCTACCGCGATGGTGCCTTGCCGGGTCCCCGAAATGCGGATGAGGCGGCGAAGTTGCTGAACGATCCCGACGTTGAGAGTCTGCGGGCGAAACTCATGCTGGCTGTGGAAGGTATGGAGCGTGGCCTGCAGGAGATGCGTCTGGATCGCGGAGTGGCGGGGGTCTTGTCCGCGGTGCGGGCAACGAATCGCTTTGTGGAACACAGTCGTCCCTGGGACCTGGCGCGATCGCAGAAGCACGCAGAACTCGATCGGGTGCTTTATGTCGCCGCTGAAAGCCTGCGGGTGACGAGTGGGCTGCTTTCGCCGGTAATGCCCGAGAAGATGGCGGCATTGCGCAGAGCTCTGGGGATGAAGGCGGTTGATCCCAAGATGCAGGAATTGCGCAGTTGGGGAGTTTTGCGGGCGGGGATGGAGGTCGTGGATATCGGCCCGCTCTTCCCGCGTGTGGTGACGGACGACGAGAAGGCTGACGGGACCGCGTCGGGAAGGTCAGGCAGAAGCGACCGTGGGCGTGGAAAGAGGAAGAATTCGACCAGTGGAGGCACAAAGATGGAGAATGCACGGGAGGATGAAAGTCGGGAAGAGGTCGTCACTTACGATGATTTTTCGCGGATAGAATTGAGGACCGCCAAGGTTGTCGAGGCGGAGCGCATCGAGGGCACGGACAAGCTGTTGCGGCTGGAGGTCCTCATGGGAGAGGAGCGAAGGCAGCTTGTGGCGGGGATCGCGCAGCATTATGAGCCCGATGACCTTATCGGGAAAACGATTGTCGTGGTGGCGAATCTGAAGCCCGCGAAGATCCGTGGAGTCGAATCGCGGGGCATGCTGCTGGCGGCTACGCGAGGCGAGAATCTGCGGTTGCTGACGGTGGACGGCGAGATAGCCAGCGGCGCGCAGGTGAGATAACGCACGGTGCCGGTAGACGCGTGCCGGTTACTTGTGGTCAGAACGCGTTCTTGACATGGGGATGAGCGCCGCTGGCGATGAAGTAGGGCAGGGCCGCGACGGCAGTGGGGAACAACCACCATGATCCGAGTGCTGAGACGATGTCCAGTCCGTTGGGTTTGTAACTGACCGTGAGGCCGCGTTCCCAGCTAACGCCGTAGGCGGAGGCGGGATTGACGATGCCCTTGTTGTAGGAGACGTGGGAGCCGGGAGCGAAGCGGGTCCCCGGGCCCATAAGGGCGATCGCCTGGTTGAGTAGCAGTGTGCCTTGGCTGTGTCCTACGAGTTCCACGGGCAGGCCGGTGGCGGCCACCTGATTGAGGATGCGGTGTTGCCGGCGACCGTATAGGTGGGGGCATCGTCATCCTGGTAGAAGAACTGGGCCGGAGGCATCGCCGTGGTGCCGTCGCTCCCGTATTCGGTGACGCTTTCGAGGAGCGAGCGTCCTCTGCGGAGAAATACACCGCAACCGCTGTTGGTGGCGCCGTGGGTGATGGTGAAGCCTTCCACGAGTGCGTTGGAATTGAAGACCTGGACACAACGCGTTGTTGATAGGCCGTCAATATACGTATATCGGCTTCCGTTCAGGCCGCGGACGGTAATTCCGTTGGTTATCGTGATCGGACTGGACACGAAATAGGTTGCGTTGCTTACCAGCACCAGGTCGCCGTCCGCCGCCACGTCGCAGGCGGACTGGATGTCTCGGGCGACGCCGTGCCAATTCGTGTACGGGGGGATATGCTGCCCGTTGAGATCCACGTAGTGGGTCACTGCGCCTGCCGGTTGAGTACCGGCGGTGAGAAGAATAACAGCTAGCCATATGACGTGGGCGGTTTTCATTAGACACAGATGTATTCTAGGTGCGTGGAGGGCCGAATCAAGACGAAACGCTACATGAGGATGTACTTCCAACGACCATTGCAAGATGGGTGCTGAGATGCGGCAGGGAGCCTGCAACCATAGCTGGCGGTGGTTCCTCCGCGGCTGCCATTGGGGTGCGCGGGTTGGGTCATGGGGAAGCGATCCTACGCAGATTAGCCGATAGATTGACAAATTCGGTGACCCTCGATAGGCTGCGCTTTTGAGGAAGTCATCGAGGAACCATGGCGGCTGAGTCCTTTGGAGCCCGGATAGCTTTCGGTTGCCTGTATGGATCAGCGTCGTCGGCCATAGGAAGTAAGGAGAGGTTTTTTCCCATAACCACGAGGGGGTCCCATGAAGAGGCGTCGTGCGACCGACAATGGAGGAGGCGTTGCCGGGCTTGGTCTCTTGATTTGCATGGTGGTGTGTGCCGCCAGTGGGTTGCCGGCACAGACGCCGCCTAATCTGCTGGAGAATCCCGGTGGCGAGAGCGGGGACCTGTCCGGATGGACCATTCTCCACGAGGGCGCCGGGGCCTGGAGTGTAGCCACGCAGAGTTTTGACGGTGCGTTCAGTTTCACCGCGGGGAATGACGACACCAACTGGCCGCACCGCGAGCAGGTGATCAACCTCACCAACCTGGGCTATAGCACCACCTTCCTGGATGGGGCACCGGCGGTCTACGCCGAGGAATGGGCGGCACGCTATGACTTCCCCGGGGGCACCAATTGCGGCCCGGATAATTTCCGCCTGGTGGTGTCGCTGGAAGACGCCACCAACGGCGTCATCGTGCAGTACGATACCGGTGAGCTGGCCATAAGCAACTATGACTTTGTCTGTTTCGCGCATATGTTCACCAATTACGGCGCCGGGCTGCGTTACATTCGCTTCGAAGACTACGCGGAGAGCGACGAAGACTGGTTCTCGACCAACGAGCCGCCCTACG
>JAOZMZ010000032.1 GCA_029934055.1 Kiritimatiellia bacterium
TGATCGTATCTGGTGATTTAAGTCCGCGGGCATGGTGGCAGGCGGCACGCCGTGTCGAGAAGGCCCTCGGCAGGATACGGAGCCCCGGCGACCGCAATGCGCCGCGTAGTATGGACGTGGACCTGATATATGTGGGTGACACGGAGATGGACGACGGCGAACTCGTGATACCACATCCACGTTGGATGGAGAGGGGTTTCGTGGTCCGTCCCCTGGCGGACGTGCGTCCGGGGTTGTGGATTCCGGGGGCGCCCGGTCCGGTCCGGACGGTACTGGAGCGATTGCAACCGACGACGGGAGTCGTGTTGTACTGCCGGGAGTGGTGATACGGGAGAGGCGCGAATGACTGCAGCAGATGGGCAGAAGTGGACGGCTGTTCGTATTAGACAGCTCAAGGGGCGCGGACGCATCAGTTGTCTGACGGCCTACGACTATTTTACGGCCCGCCGTTTGGACGCCGCCGGAATCCAGATCGCCCTCGTGGGGGATTCACTGGGCATGGTGGTACTGGGATACGAAACCACGCTGCCGGTTACGATGGAGGATATGTTGCACCATACGGCCGCTGTCGCCCGGGGGGTGCGCACGGCGATGGTCGTGGCTGATATGCCATTCCTTTCGTATCAGGTTTCGGTCGAGCAGGGGATCAACAATGCCGGTCGTTTTCTGAAGGAGGCCGGAGCGGACGCAGTCAAAATCGAAGGGGGGCGGATAAGGGCCGATCTGGTAGAGGCGTTGACGGCGAACGGGATACCGGTTATGGGGCACATCGGGCTGACACCTCAAAGCGTTCATCTGTTCGGCGGCTATCGGGTTCAGGGTCGCGGCGCCGAGGCGGAAGAGTGGCTCATTGACGACGCGCGTGCATTGGAAGCCGCGGGGGTTTTTGCGATTGTGCTGGAATGCATTCCAGCGGTGCTGGGTGGAAAAGTCACAGCCGCTGTCAGTGTCCCTACGATCGGAATCGGCGCCGGGCCGGAATGTGACGGCCAGGTACTGGTTTCGCACGATCTTCTGGGACTGACCGGCGACTTCAAGCCGCGTTTTGTCAAGCGCTATGCGGAGTTGGGGGGCGAGATGGAGCGGGCTTTCCGGGCTTTCCGTGAGGACGTTGAGACGGGACGTTTCCCCGGGGAAGAACATTCGTATCCGTCTTGAGGTGCGCCGTCCAGGGCGGGCGATGATCATGGAAGTGATCGACAGCGTCAGGGAGATGCAGAAACGCTGCGACGAACTGCATTGCGCAGGACGCCGGATCGGGCTGGTGCCGACAATGGGATACTTACATGAGGGCCATCTCTCGCTGGTCAGGCTGATTCGCGGGAAGGTCGGCGAAGACGGGGTCGTGATCGTGAGCATTTTCGTCAACCCTACGCAGTTTGGACCGGGCGAAGACTTCGAAGTCTACCCGCGGGATTTTGAACGTGATCGCCGGCTGTGTCTTCGGGAAGGGGTGGACTTGATATTTCATCCCAGCGCGGCGGAGATGTACGTCCCGGGAGCGACGGTTTATGTCAGTGAAGACCGTCTTTCGCGGGGCTTGTGTGGGCGATCGCGGCCGGGACATTTCCGCGGGGTACTGACAGTCGTTGCGAAGCTTTTCAACATAATTCGGCCCGATGTGGCCGTATTTGGACGCAAAGACGCGCAGCAACTTCGTCTGATCGAAAGAATGGTGACGGACCTCAACTATCCAATCGAAATCGTAGCCGCGCCGATAGTCAGGGAAAGTGATGGTCTGGCCATGAGTTCGCGCAACACATACCTTTCGGAACATCAGCGGCGGCAGGCGTTGTGTCTGAATCGGGCGCTGCAGGCGGCGGAAGAGGCGTTTGCCGGAGGGGAGCGGGATCCGGTCCGGCTGAAGGCCACGATGGCGAGTATCACTGCAGACGTTCCAGAGGTGGAGGTGGAATACATAGAGATCGTGGACTGGGAGACACTGGAGAGGCTTTCTTCCCCCATTGAGCGCAAAGCCTTGGCGGCGATGGCGGCGCGCGTTGGCGGAACGCGTTTGATTGACAACACCCTGTTGGATCCCACTGCAAAGTAGCAATGTCGGCTATTGAGAGCGCACTGCAGATGTTGGCGGAGAATCCGCCGGCATTTCCCCCCGGGCCCGGACGCCGGGAGGCGTTTACCCGGCTCGGGCGATTCCTGGAAGCTCACATTCGTCCGGGAGGCGAGGCGGACCTGTCTACGAATCCGAACCTCGTATGGAAGATTATCGAGCAGCGACTGCTGGGCGTGCTGGCGGCTGTGGAAGGGTTCGACACCGCCGACCGTATGCGGCTCTGGCAATGGTATAATTCGGGGGTGATCATCAAGGCCGACGATGTCTATTTCGGGATGGATATCATTCCAATGCTGCGTTCGTTCGGATGGACCGAACCGGCCGGATTGACGGCGCGCCTGGCAGGCGTATTGGATTTCCTGTTGGTGAGCCATGAGCATCCGGATCACTACGATCGGGCATTGGTGCGGGACTGCCTGTCTTTGGGAAAACCGGTGTGTATGCCGCGGGAACTCGCCCGGCGGGACTGGGAGGATAATCCCAACCTGTACGCCGTGGATGCCGGATGGGAGCAGGTGCTGGGTGACGTGCATATTCGCGCGGGGACGGGGCGGCATGTATGGAGGGAGACATACGAGGAGTTGCCGCTGGTCTATTACGAATTGGAATGCCCGGGAGGGTACAAGATGTTTTTCGGGGGGGACATTGACTACACACAGGAACTGAAGTTGTTGTCTCCGGCGCCGGATCTCGTATTTCTGCCGTGGCGGTCGCCCAATGCGGATTTTGAGAGCAGGCAAGGATGTATTGCGCAGGATGTATTACGCGCGATGGGGGTGTTTCTGCAGCGGATACGGCCCGGGGCGATTATCCTGGAGCATTACGGTGAACTGGAGCACGTTTATCAGGGCATGCCGGCCTCGTGGGAGATTGCTATGGACGTATGCGCCGGGGCGGGGGTGAAGTGTGATTGCCTTTTTTGGGGGGAGAGTATCGCTTTGCCTCTGCAAGGGGGATCAGCGTAACAATTGGTGCAGCGCGGACCGCAAGAGGGCCAGATCGGCGGGTGACGCGTCTGCCACGGATCCGCCGCCGAGCAACGACTGCACGAAATCGCGCAACTGTTCGCGTGTCCAGTGTTCCCTCTGCTGGAGAAGTGCCAACAGTTCGATATCCTGTTCGGCCCGGAGAATCGCCTTGAGGCGCAGCGAGGGCAGTGGCGCCGCCTTCTTGAGGGGGGCGCCGCAATATAATATCGATTCGGGGACGGCGGCCCGCCAGTCGGCCGCCCGGCCGGCGGTGTGCAGAATGGTCCAGCCGTCGGCGCCGTTCAGGAAGGCGGCGAGCGCGGCGCCGGGTATAAGGGCGTCGTTGCCGGAGGGAGACAGGCGCTTGTCGGCTCTCCAGATGGTTTCGTTGTATGTGAGGGCGCGCCGCCGGAGGTTGTGCCAGCGGGTGGGATCGCGGTCGCTTACGCAGAGCAGGTCGAATGCGTCGGTGCCGTAGCGGCCCAGGGCGGCGATATCGGGGACATTGACACGGAAGAGGAAAAGCTTCTTCCGCTGTTCGGGGCGGCGCATTGCAGCGACGGCGGCGGCATAGCGCTCGAGGGCGATGAAATCATTGCGATAGACGGGTGCGCCCAGGTACCACGGGGGCGGTTTGCCGTTATATGAACCAGCGGGGATGTTGTTGAGCCATACGTGGATGGCGGTATTGGTCCAGTGGTTCTGCAGGAAATGAATCTCGAAGGCGCGCAGCGCCGCCCGGAAACTTTTCCAGTATTCCGGATCAATACAGTTCGGAATCTCGCTCGATGCGCCGGCGTAAATCGGGTAATGGGAATACGGGTCCGGCACTTCCCAATCAGCACAATGGTAGTGCTGATGAAGAGAGGCCGGCCAGTTTTCGAAGGTTGGGACCACCAGGAACGGGACTTCCCTGCTGGCGGGCGCCCGGGGAGAAGCCGCGTTTTGGATGCGGTTTGAGAAACGCTCATCCCAGGAGTGCCAGTCCGTTACGCGCAGGGCCGCACCGCTACCTTCGATTTCCGGTGCGAGAGGGGGACGACAGTTGCCCTCCCGAGAGTAAGGCATTTGGGTGAAAACGGCACGGTTTGCGGAGGCAAGTGAGACATAAGCTTTTTCCACGGGAACAGCTTGGGTATTGTCGAGAGGGTCACGCCGGTATAGTGAAGCCAAGTCCGGTGGTCCGACGAGTTCGAAGGTGAAAGTGGGCACGGCAGGAATTGTGGCGCTGCCGATTTTCAGGAGGAGATTAATGGAAGTGACTTTGCGCCGCCGGCTGCTGATTTGCAGTGTGCCGTGATAGAGTCCGGGGGGAAGGTCGGGAGGAACGGTGAGCTGGCAATAGATATCCTGGATGCGCTGTCCGGCGATTTCGAAGGGAGGGGCCGCCAATCGGAATGGCATCTTCAGTGGAACCAAGGCGTCTCCAATGCGCCGTCGTCCCGCTCCCGGGGAGGCACGATGATAGACCACGCGCCAACAGTTCAACGCCGATGCCGGGATGACCGAGGGCCCTTTGATTGGGGTGGGACGTATTTCAAGCGGTGGTGCTGCAGTAACGGCCCCCGAGAAGGTTATCAGAAAGGCCACACTTTCGTTGCGTAAAGCACTGAGGTGCACCGTACGGGCATCGCGTTCCCACAAAAACGGATTATTGTTTCCTGAAAGAACCGTCTTGGAGAAAGGATCGGTCGCAGAGAGAGGATCGCGGATACTATAATAGATGCCGAGTCCCGGGAGGAAGATTTGACCGGGCCGGTATTTCGGAGGCATCGCCGGCGCTGGCAGTTCGAGGAGAGCGGGGGTGGTATAATCCAGCACGGCGGGCCGGCTTGACTGGCCGGCCTCGTCCACGGACGCGATGAAGAAGCGATAAGTCGTCTGAGGGTCGAGGCCGGGGATGACGACGCCGTCCGTCGCCTTGGGCGGGCCGGGGACCGGCAGGAGATTTTGAGGCAGGGGGGTGGCAGTCTCGAAGGACGTCGAAGGATCGGTGGAATATCGTATGTCGTAGCGAAATGCACGCCCCTTATAATCGTCGTCCCCGGCGGCTTTCCATGTGAGCACCACACCGACCGAGGCGGAGCGCCGCAAACGGGGATCTGCTTCGCATTTCAGATTGTAGACCTCTGCCGGCGGCTTGATATCGTTGATGCTCCCGAAGATTTCGAGGTAGTGGGAAAAACGTGACTCGCGGCTTGCAATAACGGCCGGGCGGGAATGAGTCCGGCCGGTTTCGTCGAATATGGCGATGCCGTGGGATCCGCCGGAGACCATCGCCTGCACGACTGAAGGATCAATGGCGACCGATATCCACATGTCGGTGGTGCCTGGTTCGGCAAGTTCCACGGGGCTGGTGCAGTAAATTGAGCCGCCGTTGCCGCGCACCAGAAGGTCCAGGGGCGTGGCGTCCGACGACCAGCTGTTGCGGGACGATTGCGGGCGGTTATAGGCGGCGCCGTCGCTGTGCGGGGTGTCGAACGTTCCATGGCCTTCGACCCATGCGGCCGGTACGGTGCTGAAGCCGAGCTCGCGGATGTCGCCGGACTCAAGATGCGCATGCCAGACGGCCCGATGGATCGTCCACATGTGGATCGCTGAGACGTCGTAGTTGCAGATTGCGAATGTGCGTCGTCCCTGGAGTCTGAGAGCGGGGTCCGAGCCGACATTGGCAGTGCGCAGGGAAGCGGGTCTGCAGAAGATTGTGGTGTCGGCCGTCGGCATGAGTTTGGCGGTGTGGATTTCGCCTGCCGGAGGGGGCGCAGTCGTACGCGGCGGCGGAGGTGGCAGATGGGGGGGGAGATTTCCCTGCGGGTGGAGGGCGAGGGTGGGTGGGGTATGTTGCGGGGCAGGGATTACCGGTGGTGGCGCAGTGGCGGCGTGGGTGACGGGAGGCGCTTGAGTTCTTTGGCGAGCTGGAAGCCTTCTTGGGGCGGGACGGCGCACGGGAGATGCTTGGGATTGCGGCGCGATGCTTTTCATGTCGGGGATGCTCCGCGGCCCCGACTTTGAGACGATGATTTTGTGTCCGTCCTCGCTGCGGACGATTACCGTTGCGCCGGGCGGCAGGGCGGTGGTGACGGGAGAGCGTGCTGCGGCGGACTGGCGATGGGCCCGCTGATAGCTGCTGTAGAAAATCGCACCGAGCGCGATGCTGATGATGGCGGCGAAAACATAGACGAGGGCCGAGGCCAGACTCACCGACGAGCGCGGGTGACGGCTGCTGCGCCTGCGGGGGCGGCGTTTTCCGCGGGGGTGCGTCCTGTGCACGCGTCTTGTGGCGGCGGCTGTCATTCTCCTGGGTACAGATAGTGTACTTGTATTTGCCCGGGATGGTACTCGAGTCGGCGCGGATAGACAAGGCGCTGTCGGTATCAATCGGGTGGTCGAGTTGACTTGCCGGGTCGCGGCGGGTAGGCTGGCCGAGGCTGAACGGCGGAAAAGGCAGCCCAAAAACGGATGTGGTCGAATGTTGGCGAAACGGATAATTCCATGTCTTGACGTGACGGGGGGGAGGGTCGTCAAGGGCGTGCGTTTTGTCGAATTGCGTGATGCCGGGGATCCTGTTGAGGCGGCGCGGGCCTACAGTGCGGCGGGTGCCGATGAGATCACTTTCCTGGACATCACGGCTTCTCACGAAGAACGGGAGACCATGGTGGAAATAGTGCGCTCCGTGGCTGCGCAGGTGTTCGTTCCCTTGACTGTCGGCGGAGGAATACGGACGGTTGCGGACGTGCGGCGGATGCTGCAGGCCGGCGCCGACAAGGTCAGTATCAACACTGCGGCGATTGCCGATCCGACATTTATCAACCGCGCGGCGGAGCAGTTCGGCAGCCAGTGCATTGTTCTGGCGATTGACGCCAAGCGCAGAGGGGATTCCGGATGGGAGGTTTATACCCACGGCGGCCGGCGGCCGGCGGGTCGCGATGCGATCGAGTGGGCGCGAGAGGGGGTGGCGCGCGGCGCGGGCGAGATTCTGCTGACGAGCATGGACAAGGACGGCACCAAGAGCGGATACGATTTGGAACTGACGCGCGCAGTGGCCGCTGCCGTGGGTGTGCCGGTGATAGCCTCCGGCGGTGCGGGGACCCTTGAACACCTTTATGAGGCCTTGAAAACGGGGGGCGCGGATGCGGTTCTGGCGGCGTCAATATTTCATTTCGGGACGTATACTCTGAAGGAAGCCAAGGATTATTTGGCATCCCGCGGGATATGCATTCGGCCGGCACCGGAATATTCTTCCGGCGGAAAACAGGAGAGCACAGGCGATGAATGACATAAACCTTATCGAGGAAGGCGACGAGCTGCAGTTGGATTTTCACAAACTCGAGAAGGCCGTGGCGTCGTCGCCGGGGATAATACCCGTTGCGGTCCAGAATGCGGATACGGGCGAAGTTATTCTCGTGGCGTACGTCAACCGGGAAGCTCTTGAGCGCGCCGTCAAGACGCGGCGGGCGGTTTTCTGGAGCACTTCGCGCAATGAATTGTGGGAGAAGGGCAGCAGTTCCGGGAACACCTTTGAGCTCTTGGACGTCTACGTCAACTGCGAGCAGAATGCGCTTGTGTATCGGGTCCGGCCGGCGCGCGGGGGGATCTGCCATACGCGGAATCGGCGGGGAGAGGCCCGCAACTGCTTCTACCGCCGGCTCAATTTTGAGACCGGGCGCCTGGAGAACATGGATCCCTGAGTGGGCGATGCTGTCCGGCTGTGGCTGGTGGGGCTTCAACCGGCGCCAGCAAGGGTCTGGAGCGACAACAGCAGGGCGACGAAAAGAAGCACCGTTCCGAAGACGAGACGAATGGCATGCGGCTTGAGTTTATTCGCCATCATATGGGAGCCGATTCGGCTGCCCACAAATACTGCTGCGGCACAACTGATCCATACACCCCAGTCGGGATGTGCGGCAGTGAGTATATGGGAAATGAAGCCCGACGATCCTGAACATGTGACCACCAGCGCCGAGGTGGCCGCGGCGGTCTTAGGACTCAGTCCGGCGATGTAGAGCAACGGAACGACGAATGATCCTCCGCCACGTCCTATAAGGCCGGCGAAGAAACCCAGCAGCGCCCCTCCTGCGAGACCGAGCAGCAGGCGTTGCGGTCCCGAGAGGTGCCCGCGGCGCGGTTTCCAGCCGCTGAGCATAAGAACGGCGGCGGCGGCGGTGAAGCCGGCGAAAATCATGATCAGCGGTCGGCTTGGCAGGCTGATATTGGCCAACGTGCCGATAGGAGGGAAAATTGTCATCGCCGCGCCGAAAGGGACGGCAACCTTCCAGTCGATCATATGCCGGCGGGAATATGTCCAGGCCGCGGAGGAGCTGTTGACCACATTGAGCATCATGCCCAGGGGGATGGCCTCCGTCTTGAAGTCCATGCCGAGCCAGAAGAGGATGGGAATATAGAGTTGTGATCCGCCCATTCCCAGCATCGAAAACAAAAAGGCGATTACCAGAAAAAGCGGCGGGGCGTAATAAATATGGTTCATGTCGGCTGATCCGCGCAGGGGATACAGACACGGCGGCCTCGGGCGATGCGGATGCCGTGGGCAAAGGTTATTTCACCGCAGTTTTCGCATGTGATCCACTCGAATGTTCCCTTGCCGGGCCGCCATTGGACCTCACGGACCTCGCCGATAATGAGTATTTCTTCGTCGGGAAGCGAGCGGATGCGATCAATGAGCGGTTCGACGACATGAGGAGGTATGTCCTGCGGCTCTATTCCCTGAGAGCGCAGCTTGACGAATTCCGATGCCAGTCCTTTTTTCTGAAATTCAGGATTGAGGGAGACGCGGACGCCACGCTTTTTTTTGACGTCAATGAGGGTGATGGCGTTCTTGGAGTAATTCAATTTTTTGATGTTCGCCTTGCCGTAAGTGCAGCCGGTGGCGACCTGGACTCCATCCACGAAGCACATGGTTGCGTGGGCGTCACCGGTTTCGCAGTAGCAAAAGAGTTCTTTGTTACGGGCGCGGGATACGCCGAGGGCTTTCATGGCGGCCAATCCGGCCCGCATGCCGAGCGGCATGGCGGGGCAGACATGGCCATGGAACGCCACCCCGATTTGCAGCAGTGATTCGTCAAGCATTTCCATGGAATTTCCTTTCCGGCTAATTGTTTGTTATTTGGCAATATAACCATATATGCCATAGGGTCAAGAAAGAGTGATGCTTTTTCACCTTCGTGGCCAAGATGGGCAACCTCGGTCAGGACGCGTGGCGGCCTACTCATGAGCATAGGGAGAAAGCAGCCGGCGGCGGGTGTCCTTTTCGATGATGGGCGAACGGATGCATCCGCGAGGGAGCAAAGGGGAGTCGGGGCGGGCGAGCCGCGCCGGGTCTGTAGAAGAATTTGGGTACGTTGTACGTTTTCGGCACGGCTGCGGGAAAGAATTTCGGGGTATCGGTCGAAAGATGTGTAATTCCGACGAGGGATTAGTATGCACGTGCACTGTTGACCGGTGGCGCGAAGTTTTTAATTATCTTCTGTTCGGTGGGATGGATGGATTTCCCGGGCGTAATCTTTTTGCGGCTGGAAGGCAACCCCGGCGAGACTTGTTCGACCGGACTTTCTTTTGCATCCGGGGAGCTTGGTCGGGGGTGAAGGGCTTGGCTGGGGCATGCGGGGATGGTAGCATGGGTTGTATTGCAACGAGTTCCGGAGGAACGCCGACATGAAATCATTTCGCCCATCGAGAACGGATCCGGGAAACGTATTGTTGACGGATGCACAACTCGAGATGGAATTGGCCAAATGCGCCTATTGTGCGGAAAAACCCTGCCTGGAGGCGTGTCCGTGTCATTGTTCGCCGGCCGATTTCATCATGGCGGCGCGGGTAGGGGCTCCCCAGGATTATCAAAGGGCGGCGGAGTTGATCTATGAGCAGAATCCGTTTGGGGGAGTTTGCGGGATGGTGTGCCCGGACAGGTTCTGTATGCAGGCTTGTTCACGGGCACGGCTGGACGCGCCGGTGAATATTCCGGCCGTGCAGGCCACGGTGATCGCACGAGCTTTAGAAATGGGATCCCCTCCAAAGCTTGAACAAGTGCCCCCGAACGGCAAGCGTGTTGCCGTGATCGGCGCCGGGCCAACGGGGCTTTCAGCCGCACAGGCGCTGGCGCAGAAGGGTTATCGTGTTGATGTGTTCGATTTGCGGGAGACCGGAGGGGGGACGTGTCACACCATTCCTCGGCACCGGTTGCAGCGGAATATGTTGAAAAACGATGTGGAGAGGATTCTGCAATCGCGGCTTATCAACTTTCGCGGCGGAGACAGGATAGATGATCCTACACGGCTGTTGCGCAAGGGTTACGGTGCGGTGGTGGTTGCAGTGGGACTCAGCGAGCCGATTCGGCTCGGCATATCCGGCGAAGAGCTGGCGATTCCGGGGTTGAAGTATCTCGAAGATCCCGGCCGTTTTCGTCTGCGTGGTCGCGTGGCGGTCGTGGGCGGCGGAGCGACGGCGTTGGATTGTGCGGTGACGGCACGCAAGCGGGGCGCCGCAAAGGTGGAAATGATATGCCTGGAGAAGCTGGGGGAGATGCCCTTGAGTACCCGCGAGAAGGAGGAATTGTTTGAGTACGGCATTGAGGTGACCGGGCGGACGCGGGTCATGACGATATTGGGTTCCGGCGGACGGGTGAGAGGTATTGAGACCGTGCGTGTGATGCTGCCCGCCGGAGAGCCTTTCAATCTGCGGCATCTCAGCGATGTAAAGGGGACGGAGCGCTTACGGGGGGACGTCACCCGGGTGATCGTCGCCGTGGGGGCCCGGCCGGGAATGCCGCGCAAGAGTACCCAGGGAGTTTTTTTCGCGGGTGACTGTGAGCACGGCCCTTCAACAGTCGTGGAGGCGGCGGCCGCGGGGAAAAATGTGGCCTTGCGGGTTGACGCTTATCTTTCCGGGCAGCGTGTACCGCGCGTGAAGGACATGCGCCGCAGCACCCTTCGGGTGCCGGGATACAAGGCGGAGCCGGTTTCCCTTGAGTGCGAATTTCTCGGCCGAAAGTTGAGTGCGCCGTTCCTGATTTCCGCATGTCCGGCCAGCGACGGTTTCGACCAAGTCAGGAGGGCGTACGAGGCGGGGTGGCCGGGGGTGATAATGAAGACGGCCTTTGACGGGTTGCCGATTCACATTCCCGCCGCATATATGAACTGCTTCTCGCCGACGACTTGGGGCAATTGCGACAACGTATCGGATCATCCTCTGCGAAGGGTCTGCCGGGAGGTACGGCGCTTGGTGCGGCTGTATCCCGACAGGCTGACCGGGGCCTCCACGGGCGGCACCGTTTCCGGAGACGAAGAGGCCGACCGACGGTCATGGCAGAACAATACGCGGCGCCTGGAGGACGCCGGGGCGATGCTGATCGAATACAGTCTTTCGTGCCCCCAGGGCGGGGAGGGCGCCGAAGGAGACATTGTTTCCCAGAACGCAGCGCTGACGGCGCGCATCATTGAATGGGTTCTTGAAGCCGCCGATCCGCGTGTGCCGAAGCTTTTCAAATTGACGAGTGCGGTTACTGATATACGCACGATCCTGCGGGCGGTGCTGGAGGTTTTCGGGCGCTATCCTGATCATCGTGTGGGGGTGACGTTGGCGAATACTTTTCCTTCGCTGCGTTTTCAGCCGTCGCGACGGAAAGGCTGGGACGAAGGCGTGGTCGTGGGCATGAGCGGGGAGGGAGTGACGCCGATCAGCTACCTTTGCCTGGCCAACGCCGGGGGCATGGGAATAACGATTTCGGGGAATGCCGGTCCTATGAATTACAGGGCGGCGGCGGACTTTCTTGCGCTAGGGGCGTCAACGGTTCAGTTTTGCACGATAGTCGAAAAGTACGGCTATGGAATCATCACCGAGCTGCGCAGCGGTTTGAGTCACCTGCTGGCCGCCCGCGGGTTGCAGTCGGTGGCGGAATTGGTGGGTATCGCCCAGCCGCACCCGATTCGCGAATTCATGGATCTTGATGCTGAGAAAAAGATATCATCTTGTGATCGCGACTTGTGCGTGCAGTGCGGCAACTGTACGCGCTGCCCTTATTTGGCGATCAGTCTTGATGGGGAGGGTTATCCGGTGACTGATCCGGCGCGGTGTATCGGCTGCAGCCTTTGTGTGCTGCAATGTTTTGCCGGGGCGCTGACATTGCGACGGCGCACGGATGAGGAGCGGGCGGCGTTACAGGAATCGCACGGCTCTTGAAAGCGAGGTGTGGCGGTGGGAGGCGGATTGTCATGAAGAAGAAGGGTGGGTCATTACTGGTCGGGAAGGGCACCGTGATCACTCTGGGTGAACGCAGTCGCATGATACCCCGGGGGGCGGTGCTGATACGCGACGGTGTTATTGAGAGGGTAGGGCGCTGGGATGTGCTTTCCGGAGCGGCGCGGGGGGTCCCCCGTCTGGATGCAGGGGGCGGGCTCATCATGCCGGGTTTCATCAATGCGCACACCCATTTGTATTCAAGTCTCGCCCGCGGGTTGGCGCCGAAATCGCCGGCGCCGCGTAATTTTGTTGAAATTTTGGAGCGCATGTGGTGGCCGCTTGACCGGGCTTTGAAAGAGCGCGACCTGATGTTGAGCGCCCTGGTAGGTGTGATGGAATGCATCCGCAGCGGGACCACGCTGATAATCGACCATCACGAGAGCCAGGGCTTCCAGGCCGGAAGCCTGGATGTCCTTCACGAAGCCCTGCGCCGGGCAGGTTTGCGAGGCTGCCTGTGCCTGGGTGTATCGGACCGCTACGGCAAGGGGCGTGAGGGCTTGGCTGAGAACATCAGATTCATTGAAGGACTTCGGCGGCGTCGTGCGGACGGCGGCGGGCTGGTTACCGGGATGGTCGGGCTGCATGCTCTTTTCACGGTGAATCAGCGCACCCTGCGTTCCGCAGTGGAGGCGGCAAGGTCGCTGGGGGTCGGGTTGCATGTACATGTCGCTGAAGATCTGGCCGACCAAAAGTACAACCTGCGCAGGTATGGCCGGCGAGTGGTACGGCGTTTGGGGGAAGCGGGGGGATTGGGGCCGCGGACGATAGCGGTGCACTGCGTGCACGTGGATCGCCGCGAGATCCGGCAGTTGGCGGAAACGGGCACGTGTGTTGTTCACAATCCGGAATCCAACATGAACAATGCGGTGGGAGTTGCGCCGATTGCCGAGATGCTCGAGGCGGGAGTGCTTGTAGGTCTGGGAAGCGACGGGATGACGGCGGACATGCGTGTTGAGGCCCGCACAGCCAGCCTTCTGCACAAGCTGGCGGCCGGCGATCCGCGCGTATTTTTCATGGAGTCTTACCGGTTGTTGCTGGAGAACAACGCCCGTATAGCCACACGCATGTTCGACCATTCGGTCGGGGTTCTCGAGGCGGGGGCATATGGCGATGTAGTCGTAGTGGACTATGATCCGCCGACACCGATGACGTCCGATAATTTCGCGGGACATTTTCTGTTCGGAGTCTACGGCGCCAGGGTACGACATACCGTGGTCGCCGGACGGGTATTGATGCGCGACGGTCGGCTACTGACGCTAGACGAAGCCCGCATCAAGGCCGAGGCCCGCCGCAGCGCCCGGGCATTATGGAAGCGGTTTTGAGGCGACGGTGAGGGTTGACGTCGGGAGTCCCGCGGTTATGGTATACGTGTAGTTGGGAGAGCCTGTGGTCCGGGATGAAGGGTGCCGGGGCCGAGCGACACCAGAGGTACGAAAATGGTGATACGTTTGCTGGCCGGGAGCCTGATGATAGCGATAGCGTTGCTGGCCTTTGCGCTGACGACGTACTACAACCTGCGGGCGTCGCGCGGCCCGCGCGAAAGGCAGTTCGTACTGCGGGCATGCCTTATCGTTTTGTTGTTGATGGTATCGCTGTTGACTCTGATGTACTATTTGCCGAGTCCGTACCGCTATTTGGTTCTGCTGGGGTACATGGTAGTGTTGCCGTTGCTCTTGTATCGTTTGGCCACGGTGCATCAACTCATCCGCTACCTGGAGGAGCATCAGACGGGCGGTACTTCCGGATCAGGCTGAGCCGAACGGAGCTAGGCGCGGGGCGGTAAGGGGACTTGTGGCAGTTTACGGGGCGTAAAAAAAGTCTTGATATCCGCAAACGTTTGCGGTATATTCGCGGGTGTAAAACCGAAAGAGGTACAATCTGCTTTTTTCTCAGGAAAAAGCAGGGAATTCCTTAAGAGATGCGCGAAGGAGGTGCCCCGGCGGCGAATCCGAGACGGCATGGGTTCCGCAAACGATTGACGGCCGTGGAATGGGTCGCGGGGCTGTAGGGAGAGAGACGATGGATAATGGTCACTGGAGAAATCGAGGGGAAGCGCCGCCGGGAAAACGACGCGCGGGTTCTTGGGGGCTGTTGACGGCGGTTCTGGTGTTGTGGATGGCCGGCGGCGGGCGTGCCTGGGCGCTTTATGATGACCTTGAGAAGTATGGATTCGATACATGGACCGACGGCTGGGAACCGTCCACCAACGCTACGTTTCAGGGGATCACGAACGTATCGCAATCTAGTTGGTGGGTTTGGCGGGGGGCGAATTCCTTGCGGATGGACTGCGACTTACGGCCTTGGCCGACCAATCATGTCGAGGGCCGCGTGCTGGTCGACATGGAAATCAACAGGCCGTGTTCCATTGACGTACCCGTGGATCTCGACAACCGGGAGGTATACGTCCATTTTCGGTTTCCGATCGGCAGTTGGGGTACGGACCCGTCCTACACCAACCGCTACCGCATATTCGTGATGGATGACCAGGGGAGGGCGGAATACGACCGGTGGTTTCCGATGTATACCAACGGGTCACGGGATTATGCCATTACGGTGTCAACGAATGCGCCTGCGGGGGGATCGGTGGAGACGGGGTTCAACCCGGCACGGGTACGTTGGATCGGGATGAGCGTAGACATGCCGCCCGGCTCGACGGGGACATACGCGGGGCCGGTCTACCTGGATCAGATACGCTTCTATGCGCCCCCGGCACAGTTTCTGCCTCCAGACGACCAGAAATACTCTTTCGACGACGATGATGAGTGCTGGCAGTGTAACACCTACTCGGACACGATGGCGGCTACGAGCCTTTCACAGTCGGTATCGGCGCCGAGTAACGGTACCGGGTGCCTGGCGGTGGATCTGAACCTGCGGGGCGGGGATACGAATTACAGCAAGGGGGAGGTGTACGTCGACATGGAGTATCATCCTCCGGTCGGAGCACAGGCTCCTGTTGATTTGATGGGCAAGCGGGTTTCCGCCTGGGTGTATTGTCCTTCCGGCTCGGAAGGGCCTGCCAGTAATCCCAACACCGTCAGCCTTTTCGTGAAGGACACCAACTGGCACTCCTTCTACGGCTCGGTGGAGCACATTTACACGAACTACTGGTTTATGATTTCGGTGACTCCGGGAACCAATGCACCGAATCACGGCTGGATGGATGCCGGCTTCGACCCGCATCACGTGAAGGTTGTAGGTCTGAAGATCGCCACGGACAGCGGATCGACCTCCGTCTATACGGGCAAGATATACATCGACGGCGTGGCTTTCGCCGATTCCGACCCGCCCCAGCCGGAGAACATAGAGTATGATTATGAGCAGGACGAAGAGGGGTTCCTTGTCTGCACCAATGCGGGGGACCGCTGTATCACGGCGGCGGTGCGTACCGTGTCGCGGGCGCTGAACGGTGTGGCGAGTTTGCGGTTGTCGGTGGACGTCGACGGAAGCGACACCAACCGTGACAGCGGCGAGGTATCGGTGGACATGCTCACATATCCGCCTTACCGGGTGGATATTCCGGTTGATCTCGAGGGGCGGGAGATTGCCTTTTACGTATACTGTCCGACCGGCGCGCGGCAGGGGTGTTCGTCGCCGAACGGGTTGCAGGTGTTCGCCAAGGATACCGAGTGGCGCTCCGAATACGGAACCTGGACGCCGATCGTGGAGGAAACCTGGCAGAAGGTAGTGCTTGTCCCGGCGACGACCGCACCGACCAACGGCAGTATGGATGCCGGTTTCGATCCGACGCGGATACGCACGATCGGGATAAAACTGGCGGCGCAGGACGCCGCGGCGGCCTACAGCGGACCGATTTACGTAGATGCAGTGGGCTTCCCGGCGGACCAAGTCCCGTACGCGAACCTGCGCTATGACTTCGAGGTGAGCAAGGAGGGCTGGGCGGCGGAAACCAACGCGGGAATCACGGCGGTGACGAATGTAGCCCGATCGCCGCAGAGGTATCTCTCGGGCACGAACGGCCTCGAGATGGATGTGAGCGTGGCGGCGCCGGGGACGAACCGGGCACAGGGAAGCGCGTGGGTGGACATGCGCTACTATCCTCCGCCCGTGGTGCGGGCGCCCTTCAATCTTCAAGGCACTGCGGTGCACGCGTACGTTTATTGTCCGACGGGGACGCAGAGCGCTTCCTGGACCGAGCCCAATACCATGCGGATATTCGTCAAGGACGGCGCCTTCCGCGCTGAATACGGGGCGCCGGTCGCGATGCGTGACGGTCAATGGATCATGCTGGCGGTGGTGCCGGATACGAACACGCCGGTCGGCGGCTACATGGAGACGAATTTTACACCGACGAACATCGTTGCCGTGGGCGTGGAGTTGGATATGGGCGGCACCTATACCGGCGTGGTTTATCTCGACCGCGTGGAGTTCCCCGCCGAGGCCTTGGGGGGGACGAACAGCGGGCATTATTATGACTTCGACTCCGGCACGTACACGAGCACCTATCCCCGCTGGTTCGCCGATTACGAGGGTTGGAATGCATACGCCTGGACCAATGCATATCAGGATACCAACGAGTGGGCCTTGCGGGCGGATGCGGTTTTCGCCGGAGAGGGCGGTGCGATGACGAACCGCAAGGGGGTTTTTGTGATCGAGTACAATCCTCCGCTGAATCTGAGCACCAAGGATCATCGCATTGTCCAGGTGCAGCTGCGCTTCGAGCCGCCGGTTGAGGGTCTGCTTTGTTTCAACGCGACGATTGCGCTCTACGACAAGATCACCGACCAGTGGTACATGCATACCGAGGCCGTCGGCGGCAGCGATTGGAATATTCTGCGTTTTGATCTGGATGACGGTACGGCCTACGATACCAACGGGCCATCGGGGCCGACGGATGCCCGGGCAATCGGTGCGCTGGCCGTTCAGGTTTTCGCCAATTGCTCCTATACCGGCGCAGTGTATCTGGATGCGGTGATCGTCGGCGGCGAGGAAGAACCGGGCCATTATCAGCCGATCCAGGGTGGGATCGTGGGGAGCGACGGGCGGCGCTTCGTGCTCGACGGCACGAATTACTATTTCGCCGGTGCGAACGTAGAGTATCTCTACAGCGTTTCCGACGACACCGTGGCCGAGCTGCTGGACCTGGCATCTAATCTCGGCATACGGGTAGTGCGCGCGTGGGCCTTTCACGAAGGGCAGGATTACAGTTTCCAGCCTGAGCGGGGGATCTGGAACCAGATGGCCTTCGAGCACCTGGACCGTATCGTCGCCGAGGCGGGTGACGATCAGGTAAGGCTGCTGTTGGGGCTGGTGGACAACTGGGGGCACAACGGCGGGATGTTCAAGTATATGGAGTGGGTCCTCGACGAACATCCGGAGTCGTTGCCGGAAGAATTACGTACGACCAACGCCCTCGGGACGATCGCGCTTCATGACGAGTTCTATACCAACGCCTACGCGAAACAGTGGTACAAGGATTTCGTCACCAAACTCTTGACGCGCACCAATTCGATCACGGGTGTGGAGTACCGCAATGATCCGACTATTTTCGGGTGGGAAATAGTCAATGAACCCCGCTGCGAGACCGACGGCAGCAAGAACCGGGCGTACGGGAGATTCATACACGACTGGATCTGCGAGATGGGGGCCTTCGTACGCACGCTGGATACCAACCACATGCTGGCTGCCGGGGAGGAAGGCGGTTTCATCATGCCGTACTCGAACGCCAATCAGGCCGCGTATCAGGAATTTCCCGATAATTACTGGCTGTACGGATTACGGGGCGGAGCGGCCTATGCAGATTTTGCCAGCGATTATTCAAGCGCAAGCAACTATGTCGAATGGCAGGAAGGCACCGAGACGAATCCCGGAACGGTACACGGCGAATGGCGGACAGCTGCGACGAACATGGATTTTTGTCCGTTCCGTCTCTATATCGACCGCAAGGAGTACAATCTCTATCACACCAACTGGACGGGGAGTGACGGCCGTTGCTACGACCAGCGGAGGGAGTGGATGCTGGATCACGTTTTCCAGGCACACCAAGTTCTCGGCAAGCCGGTGGTACTGGAGGAGTTCGGGATTCATGCCTTCGGTTGGACCTATGGAGGATTCTACGGAGAATATCAGTATGAGCGCGTGCCGGAATACGATATCTATGACCGCACGAATCTTTACCGCCAGATATACGACTACATCGAGGATTTCGGCATCAACGGGTCGTTTTTCTGGAATCTCGGATATACCGGAATGTGGGAAGATGTTTTCTGCGGTTGCGAGGAAGTGGGTGATTGGGTGGTGCATCCCTACTCGGACGCGACCAACATTGTTGCCAGTACGAATTTCGTATTGGAGGGATCGAATTCACTGTGCATGGCGTACGATCCGGCACACTACGCCTGGGAAGACAAGGCCATATTCGAGCTGCCCACCAACGAGCAATGGCTGGTGCGCAACGTCAATGGTCAGGTCACGGGCGCCAACCGCGTGAAATTCTTCTGGAACCTGTATGCGCCGACGGATTCCCTCTACGCCGCGCTGGCCCTGACGGCCGGCTCGGCGTCCAACTGGTACGAATCGCCGGCTCAGCCGCTGAGCAGTGGTTGGAACCGGGTGATGTTCGATCTCAGCGCAGGGAACTGGAAGGCGGCCGACACCGGCTGGAGCTATACGCGCCACCTGCTGGATGTGCTCGACGATGTGCATCGCGTAAGCCTGGTGGTGACCGGATACAGCGCGGCGGGAGAGATATACGTGGACGATATCAGCATCCGCAGGGACGACGGATTCGTGATTTATGGAGACGATCCGGTCTGCGCGGTGATCCAGGATCATGCCGCGGAAATGCGGTCTCGCACGGGGATCTCAAACACTGCACCGGTTAGTTACAGCGCCTACTATCATACCGACACCAACCAGCCGTGCACCGTCCGCCTGACGGCCACGGATGAGGACGGCGACGCTCTTGCCTTTTCGATCGTTCAGCCCCCGGTGCTGGGCATGTTGACCGGGCAGGCGCCGGTGCTGGTATATGTTCCGACCAACGGAAGCGCCGGAACCGACTATTTCACCTTCACCGCCGATGACGGCGCCGCCACCAGTGCCGTGGCGACGAACGTCATAACCATAACGTCCGATAGCGACGCGGACGGATTGCCGGACGCCTGGGAACTGGGTTACTTCGCCTGGCTGGGTATCATGGGCGATGAAAGTGACTATGACGGCGACACGGCCGATGACCACCACGAATACGTTGCCGGAACCGACCCGACGGACACCAATTCATGGCTGCACATGCTCGGTCCGGAACTTCCGGGAACCGGATCAACGTTCGTGATTCAATGGGCGAGTGTGACCGGGCGCACCTACAGTATAGAGGCGTGCAGCAACCTGCTGGATGTCTTCACGACCATCGCCAGCAACATTGCACCGACGCCCCCGGTCAACACCTACACCGATCAGGTCGGCAGCAGCGAGAGTGAGTATTACCGCGTGCGCACGGCACATTGAGGATGGCGGTGCGTTCAGGGGGTGGAATTCGGCCCCGTCGGGGTTTCTTCCAGAAAGCGGCGTACCGCATTGGGATCGAGCAGGCCGCTGCCGTAGCGTGGATCGTTCAGGGGCGAAAGGGCCGCATGGAGCCGGCCGAGAACTTTTTGGGGCGAGGCCTTGGGATGGCGCAGGAAGTAGAGGCCGAGCACGTGGGTGAGGTAGGCGCTTGAGATGGAAGTGCCTTCATAGGCGCCGGGCGGCCCCCGGTAACCGACAGGAAAGGATGCCTGCCCGGGGGCGGCGAGATTGATGAAGCTTCCGTAGTTGGATTGCTTCCACGGTTTACCGTCGGTGCCCGCGGCGCTGACCGCGATTACCTCGGGAAAGGCGGCGGGGTAGAGGGGGCGGCCGGTCGGGCGGTTGCCGGCGGCCGCCACGAGGATCAGTCCTTGAGAGGCGGCGTGCGCCATGGCGCGTGCCAGGAATTCGCTGCGGGTTTGTGTGCCCCAACTCATATTGACCACTCGGGCGCCCCCGCGGACGGCGTAGTCGAGGCTGCGCATGATGCCGAAGAAGGAGGCGTAACCGGACTGGTCGAAGGCGCGCACGGCGATCACCGGAACACCGTTTTCGTCGGTGCCGGTGCCTGCCGGCGATACGAGCCCGGCGGCCAGGAGGGCCATCTGCGTGCCGTGTCCCAGCGGATCATCGGCGGCCACTTGGGGATCGAGAGCGTTGTAGGTTCCGACGACCACGTCTTCAAATCCTGCAGCGGGCTTGATGCCGGAATCGAGGACCGCGACCGGGACGGCCCCGTCCGGGATGGAAGGGGGCTTTCCCGTCGCCGCGGGAGGAGACTGGGTGGGGGTGGCTGTGGGAGCGGGGACGGCGACGACATAATCCGGTTCGACGTGGCTAAGCAGCGGGTTGTGGGAGAGCTGGTCCACCAAGGCGGGGATGTTTGTCCCCGGGGATAGGCGGATGCGGTAGATCCCGAGTTCCGGGATACAGTCGATCACCGTACCACCCACCTGCCGCATGAGGTGTTCGAACTCTTCCAGCGTGGTTCCGGGAGAGACGGCCAGGAGGATTTCATCTTTCACATACAGGGGGCTGCCGGCGGCAGGGCCGCTGGTTACCTGCAGGCGGTCGGATTCCTGCGTAAGCGGTTTGAGGTAGCAGCGCCGTCCGCGGCGGAAGACCTGGATTTCCGCCAGGCGGGGTATGGGGCCCAGGGGACCTTCGACAACATCCCAGATCAGCGCATAGCCCAACGGCGAAAGGATATCATTCAGGGCGGCCTCGACATCTACGTCGCGGCAAGCGCCGGTAACCGTGATCTTTATCTGCGGATCGATCTTTACACGCACGCCTGCGTGTGCGAACTGTTCGAGCAGTTCTTCCAGGGGTAGATCGGCGCAGGAGAGTGTCAGGCGGTTGCCTTCGAGGTGAAACGCGGAAATCTTTGCGGAAGGCTCTGCGGAAACAAGCAGGGAGCCCGCCAGGAGTATTGCCAGAGTTACCGAAAGGGTTTTCATTGCGGGAGGAAATCTTACCAGCGGTTGCCTTGGAGTTGCCAGATTCTTTCTGGTGCCTAGTCTCCGGTGGGTAAGAGCCGCCGCTCTCCACCCGGGTGTATTGCCGCTGCGTACTGACAGCGGGGAGAAGTAACCGGCTTGTCATAAATTTGACGAATTTTCGCTTTTCCTCTAGAATTCCGGCCATGCAACGGTTCCTGTCGGCTCTTTGCTTGGCCTCGCTCATGTGCCTGTCGGCTGCGGCTGAGTGGGTGTGGGATGGGGGATCCACGAATTCCGCATACTGGAGTGATGCGACGAACTGGTCGGATGACTCGTCGGTTCCGGTAAGTGATCCGGCGACGGTGCTGGTTTTCGGTGACGGATCATGGCTTGAGGCGACGAACGATCTTGGTTTTTTTCAGCTTGGCGACCTGATTTTCTCCGGCATCACGTTTCCGGCGTTGCGCGGGGACGGGTTGGAGATTTTTCACGCTATCGTCAACACTTCCCTTGCCGCTTGCACGATTTACAACGATGTGATTTTGGGAAGCGATGTTACCGTTCGGGCGTGGTCGGGGGGTGTTCAGATGATGGGGAGCAACAACATCGCCGGATTCGCCATGCGGTTGGAAGGTTCCAACAATGTCTATTTCTCGAAGTTATACGGCGGTGGAGCGATCAATATTTACGGTCCGGGAGGGGCCTGTTTTTGTGATTCGAACGCATTCACGGGGGCGATACACGTTTACGGGGGCGGGTTCAGCGCAAACGCGACCGACTCGTTGAGAAATGTGTCCGTTCTTACGGTGGAAGGTGCATCCACGGCGGAAGTATCGGATGTTACCGGCCTGTTTGCCGAGGATGTGTACGGCCGCACGGCGAGGGTCTCGGATGTGCGGGCGCGTATCGACGTGGAAGGAACGCTATTTGCGGGTTTCTCGAACCGTATTGTGGCTGCTTCCGGGGGCAGGGTGGAAGGGCCTTTGCTGAAATTCGGAACCGGGCGGGGCAACACCTTGACGGTGGAGGGAGGAGGCTCTCTGCTTCATGTGGCGGATTTGATTTTCGAGCGAGCCAGTGATGGGGGATGCCTGCTGGTCACCAACGGGGGGAGGGCGAGCTTTGATAACCAATTCAATTTCAACGGATCGAACGGTTGTCTGCTGGTGCGCGATGCGGGCTCGTGCATGACAGCGGTCGTGTTCGATGTGGCCGGAGACGCTAATCTGATCGATTTAGGTCCGGGCGGATCGATGGACTTGCCGAACGGGGTGTTCATCGAGGGGGGCTACAACACCGTGATGGTACACGGGGTGGGAGCGTGGATGAACACGACGGATTTCGTAGTCCAGGCGTCGGCGACCAACGGCGATGGATGGAATCGTATCATCGTTACGGATGGCGCTCGCATGGATGTGACGTCGTTCCGCGTTTACTCCTCCAATAACGTGGTCAGTGTAACCGGTACGGGTACGGTCGCCGGACGTACCACCAGTACGGGAGTTGAGTGGCTCGGTCTGTTGGGGTCGAATAATACGGCCGAGGTCAGGGATGGAGCCACGTTGCTGCTGGCGCCGTATCTTGGTGGTGAAAACGGGCGTTTCGATATCGCCGGGTATGGAACAACGGTGAGTGGCGCGGAAACGGTGGCGCTCACGGGTGGGGACAATTTTTTTGGGATTTCGAATGCGGCCACCGTGATTTCGCCCGGTTTCGAGATCAACGGGGTCAGCAACCGGGCGCTCGTGAGCGGCGCGGGCACGCTCCTCACGAACTACGGGTACGCCGGATACGCGGCGGTCAGGTATGGGACTGGAAATGTTTTTCAGATCGTCGACGGCGCCCAGGCCGGTGGCGGCGTGTTATATCTCAGCGGTCAGGACGATGAGATTCTGATCAGCGGCGCCGGTACCCGTTTCGTTTCGGGAGGGGTCACCTCTCTGATATCCGGAACTCGGGGCGGGCTGGTCGTGTCGGACGGGGCGTTCTTGAGCAGCCGGAGATCGCGGTTGGGGGGAACGGTGACGACTCTGATAACCGGGGCGGGTACGGAGTGGAGGGACCGATCGCTTCTCTTGGTCGAGGGGCCGGTAAGCGTGCTCGCGGGGGCCAGGCTGCAAACGGTCGAAGCCTGGGCGGGGGACAATGCGGACCTGCAGATCCGAGGTTCCGGAACTGTTTGGACCAACAGCTCGGGGGTGGAGGTGGGCATTTCCGGCGGGGGTCCGGCGGCGGTCACGTTCGGAGAGCAGTCCGAGGTTTGGACTGGGCCGGCGGTGATCGGTGGTGATCCCGAGTCGCATAGCAACGTCGTGCAGGTGGCGGATGCCGGAACCACGTGGCACGTGGCAGGTGGGCTGACGGTGGGACGCGCGGGGGGATATAATCGGTTGAGGGTCCTTGATCAGGCGCAGGTTTATGCGGGTACGCTTACGGTCGGAGGGACGGGCAACAGCGGCTCGAACAGTGAGGCTTCAATTTCTGCCGGGGGGTTGCTTTCGGCGGCATCCATAGAGGTCGGCGGGGCGAGCGGCGACCAGAATGCCTTGAGGGTGCTCGACGGGGGTACCGTGACGGCGGCCCTGCTGGAAATCCGCAGCGGCGGTGAACTGCACCTGGAGGGCGGGACTCTCGGCGTGAGCACCCTTTCGAAGACATCCGAACTTGCCGGAGGCACGTTCGATTTCGACGCGGGAACCTTGAACGTAGCCAGCAGCGAATACGCTTCGTTGACGCCGTTCGAGGTCGGTGACGGTACGCGGACGGCCGTTATGAACCTGACCGGCGGCAGCAGCAACCAGCACCATTTTTCCGGGGGGTTGATCATCGAACCGAATGCGAAGCTGACCGGTCAGGGGACGATCCTCGACAGCGTTGCAATTCACGGTGTTTTGCAGCCCGGCCACTCGGCCGGAACGATTGCAGTCGAGGATGCGGTGACCATTGAAGACGACGGTGAGGTGCAAGTGGAGATATTCGGGGACAGTGAATATGATCGGGTCCAGGCGGATTCGATAACGTACGGAGGCACTCTCAGTGTCGCGTTTGTCAGCTTTGTTCCGACCAACGGAGCCCGTTTTCAGCTTTTTGACGTCAGCAGCACACACTCCGGTTCCTTTGCGGCGACGAACGTATCCGGTGCGGCTGCTGTTGTGGATTTTGATGCCGACAGCGGGGACCTGATCGTCACCGCAGTTATTCCAGAGGCCGGTTCGTGCGTCATGTTCGTGATAGGATTCGTTTTCTTGCGGCGCTACCTTCCCGGACGCCGCCGTCGCCGCTGAGGTGAGCGTTGGTTCTCAGCGCAGGTGCCGGAGTGCGTCGTCGCCGCGCATGCCGGGCTCTACGCCACGGCGGCGCGCGGCCGCGTTGACCCGCCCCACTTTCCCGGCAAGCAGTTCATCCAGGTCGGCGACTCCGGAGACGGTCGCCGCCGGAACGTGGAGACGCTCGAGGGCGTCGACGTCGATCGCCCCGCAGCCGAGGACCCCGCCGGAGGCGGTGACGGCGAGCACGAGATTGACCGCGCCGAGAGGGATCACGTAGCCCTCGGCGTGGGAATCGTCTATGGGGATGCGTTGGGTTTCTTTCATGGCTTTCCTTCTCCTGGTGATGGGGACAAGTCCGTTTCAGAGCCGCCCGCGAGGAAGATAGCCGACCATGCCTGCCGAGCGGCGGCTAGGGCACGGGCACGATGGGAAATGCGGTTTTTTTCTGCGGCGCTCATTTCGGCGAAGGTGCGCTCATATCCCTCGGGGATGAAGAGGGGATCGTAGCCGAATCCGTTGTGTCCGCGTGGTTCGGTGGCGATGCACCCCGCGCAGATGCCTTCGACGGTTCGGGCGCGACCCAGGGGGTCCGAGAGGGCTATTACGCAGCGGAAACGGGCCTGACGCTCCCGGATGCCGCGCAGCGACTGCAGGAGTTTGCGGTTGTTGGCGGAATAGTCGGGTGGTTCGCCGGCGAAACGGGCGGAGCGTACACCCGGGGCTCCATGGAGGGCGTCGACTTCGAGACCCGAGTCGTCGGCCATGGTCCACAGGCCGCCGGCACGCGCGAGGGTAACGGCTTTGAGGACGGCGTTGGCCTCAAAGGTTTCCCCGGTTTCGACGACTTCGGGCAATCCGGGCATATCGTCGGGCGTATACAGTTCCAATCCCGGGAAAGAGAAAATCTGTTTTATTTCGCGGAGTTTGTGATTGTTACGGGTTGCCAGGAGCAGTTTCATGGTTTGTCCATCTCGTGAAGTCAGGATCATAACCAGGGTGGTAGACAGGGGCAATATCGCTTTGGGGAATTCCCCGCTTGCACGGAGGACGGTCGGTGGCTAGGTTTAGGTGATGTTTCGCCAGCGGTGATGCTCGGGTGGCGGAATGGCAGACGCGCCAGGTTGAGGGCCTGGTGGCCGCTTAAGGCTGTGGGGGTTCGAATCCCCCCCCGAGCACCAGTCACGCCCGGCCGCTGACACCGCTTACGGACAGCGCGGGGATTTCCAATGTCTGGAAGTTTTTCCGTAAAAATTTCCAATGT
>JAOZMZ010000083.1 GCA_029934055.1 Kiritimatiellia bacterium
CTTTCGCCGGCCTGGAAGGTATCGAAGGTGAAGCCGACGGGTAGACGCGCCTGATCTTCATTCCACCGGAGTTGCGGGAGGACCGCGGAGAAATCGAGGCGGCGGGGGAAGGTCGCTTGCCGGTGCTGGTGGAGCCCGGGGACATGCGGGGCGACCTGCACATGCACACCAGTGCCTCGGATGGGCACACGGGGATCCCCGAAATGGCGGCCGCCGCGCGACGACTTGGTTACCGCTACATCGCTATCACCGAGCATTCGAAAAGGCTGACCATTGCGCACGGCCTGGATGAAGACCGACTCCGCAAGCAAATCGAGGAAATTGACCGCGTGAACGAGAAGCTCAGCGGAATTACGATCCTGAAGGGAATCGAGGTGGACATCCTCGAGGACGGAAGCCTGGATTTGTCAGACGAGGTACTGGGTCTGCTCGACCTGGTGATCGGGGCGGTACACAGTCATTTCGGACTCTCCCGCGAGAAACAGACGGCGCGCATCATGAAGGCTATGGATCGGCCTCATTTTTCGATCCTGGCTCATCCTACCGGGCGGCTGTTGACCGAGCGCGGGGGATACGACGTGGACATGGCGCGGATAATCCACCATGCTGCGGAAAGGGGCTGTTTCATGGAATTGAATGCTCATCCGCGACGTCTCGACCTTGACGATGTACACTGCCAATTGGCGAAGTCGGAGGGTGTCCTCGTGGCGGTCAATACGGACAGCCATCGTCCCGAGGACCTGAAATTCATGGAATACGGTGTGGGGCAGGCGCGGCGCGGGTGGCTGGAAAAATCGGATATACTCAACACGCGCGGATTGCGGGAGTTGCGCAGTCTGCTGGCACGGACAATGTGATAGCGGAGAGGACCGATGACGATGGATGTGTTTGCCGACAGGGCGGCGGCGGCCGAGGTGCTGGCCGAGAAGCTGCTGGATTACCGCGGTCTGACTCCGCTGGTGCTGGGCATACCGCGGGGCGGCGTGGTCATGGCCCGCATCATTGCCGATCGGCTTGACGGTGAAGTCGACGTGGTCTTGGTTCACAAGCTTGGAGCGCCGGGACAGCCGGAGGTGGCGGTGGGTGCGGTTGACGAGGATGGGCGGATATACCCGGGTGATTACATGCGGCGTGGATTCGTCGCAGAGGATTACCTTCAGGAAGAGGTTGCGCGGCAAGTCGCCGAGCTGCGTCGCCGCCGCCGTCTTTATACCCCGGGACGCGGGAAGGTTTCTTTGGAAGGGCGTCGGGTAATCGTGGTGGACGATGGACTGGCGACCGGTTCAACCATGCTGGCGGCGCTCAAGGTGGTACGTGAGGGCGGGTGCTCCGAGGTCGTTGCGGCAACCGCGGTGGCGCCTCCGGAGACTCTGGCGGCCGTCGAACGTGTCGCCGACCGGGTGGTGTGCTTGCTGGCCCCTGCATTTTTCATGGCAGTGGGACAATTCTTCGATGATTTTCATCAGGTGACTGACGAAGAGGTCATGCAAGCTCTGCGACGGAAACCGCCTGAGAAAGGATGAGAGGCGCGTCAGGCGGTGCGTGAGACGGAAAACTTCCAAATCCCGCCATGGGGGAGAATTTTTTCATTTGGAAACTTCCAAACATTGGGGAAAAAAGCTATCACCTCCTGCGGACACTGGAAGCGCCTTATGGAAAAAGTTCCAAGCATTGGAAAATGTTGCAGCCGTTGTTCCACACGGAGACAGAGGAGTCGGTATTTGAGGGGTACCGGCGACGGGTTCTATGGAGACTGCGCAGACGGGGGGGCGTACTGGAAAGGGCGGGCTGATAATGTTGGCGGGGATCATTTTTGATTTTGACGGAGTAATAGTTGACAGTGAACGCCTTCACTTCCGTGCCTTTGCGCGGATTCTCGGGCGGATGGGAAAAACCCTGACTTGGGAGGAATATCTTTCCCGCTACATCGGCTTCGATGACCGCGACGTGTTCCGAGAGTTTCTCGGGCGAACGGTTGACGCCGAAGGGATACTGGAAGAACTCTTACGGAGGAAGGGTGCTGAGTTCCGGCGGATGGTGGAAGAGGAGGGGGTGCAGCCGTATCCGGGTGCGGTGGAACTGGTACGGGAGGCGTACGCGAAGTGCGCGGCGGCCTTATGCAGCGGGGCACTGCGCACGGACGTTGAGCCGATTCTTGAATCCCTGGGGATTGCAGGGTTGTTTGCGGCAATGGTCACCGCCGAGGACGTGCAGCGCAGCAAACCTGATCCGGAATCCTACCGGCTGGTGGTCGAGCGCCTGCGTTGCGCAACAGGGTCGGGAGAAATTCGCCGGGAAAATCTGGTCGTCCTGGAGGACACCCCGGCGGGGGTACGGGCCGCACGGGAAGCGGGTCTGGCGGTGATTGCGGTGGCGAACACCCACTCGGCGGCCGAACTGGTGCAGGCGGATGCGGTGCTGGATTCCCTGGAACGGATTGGTGTTGATGACCTCGCTGAGATCGCAGCGGGTTCGGATGGGACAGGGAACACGAAATAGGCGGTTGCCGGATGGAAGCGGATTGATATGATGGTGTTGACTGGTCAGGGGTAGCGGAAAAGACAGCGGTAAGAGAGGCGAGGCTTTACACATGGGTAAAGATATTCGGGCGGATGATTTCCGCAGAGAGGTCATTGAGGCCAGCCGGCAGCAGGTGGTGGTGGTAGATTTCTGGGCGGAATGGTGTGCGCCCTGCAGGATGCTCGGTCCGATCCTGGAGAAGGTGGTGGCTGAGTTCGGTGAGCGGGCAAAGCTGGTCAAGCTGAATGTCGATGAGGCGCCGCAATTGGCGGCGCAGTATGGAATACGGGGTATTCCGGCGGTCAAAATGTTCCGTGACGGGGCGGTGGCCGGTGAATTCGTAGGTTTGCTGCCGGAAAACGAAGTGCGCTTGAAACTCAAGGAAGTCGTGCCGAGTGAAGCCGACGACGCGGTGGCGCTGGGCCGGCAGTTGCTCGAGGAACAACGCCCGGCGGAAGCCCGCCGTCAGTTCGAACGCGCCCTTGAATTGGAACCAGCAAACGGGAGCGCCCGACTTGGACTGGCGGAAGTCCTCATTGCGGAAGAGGATATTGAGGGGGCGCGCAAGGTGTTGGAGGGGGTTGCGCAGTCGGCGCCGGAACGTGAGGAGGCCGAACGGTTGCTCGCCCGTCTTGATTTGGCCGGGGTGGAGGATGTCGACGGAGAAGATCTCGAGCGCAAGGTGCGCGAAAATCCCAATGATCCGGAGGCCTGGTATCAGTTGGGATGCTGGTATGCGGCCCGCGAAGAATATCCTAAGGCGCTGGAAAGTCTTTTGAAATCGGTCGAAGTCGATCGCGGCTGGCATGATGCCGCCGCAAGGGAAAAGATGGTGGAAATCTTCCGCGTGATCGGGATGCGTTCGCCGCTGGCCGACGAATATCGCGACCGCCTGCAGAACGTTCTCTATTGAGGTGTATTAGGCAGGAATGCAATTCCATCCGCACAGGTCGTACAAGGCTGTAGTGATTTTTGCGCTGCTTGGCGGACTGGCGGGTGTTTGTGCGGGCGATTCGATTTTTTTCGTTGACGGACTGGCGGTGGACAACCTTGAAGAGGGGCCCGGAGGAGAGACGGGTACCGTCTTTCACGCCGAGTTGCCCGGTCTGCCGCTCAAGAGGCCCCCCCGTCGTCCGGGCCTCTACATTCACAACACAGACCGCAAGAGGGCCGTTAGGGGCAGAAACGCGGACCATCTGAAAAAGGCCGATCAGCACATCCGGAAGGGAGAATGGAACAAGGCCCGTCTCGAGATCGAAGCGGCCCTGAACGTTGATCCAGACAACGTCTACCTGCTGCGACGTGCGGCCGCGCTCTCCGCGGCGGCCGGGAAGTACGCTGCGGCGGACGAGTATTTCCGGCGCGGGCTCGAGAAGGATTCCAAGAACGCACGGTTCAGGGTGGGGTGGGCGGCGGTGTTGATCCGTATGTTTCGTTTCGACGAAGCCGAGAAGCTTGTCGAACGGGCGCTGGAAATCGATCCGGAATATCTTCCGGGCCATTTCAATCAGACCTGCCTGCGGGTACTGAAGGGTGAAGATCTTTCGCAACTGCGCAAGAGTTGGGAAAAGACGCGGTTGGAGGAGCTGCAGATGGTGGCCGGATGGCTGGGCGGTGAGGGACCGGAATTGCGCGCGGTCATGGGGGATGACGGTTTCCATTCATTCTGCGGCGTCGTCCTCGGCGAAGGGACCCTGGCGCACTTGGATGCTATAAGAAAGGGTATCGCGGAGGTTCTCGACGATTTGCGTCAGGAGAACTGGCTGGCTGCGGCAGGCGGCCTCAAGCGCCTCAGGGCCCTGGGCATTCATCACTATGATCTCGAATTGAAGCGCGCGATATCCCTTCAGGAAGCGGGGGAAAGCATCGGTGCGCTGAAGGTTCTTGCTCCATTGCGCCGTGAGTACCCTGATGATCCGGCGGTGTGGTACGACACCGGTTACGTCCTGACGAAGATGGGCAAGTACCACTATGCCAGCTTGGCTTTCGAACGTGCTTTGAAAATCGCCCCGGAGAATCCGAATATACGCTTTGCGCTGGCATGTGCGTATGCCGGGGAGGAACGTATGGACGATGCCTGGAAGATTCTCGCCTCGCTGGTGGAGCATTATCCCAAGAGGATGACCGCCTGGATGAAAGGCGAGGAGCCGTATCTGCAGCGGATTCGTGAGGACTCGCGTTATCCGGAACTGATGGCCAAGGCGGCCGCCAGGTAAGGGGACGCCGTAATTCGGCAGGCTGGGGGCGGTGCGCGGCGAAAAGTCGGCTTGCATGGGTGTTGGGGGATGTATAGCATATGCAGACTGCAGCGGGATAGGCCCGTACATGGGAAGTAAACATATGGCAGGCGGCAAGGAAGGACTGATTCAGGTGGACGGTGTGGTGGCCGAGGTTCTCCCGGCAACCATGTACCGCGTGAAGTTGGCCAACGGTCACGTGATTCTTGCTCATATTTCCGGAAAGATGCGGAAAAATTTCATCCGCATCACCACCGGCGACCGTGTGCGTGTCGAGATGTCACCCTACGATCTTGGAAAAGGCCGTATCGTTTACCGTCACCGGCATTGACGGACGGCGCGCAGGGGGCGCCGTCCCCAGGGAGGATAAGAAGACATGGCGGAGAAAACGACGCAGCGTACGCTTTGGGGCAGCAAGATCGGTTTTCTCCTGGCGGCGGTGGGATCGGCCATAGGTCTGGGCAATATCTGGCGCTTCAGCTATATGTCCTACCAGTACGGCGGCGGGGCCTTTCTGGTTCCTTACTTTGTGGCCCTGGTGCTGGCCGGGATACCTCTGATGATCCTGGAGTACGCCTTGGGTCACCGCGAACAGGCGGCCGCTCCACTGGCATTCGCCCGTATCCGGCCCGGTGCGGAATGGTTGGGCTGGTGGCTGCCGACGATGGCGCTTTTCGGTATCATGCTTTACTACGCCGTAATCATCGCCTGGTGCGTCAATTACCTCTTCTATTCGATCAACCTTTCCTGGGGAAACGATCCCGGTGGATTTTTCTTCAAGCACTTTCTCCAAGTAAGTGATTCGCCGTTTCATCTCGGGGGAATACGCATTCCGATAGCATCGGCGACATTCTTCGTGTGGTTCCTGTGCTGGATAATCTGTTATCGCGAGGTCAATCACGGCATCGAACGGGCGTGCACGATATTCATGCCGCTGCTGTTCGTGTTGACTCTCGTCCTCGTCGGCTGGACGCTGACGCTCAACGGCGCCATGGATGCCGTACGCAACGTCTATTTGAAGCCTGACTGGAGCAAGATAAACTTCATAACGCATCCCGAGGCCCGCCAGGTATGGATCGCCGCCTTCGGTCAGATATTCTTCACGCTTTCTCTCGGGTTCGGCATCATGATCACCTATGCCAGTTACCTGCCCCGCCGGACCGATATCGTCGGCAACGCCCTCTGGACGGCGATCATCAACTGCGTGTATTCCTTCATCGCCGGATTCGCCGTGTTCGGGATTGTGGGTTTTATGGCTCATGCGCGCGGTGTTCCTCTGGGCGAGGTGATCAAGAGCGGTCCCGGGCTGGCCTTCGTGGTCTATCCGGCGGCCATCAGAGAGTTGCCTTTCGGGCAGAGTCTCTTCGGCTTTATGTTTTTCCTGGTGTTGATCATGGCAGGGTTGTCTTCCGGAATTTCTTTGGTAGAGGCCTTCACCTGTGCCGTCACGGACAAGTTCAACTGGTCACGCAAGAAGGTCGTCACCGCCATTTGTATGTTGGGATTCTTGGGGAGTCTGGTCTTCACCACGCGGGCGGGGATCCTCATCCTGGACATAGTCGATCACTATCTGACCAACTACGGCCTGGTACTGGGAGGGATACTGGAATGCATTCTCGTCGGTTGGGTTCTGAAAGCCCGGGAAGTCCGCAGGCACGTCAACAGCAGCGGCGGCATGCGGCTGAACTTCCTCTGGGACGTATGCGTGCGCTATCTGACCCCGGCCGTCCTGATTGCGGTGTGGGGGAACGCATTCATCAGGGAACTGCGTCAGGCCTACGGGGGATATTCAACCGATCAACTCGTCCTTTTCGGAGTGGATTGGATACTCCTCTCGCTCGCGATCGGGGTCGCCTTCACCTTCTATCCGTGGGATCCGCGCAAGCTGCGGCGCACCCACGTACCGGCGGAAGACGCCCTTCTCACCTGATGGCTGCGGACCGCACGAGGTCATGGTACCGAAATCCGTATTTTTCGAGGGTTCGAACAACAAGCCGTTCGGCATGCGCCTGTTGAAGGTGGCCGCCGACGGGCGTTCGATGGAATTGCTGGCCTTTCTCGCCGACCGGCTGAAAATCTCACGGCGGCGCGCGAAACAGTTGCTTGATGAGCGGCGGGTATACGTCAATCGCCGCCGGGTGTGGATGGCGCACCACCCCCTGCAACCCGGTGATTTGGTGGAGGTGCAAAATATCGCGCTCGAGCAGCCGACTTTCCCGCCACCGTTGTTATTTGAAGACGAGGACCTCGTTGTCGTGGACAAACCCGCCGGCTTGCTTGCGGTCGGCAGAGAAAGCGTGGAGACGCGGATGAGGGCGCAGCGCCGGTGCGCGGCACTGCGGGCAGTACACCGGCTCGACGCGGACACTTCCGGCTGTATGATCCTGGCGTGCAATCTGCAGGCGGCCGAGCGCTTGCGTAACGAATTCAAACGGCGGCGCGTCACCAAGCGTTACCGCGCGATTGTCATCGGACGTGTTCGTAGGCTGCAGCGAAAGCTGGACTGGGATCTGGATGGTCGAAGCGCAACGTCGTACGTAAAGGTTATTGTTCGCGGTGAACATGCGAGCCTGGTCGAGGTCGAAACTCATAGAGGACGTCTGCATCAGGTACGCCGTCATCTGGCGCTCGCCGGCTACCCGATTGCGGGAGATCGAGTCTACGCCACCGGATCAATCCCCCTGGAGGCATTGCGTGCCCTGCCGCGCCAGATGTTACATGCGGAGTTTATCGCCTTCCGCCATCCGACGAAGGGGATGCCTGTCGAATGCCACGCGCCGCTCCCGACCGATTTCAGGAAGTCGCTCGAGGTTCTGGGGCTATCGGGGTTGTGGAAGGTGCGCTGAGAAGCGGTCTGCGAGCATGTCAAGAGTCCGGCGGCTGTCGTTCTTTCCGGCACGCTGAAAATCATTCGTTGCCGGTCCGAAAAGTCTTGCAGTGGGCTCTGAGGGTTCATATACGTCTGACAGCATTTATTCAAAACGTCTCCGGAGAGGTGGCTGAGCGGTTGAAAGCGGCGGATTGCTAATCCGTTGTACTCCGTCAAAGGGGTACCGGGGGTTCGAATCCCCCCCTCTCCGCCATGTTGACTTCTCTGCGGCTTCTGTCATTTTGAACGTTATCGCGGCTGCAGCACGCCGGTATGCCGGGGGATGAGAACCCCCGGAGGGGGTTTGATTACGAGCGGCGAGGGTAGCCGCGAGGAAAGCCTGCCGCGCAGCGGCAGGCCCGAAGGGCAAGGTCCCGGGGACGGGACCGCAGCAATCCCCCCC
>JAOZMZ010000033.1 GCA_029934055.1 Kiritimatiellia bacterium
TCCCGCATGACATCCCCTTCATCCACGAATATTCCCAATCGTTCAATTCCAAGCTTTCCTCGCGCCAATTCAACAGTCTGCCGGAACAACTCGTCTACGGTTTCGCAATCCACCAACTCATCGGCTATCTCCAGTGCAATTCGTAGTTTCCCTGCTATACGGTGTAACTGCTCCTCAGCCTCTTTCAGGCGGCTGATATCAACCGCCAGACCGCGAACGCCCACAGCCTGCCCTTCACGCATGATTGCGGAGGCATATATCATTACCGGGAAACTTCGCCCGTCAGCAGACAACGCAGTTAACTCTAGCGCCTCACCACTTTCGCCTTTAAGAAATTCGCCGAAGAGCTGACGAACGTGACTGCGTTCGTCCGGAACAAAAAAATTCTCCATGGCACGGCCAGGAGAGAGGTCCTCCACATGCAGACCAAAACGCTGCAACCCAGAATCATTCATAAAAGTCACCCGGCCCTCGATATCGGTTTCAAACGCGGTCTCCGGCAACATCCTTGCAAATTCCCGAAAACGGGCCTCGCTTTCCCTGAGATCCTGTTGCAAGCGGCGATGGCTCAATAGGATACGGTATGCACGCACTGCATTCTGCAGTGGAACAAGGAGATCTTCGATACTCTCAAGAGGCTTCAGAATATAATCCTGTGCACCGAGACGGACCGCCTGGACGGCGGAATCGAGACTGTCATAACCAGTCAGCAATATTACCGGAAAATCCGCCGAGCGCTCACGTATGCTCCTTAGGAGATCCACCCCGCTCATCCCCCCCAGACGGATATCCGAGACTACAATATCAAACATGTTCTCATCGAATTCCTTCAATGCATCCTCAGCATTGTCAAAACGTACGACGACGATCCCGCGCCTCTCCAACGCATATTGCAACGCCTGCCCCGAGTCAGGGTCGTCTTCTACCAATAGAAGCGTTATTTCCCGCTCTAACGGTGCATTCATTGAAGCCCCCCGGGATCAGCATCCGTTCTATTCTTACGGTCCTGCCCCTCGGCCCGCACTTGTCTTACACCGGCAGGAAACTTGATAGTAAATGTGGTGCCGTAGCCCGGACGACTTTCTACGCCGAGTTCTCCCCCGTTGCGTTCGACAAGCTGGCGAGATATCGAGAGACCCAACCCTGTCCCGCGCAAAGGGCCAACCTTGGTTGAAAAAAACGGTTCGAACACGTGGCGCTTCACTTCCTCGCTCATACCCGGCCCGTTGTCGGAAATACTGATCACCACTTCATCACCCCGTCTGGCTACTACAATATCAATCTTGCCATGTCCCCCCATGCTCTCGGACGCATTGTAGAGGATGTTCATGATGACCTGTCGCATCTGGGCGCGGTCAATTGTCATGGTTGGAATGTCTCCCTCGACGCAGCGCTTAATCTTCACGCCCTGCGGTGTTTCCTTTTCAAAAAGTGCAGCAGCGGCATCCACCAATTCCACGATATCAACCTTTGCCCGCAACTGTGGCTCGCGCGCAAATGCCAACAGATCGTTGACAATCCGCCGACAACGTCCCGTGGCTCGTTCTGCGTTCTCCAAAACGGTATATAGCTTCCCGCCACGTTCAAGATCCTCCATAGCTGACTGAACCGAAAGACGAATTGCATTGACCGGGCTGTTCAATTCGTGTGCCATACCAGCCGCCAGAACGCCAATCGCAGCGTGCCGTTCGGCAGCCAACGCCTTTTCCCGGCTCTCCTTCAGATCCTCCATTGCTCTTTCAAGGACTTCGTTGGCGTGTCTTAACTCCTGCGTGCGGGCTTCCACCTCCTCTTGGAGGCGTTCGTTGATGGCGTCATGCTTATGTATGGCCTCAAGCAAAAATTCAGCCTGCTCTTTTGCTTCTTTATACATTTCCTTCAGGCTCCGGCTGTGATCACGTTCGCGCCCCATGAAATATCCCCCCAGTGCAGCAGTGCAGAACAACAGCACAGTTTCGGGATGTACCCCCCATACAGCCACGGCAATGCACCCCAATATCACCCCGAACACCATCATCACGATCCCGCCGAGACGCCGAGGAGGGTTCATCCATCTAATCCGGTACACACATTCTTCCGAACCGTCACAGGCACAGCGCTCTTCAAATACCTCGGCTGCCGGCAGGCCGAAATGGCAGGGCACCGTGGCCAGCGAGCCCTGTACGGCCAGACAGTTGTTCTTATCTTGAGGATAAATCCGCGGCCTGACACAAATCGTGCACGATCGGCGCCCTATTTTCTCCAGTCTCCAGTCATTCACTTTGGTCCACAACGTATGAAAACGCACAACCAACACATACATCTCGCGTGGTGTGCCTAGATGCCGCAGGAAGCCCCCCACAATACGATATGAGTGGATATCCGTATATTTCCGTGCAGCCTCAAACGGGGCCTGGGGATCCCCGGTAACCTGTACCACCCGCGCCAGCAGGCGTGTGAAATATGCGTAGCTCACCCAATTGCTGCTGTCTTCGAGATATCCCAGGTTCATCCCCGTCTCAGCGATAATCCGCCGCATGTCTTTCGAGCCGAGGCGATCTTCGAGGTAGCGCAATACCGGCTTTACGACCACACACTTCAGTTCCAGCCGGGTGTCCCCGGGATCTACCTTGCTAAGAGGATATATGACTTCACCCTCCATCCTTGAATACCCGCCGGCTACGCTCTGTTGGTATCGAAGTCATCATATCAAAAATTCGCGGAGCTATCCAGTTCCATACACGCTGTCTATGCTTCATGAACATGTACAGAGGAACAGCCTCTGCACCTACATCCAGCTTCGGTATGAGCGTCGTTATTCCAAAGTCGACCTTGCGATATCCCCGGTCTATGGCCATCTTGACTATTTTGTAAAGCATATTGAAATAGACCGCCGCGCTCCTATTAATCTCGTAGTCTAAACCGCAATAGAGTTGTTCAAGCGTTTCCCCGTCATCTATCAAGAGAGAAAACGCTACCAGGCGGCCGTTAATCTCCACCATTAATGCCGACGTTCCTCTGATCCGCCCCACATTGACAAAAAAATCTGGGCCTATGACTTCCCGCTGATATTCCTTGGCCTGATCGTAAACGTTTCTCCATAGGCGCGCCATCTCAACCGCACGGTCTGAGAAGTCATCCATTACAAACATTCGTGCCCCGCTCTCGCCAAAACGTTGCATACGTGCGCGGATCTTGTAGCGATATTGACTACGCATCGCGCGCAGATAATCGTCAAAAGTTTCCCAACGTATACGAAGATGGGCGCTCGGAAGATTGTGGATCTTGTGATAACCCCATGAACGCATGACCCTTTCATAGAATGGCACCTCGTCGTCATCGAAATCTCGGAATACTATGGCATCGACGCCCTCCTCAGCAGCTATTCGCTCGACCGCTCTTAATATCAACTCCAAGACGGATGACCGATCAGATCCCGGGCGAAAAACAATCGTGTTGCCTAGCGCTACCGGACATCCACATTCCACAGTCCGCATGATCATGAACTTCTTACGAATGCGACGCACGCTACGCACCATAGCCCGTAATCCAGGACCGCCGAACATATCAATTTCGGTCGAAATCTGATATATGGATGCGTGAGCTACAGGGTTCCCTTTTTGCCGCACAACAGGATAGTAGTAACGGCAGTCATTTATGCGCGAAGCTTCAACGGCGGCCAAGAATTTATGACGAGCCGCCAGCCGCATTCCCTGGTCAACACCGTCCCATTCGGTCGGTTCCAAGGCCCCGAGTCTACGGTAGGTACTGACTTCCATCATGACGTCTCACGTACGCGCAGCACCTGCCATGCCAGCAACCTCAAAACTCCGCGCCGCCGCACTGAGAACATCCACTGCCCGATCAAGGTCCGCCCGCGAATGACGCGCGGACAGGCTCAGCCGCAAACGGCCCTCATCTGGCGACACAGCCGGATATACTACCGTACTCATGAGGACGCCTTCCTCAAAAAGACGTTTGCTCATCGCATGCACGATTGCATCCGCTCCGATTTTGACGGTAATAATAGCCGACTGTGGGGGATCGGGGTAAATATCGAAGCCGGCCTCTTTCAACCGTGAGCTGAAATAACGGATGTTCTCCCACAAACGTTCCCTCAGTGCCGGCTCACGTTGCATAATCTCAAGGGCTGCTGTTACCGCAGCAATGGTTGATGGCACTGGACTGGCCGTAAACATGTATGCACGCCCATAATGGCGAATGTAATTCGCCACTTCCTTTGACGTCGCCACAAACCCCCCCGTTGCGGCCAAGCTCTTACTGAAGGTTCCCAGTACAATGTCAACTCTTCCGTGTAGATCGTAAAAATCTACGGTCCCTTGGCCATGTGGGCCCACGACACCCGTCGCATGGGCTTCATCAACCATGATCCGAGCCCCAAACTCTTCGGCGATCTCTACTATCTCCGGCAAGGGCGCCATATCACCGTCCATGCTAAAAATACCTTCCGCAACCACGAGCTTGCCCCGATATCGTCCCGCGTAACGACCCATCAGCCGCCGCAGGCTATCAGGATCGTTGTGTCGGTACGTGCGATAGGCACAGCCTGCGACACGGCATCCATCCACGACGCTGGCGTGGCTCAATCTGTCAATAAAAATTATGTCGCCTGGGCGCATCAATGCCGAAATAGTGGCCACGTTGGCCTGATATCCAGTCGTAAATACAACCGCCGCCTCCGTCTCTTCAAAGACGGCCAACCTCTTCTCCAGCTCCACCACCAAATCATATGTCCCACTCAGAAAGCGGGATCCACACAGGCCGCTTCCGTAATGCATCAACGCCTCATGCGCCGCCTGAATCACCTCCGGGCGTGTATTCAAGCCTAAATAGTTATTGGAATTCATGACCAACACGCGCCGTTCACCCCCCCTGTCCGGGTCAAGTACCGTCGTCTTATTGGTACATGCCGTGGTCACCACGCGGTGATATGAATAACGACCCTTCCTCCGCAAGTCCTCAATGTATCCATAAAATGGTTGCGCCTTTGCAAAAGGATCCGGCTCATCGGACTTTAAGAAGTCCAGTAGTGTGTAGTCATCGGAATTTATGATCGTCTTCTGCATGGTCCTTCCTAGAAATGATACGTCGCCGCGAGAGAAAAACATGGAGCCCAAGTACGATACGTGCCATCGACGCTCGAAGACGACAGAGTCTCGTTGTCGTCAACATTGTTGTCTATGGTTCTCTTCTCGTAGTAGACAACCTGGACCGCCCCATCCACAGTCAGGTCTCTCAGTCTATATCCGAATCCTGCCGTGAAAAAATGCATGTCGGTGTCCGGAAGACTGGGGCGCCAAGTCCGATCCGGCGTGGCATTCTCGTTGTAGATGTAACCACAGCGCAGATCCAGGCAATCCGTCGCCGCATACTCCAGCCCGATCTTCCAAGCCAGCGTATCCTCCAGATCTTCCTGCATTACCGAATCCGGAATCGACGGATCGTCCACTTTCACACGAATGTCACCAACCTGTGACCAGTCCGTCCAATCCAGATCGAATTCGATCTTCAGACGAGACGTCGGTCTATAGGCATAACCTATGACTACGGAACCCGGGAATTCAACCGTCGTCGAAGCATCCCTGCTCAACTCTCCCAGCTTGACGTTTCCATCGTAATCAATGCTGAAGGGATGCCTGTAGGTCAGCGCCAAGCTGTGTCTCTCGTTTACCGTGTAGATCCCCCCCACATTGAAACCCCATGCGCTTCCATCCCCCTCGAGCTTACTCTGAACATCCATCTGGCCGGGGGCTCCGGCCATTGCACCGACATCCACCAGCTTCTTCAGTGTAGCCTCGGAGTAATAGAAGTCTGCGGCCACACCAAGCAAGAGCGAAGCACCTATCCTCCAGCCGATTCCCGGACTTACATCTGCCACATTGAGATCGGAGTATGTCGCTACGTATCTGGCAAAACTTTGATTGCCCCACTCGCTCGACAACCCATTCGGATAGGATACGCCGAACCCGAATCCAAGATTCTCAAAGCCCATATCACTCGCCAAGAAGAAGGCGGGGACCAACTGCCAGCGATCTTGGATATCCGTCTTCTCACCAGATGGGGCCTCCCGCTCCGTAAACGCATTACATAACGTACCCTGAACACTAACCGCAGTGTCCCGTAACTGCGCAAGTCCGGCCGGATTGAAGGCGATCGCCGAGGCATCGTCGGCCTGTGCCACAAAAGCCTCACCCATCGCCGTCGCCTTGGCACTACGCACACACAGAATCTTGTACCCATTCGCAGCAGCCCTCCCCGCTCCTATGAGCAGCAACCCCGCCATAAGTGTACATCCTACAGCAATGCTATTTCTCATCGGCAATATCCTTTCGTCTCTCTAACTTAACCACCTCTTCCAGTAATCGCCATCTACGTACATTGAACGCCATCTAAGGTTCCTGCTTATGGTACACAGCGACCATGCGACCACCCTTCCGGGAACGGTAAAGGCCCTGGATCTAGCAAGTGAACATCAGTCCCCCCGTCCTTGAAAGCCGCCGGTTCAGTCCCTTTCACCCTGTTGTAGACGCCAGCCTTCATGAACGACTAAATTGATAGCACCCCGAAAACCCCGAGTCAATAACCCTTTTTCATCCCCGTAGACTCCCAATGCAAACATACGCGCCATGAACCAGCAGGCGTCGACCTCATGACCCATGATGCTAACACCCCGTGGATAAATTCCTCCTGCAAAATACTGCTCAATCGCTGCGCATAAGGCGCACGCAGCGAAGAAATAGCTGTTATGATGTGAAATGGAGGTTACAAATTGTGCCGACTGTGCGTTTCTTACATCAAGATTAGCTCTAAGTGTAAATACTGCACCATATGGTGGGTTTGTGAAGGAGCGTACCCCCCACATAAGGACACTGCCCAGCGCCTTTCGTAAGGAGGCTGTTCCGACCTTACCGCCCAAAATCGTAATAGGCGCCCATATGCAGTTGACAAACCAATTGAAGCCCCCTGCGTAAAATCTCAAATGATCAACGCGCTCCAACGCAGAGAGATCGTGTAGCTCTTCGGCATCACCGGCGAAAATAAGGCGGCGCCCATACCCGTGGCCCAAATCGATATATCGCATCAATCCTAGCGGATTCGGACTCTTCCAAACTCCCTTTTTCCACTCAAGGGGATGATGTTTGGCCAGCGCCCCCACAATCTCAGCGGCGGCTCCAGCAGACGCCACTTGTGGTATGAATATCGCCGTAGCCAAATCAATTTGTCCTACTTGGCCGTGAATTCCCTGCACAAATGCACGCAGAATCACCGCCGCCAGTCCTGGAAGGTGTCCTGCTCGAATGATAAATCGGCGGCCTGCCACCTGTGCAGCTTCATGCTGTCGGAGCCAAGCATGAGCAATCTGTGAAGGATACCTCGCATCAATGCAGTCAACCCCCTCCTCTATGGCTGCCTCCGCAATTGACTCAGTATGTTCGGCCCCGGTGATACAAACCAGTGCGAGATCGGCACCACGCATCACCGCCGCCACCCCTTCCTTTGAATCAATATCAGCAATACGTACGCCTACGCGGCCCGCACCGAAACGATGCTCCAACTCAACCGCGAGTTCCTCCGCCCGCCTCCGGTCGCGCCCGGCTATTTCTACATGCAGCCTCGTAACCTTCAAAAGGATTCGCGCCAACTCACTGCCGAGTGATCCATAGCCCCCCATGATCACTACCCGATGCTCTTCCGGCCGGGCTCCTTCAGAACCCGGCTGTGCCCCTGATGAAGGATTGCCAACCATGACTACCTGCACTGATGCACTTCTTCAATTATCTCCGTCACCCAAGCTGTCATGCGCGAATTTTTCAAACCCGGCTATTTTGCAACCTCCCGCAGTGAAATACAGAGATTTTTTGATTGCACCCATGATGGTCACGCCATAATACTTGCAGTGGAGGAGCGTGCGGTGCGGTAATGTCGCGCATTGTGATAATCGAAGACGATCGTTCACTACGGAAGCTCATGGAAAAGGCTATCCGCAATCAGGGACATGTCGTCGAAAGCACGGAGAACGGCCGCGAGGGGGAAAAAATGATTCGTGCTGCGCCACCGGACCTCATATTGCTGGACGTAATGTTGCCGGGCAAGAATGGACTCGATATATGCGAAAGTCTCAAGGAGAGCCCCAAGACGAAACATGTCCCCATACTCATGTTGACCTGCCTTACGGAAATGTCCCAGAAACCCGACGAATACTGGCGTAAGAGAACGGGTGCAGATGATTTCATATCCAAGCCTTTCGAGATCCGGCAACTACTTGAGCGCGTCGAGCATCTTCTGAATTGAGGCTCAGCCCCAGGACTCTCCTTTGACGCTCAGTTTTCCCACAGAGCCGCGGCATGCCAACGATGAAAGTTATCAAAACCTTCCTTGTCTCACGACCGTAATGCAACATACTTGTTGTAATAACCGGATGTCGGTTTCTCTGTTTATGGTGCCACTAGAAGATTGCAGGAAATGAAAATTCGTATTTTCCTTACGCTGGCCTTGACCAGTGCACTCGAAATAGTCCGCCGTCCGATCACACTCCTCTTGATCGCTACTTGTCTTGTGGGAACGGCGTTGCTGCCTTTCATGCCGATCCTCACATTGGGAGAAGAAAGCAAGCTTGTACGTGATAGCGCACTCTCCATTCACTTGGTTATAGGAATGCTCCTGGGGGCCTACGCAGCCGGAACCTCATTACGCAAAGAAATATCACGTGCAACCGGCGAAATCATCCTCTGTAAGCCCGTCGGCAGGCCGCTTTTTTTCCTCTCGCGCTTCGCAGCGGTAGTGGTGGTCATGGCTCTGTTCTCGCTGGCTGCAACCCTAGCCGACATTATCGCCTCACGGGCGGCACTTGGTTTCTTTGAAGTGGACTGGTGGGCAGCCGCACCACTACTAGCAGTCGTACCGGCTTCTCTCTTGGCCGGTGCCGTAAAGAACTATTTTCTCCGTCGTCCGTTCGTTTCAGATACCGTTATGCTCATGTTCATTGGCATCCTAATCGCCACAGTCGTCGCCTCAATGATTGGTCCCACCCAAAGACTGGCCCCCTCGATACACAACCTTCCGTGGAACGTATTTCCGGCCGGAATGCTTGCTGGACTGGCCGTCTTGGTCCTTTCCGGAACCGCCGTCACTCTCGCAACCCGACTCGATACTGCACCCATAACGGTTCTCCTCAGCCTACTTCTCATCGTCGGGCTGATTTCCGACTACGCTTTCGGCCGGTTCGCCGAGCAGAATCTTGCGGCAGCAGCACTCTACGCCGTAATCCCGAACTGGCAGCTTTTCTGGACCGCAGATGCGCTTTCACACCGCGGCTCGATACCATTGTCTTACTCTGCAACCGTCGCCGCGTACGCCTTGTTCTACTTGGCGGGCGTACTCTTGGTGGGTATTCTCCTTTTCCGTGGAAAAGAAATTTCGTCACGATGAATGACATTAAGGAAAACTCAACTCGTCTGGCCGTGGTGGCGGCCGCAGCTGGCATGGTCCTAGCCGCCGCATTGAACGGCTATTCGCACCTCCTCTGCACAGCCGCCTTCGGGTTTGCGTTGGTGCCTGCTCTGGTAACGGGTCTGTTGGCCTATTTCCGCCTAAAATTGATGCGCCTGGAAGATGAGGAACGCCGTCAAGAAGCACTTGCACGTCTCGAACATGCCGGTTCTTCGATGTTTACCCAATCGGACGCAGAGCTTGAGCCGTTCAGCGCCGCACGTGCGCGCACCCAGTTCGAACGCTTTGTTGTGCCTCTCGTCGCGCCAGCGCTTTCATTCCTGCTCATCCTAGCAGCCTGGCGGATGCATGCCTTAGAAAAAATGTTTCTCCCGGAGATGAATCTCCACCAACTCGCATCCGCTGCCTTCCTCGCCGGAGCGGCATTTGTCTTATTTATCCTCGGACGCTTCACGATTGGTTATTCTCGTGAAGCCGACCTTCAACCGCTGCATACGCCCGGTGTCTATCTCGTCATAGCCGGGTACGCCGCATTGTTGGGCGCCGTAGCCGCTGTCGGCTCCGCCCAAGGCTTCCCGCGTGCTGACCTGCTGACTGCAAACATATTGCGTTGGCTCTTTCTTGTTCTTTCGGCTGAACTCCTCCTACTCTCTGTGCTGCAATTTTACCGTCCACGCCGCAGGCGGCAAACGAGCAATCCATATGAAAGCCGCCTGGCGGCGCTCATCGCTGATCCGAGCGCCTGGACCCACAATATCGCGGAAATCCTGGACTATCAGTTCGGCTACCACATATCCCAAACATGGTTCTATCGCTTTATGCAGGTAGCCATGGCTCCGCTGGTGGTACTGCAGTTGCTTATGCTTTACGGACTGTCAACGTGTGTATTCATCGCCCCCTGGCAGGAAGGAATCCTAGAACATTTCGGACAACCCGTGTCAAATGCCGACCGAGCCCGCCTGCAGCCGGGCTTCCACCTCAAACTTCCCTGGCCGTTCGAAACCGTTCGCCGGTTCCCCGCCCGCCGGGTACAGACAATCAACATCGGTATTACCGGAGGGAAAACACATCACGGCGTCCATAATGTAATCTGGGCCATACCACATCATGCCCGCCAAGATCTTTTCTTGGTCGCCAGCCGCAGCGCCCCCACATCCTCTAACAATCCCGACACCGCATCGGCCGATCTCTCCGGCGCAGTCCCGGTAAATCTGCTCGCTCTGAATGTTCCCGTGGAATTTCACATCACGAATGTTTTCCAGTTCGCTTACAACAACGCCGAACCGATACGCCTGCTGAAAGACATATCCTGCCACTGCCTGACCCGTCTGGCAGTAGCTCGCGGTCTAACCGAGATGCTCGGCTCCGGACAGCAGGAAACAATTCGCCAACTCCATGCAATGATTCAGCAGTTGAGCGACCAACGCGGCCTAGGGATTGAAATCACATTTGTGGGCATATATGGGCTCCATCCGCCCACGGCCGTAGTCCCGTCTTTCGAGGATGTCATTGGCGCACTGGAAGAAAGAGAAGCCCTCATCCTCACAGCCTGTTCTTATACGAACCATATTCTGCCGCGGGCGGAAGCCGCTGCCGGTGCCCGCCGTCAACGCGCACAGGCCTACCGCGTTCGCCGAGCATTGCTCGCGGAAGCCGAAACATACCGCTTCCGCCAGCGGCTGAAGGCCTATCGCCGTGCCCCGCAAGTTTTCAAAACCGATCTCTACCTGCGGACACTGCGCCGCGCACTGGTGTCGGCGCGAAAATATATCATCACCGTAGATGCCGGTGATGAAGTTCTCCAATTCAACCTTCAGCAAAAAACACGACCGGACCTGCTAAACTTCTGGCAAGCAGCGACCGGAGAGGAGAAAGAAAAATGAAGAGAAATTTCTGGCTGCCGGTCCTCGGCGTACTCGTGGCTTTGATCTTCATTCTAACCGCCGTGCTCTTTACGGTCCACGAAGGCGAAATCATCGTACTGACAACTTTCGGCAGACCCGTACGCGCAATCAACCATGCCGGCCTATATGTCCGCTGGCCTTGGCCTATCCAAAAGGTTTACCGTTTCGATGGCCGTATTCAAACCTTCGAGGGCCCCCTCGAACAAAGTCTCACCAGCGACGGTAAGTCGATAATTGTGACTCTCTACGCCGGCTGGCGAATCGCCGACGCCATGCGTTTTCTCGAACGCGTCGGTACACGCAGCGAGGCCGAACACAGCCTCAATACCCTCCTGGCAAACTATAAGAACGCCGTCATTGGCCGGTATCCCTTCTCAAGCCTCGTAAATACAGACCGCAAAAAGCTTAAGTTCGACCGCATCGAACAAGAAATCCTCGCCGCTGTTGGTCAACCGGCTAAGACCAGATACGGTATTGAAGTCTCGTTCATCGGTATCCGCAGACTACTCCTGCCGGAAAGCATTACCCGCAAGGTCTTCGAACGCATGCGCGCGGAACGTGAAACTATCGCCGAACACTACCGTGCTGAGGGGGCAGCCGAAGCCACGCGCATTCGGGCCGAAGCCGACAGTCGTCGCGACCAAATCCTGGCCCATGCAGAGGCCGACGCAAAACGTATCCGTGCAGAAGGCGATGCCGAGGCGGCTGAATATTATCGGACTTTCGCCCAAGATCCGGAATTGGCCATGTTCCTTCGCAAACTCGAAGTTCTCGAAGAAACCCTTACAAACCGGGCCACAGTCATCCTTGGCCCGGATACCCCCCCTTACGACCTCCTGCGAAGTAATACAGCTCTGCCCCGTTCAGCAACCAACGGAGAAGTGCGGCCGTGAACACCACCCCCCAACCCGGCGGACCAGCATACCATGCGCTTGCCGACGCGCTCCATGTGAGTTTCAACATCCTGCGGGCGGCGATGGCTCTGATTGCCGTCCTCTATATTTTCTCCGGCATCGTCATCGTCCATCAGCACGAACGCGCTTTCATACTCATCTTCGGCCGCTTGCATACAACCGGTGCTACCCGTTCCCTTGGCCCGGGATTTCACTGGTCTCCGCCGCCACCCATAGGCCAAGTCATCCGTGTTCCCGCGGAACGCGTCCAAACCATCAATTCCACCGGCTTCTGGTATGCCGAATCCCATACCGGCAACAACGCCTCCTCAATACCTGCAACCCTGAACCCACTCCACGACGGCTACTGTATTAGTGGAGATGCGGGAATCTTTCATTCGCGCTGGGCGCTGCGTTACACCATTTCCGATCCATACCGCTATGTCTTCGCCTTTCGCGATCCACAGGGGGTGCTCAGCAACGAACTCGAACACGCTGTTCTTAAAGTAGCCCTCATCACTCCGATAGACGCCGCACTGCGTACGGGACGGGAGGCCTGCCGCGCGGCGGTAACCGCCGAACTACAACGTCGCTGTAATCAGCTTCAGCTCGGCGTCAGTATTCAGCGCGTGGATCTCTCTGCGGCTCTACCGCCGCGCCAAGTGAAGAAAGCCTTCGATGCCGTCGTGGAGGCCGGACAGGAGCGCAGTCAGATCATCAGCCGCGCCCAGGCATATGCTGACCGCACCGTAAACGATGCCCACGGCCGCGCCGCCCGTATTATTGCGGAGGGGCGCGCTTACCGCCGTGATATCGTCAGCCGTACTCACGCCGATGCTGACTATTTCAGCAAGGTGCTTACGAAATACCGCGCCCATCCCTCTATTACGGCGCGTACGCTATGGCAGGATGCGGTCCGGCGGGCGATCAATTCCGCCGACGAAAAGTATGTTATCGAACCAACCCCCGCTGGCAGGCGTCAACTTCGAATTATTATCGGGCAGGCATCCCCGCCGTCTCAGGAAACATCGGCCGATACCCATCAAGCTCGCGAGGATCTCCCATGACGATGCACTCTGAGAACAACCCACATAATCAAAAAAACTCATCCCATGCGCCACCGCCCGGTGCTCTGCTGACCATCGTGCTGGTCGGCGCCGCACTACTCGTGAATTCTTTCGCAGCCCGCTTCCTGTACGCGGACAACCCACTGGCAGCCGAGATAAGCGCTGCCCTTGGTGCTCTCCTTCTGGCCGTGCCCATCATCGTCACCGCGGTTGAGGATATTGTCCGCAAACGGTTGCGGATGAATGAATTGGTCGCCCTCGCAGTTCTCGCGGCAATGGCATTGGGAGATTTCCGTACCGCAGGCATCATCGCCTTTTTTATGCTCATCTCCATCGTTGTCGAAAGTCGTACGGCCGAGGGGGCCCATGCCTCAATAGAAAGTCTGGTCAAGTTAAGTCCGACAACCGCCAGGCGTCTTCTGCCTTCCGGCGGCCAAGAAGAAGTGCCCGCCACATCTCTGAGACCGGGTGACCGTATTCGTATCCTTCCCGGCGAACGCGTCCCCGCCGATGGCCGCATAACCAAAGGCAACACCACCCTTGATGAATCCACCATCACCGGCGAGTCACTCCCACATGACCGCGCCCCCGGCGACGACATCTTCGCCGGCACTCACAATCTTACCGGGGCGATTGAAATGGAAGTTGTCCGTGTCGGGGACGATACCACCCTCGGCCGCGTTCGTGAACTCATTCTCTCCGCGGAAAAGTCGCGCCTGCCCATTACTCGCATCACCGACCGCTATGCCGGTTACTATACGCCGGTCATACTCATGATCGCCGCTTTGGTCCTTTTCTTCAGCCGCGAATGGAATCGCGTCATCGCAATGCTCGTAATCGCCTGTCCGAGCGCTCTGGTGCTTGCCACGCCGACGGCAATGGTTGCAGCGCTCTCATCAGCCGCCCGTCTGGGAGTGCTTCTCAAAGAAGTCGCCCTGCTTGAAATCGCAGCCCGTGTCCGCGCGTTCATATTCGACAAGACAGGAACAATCACTACCGGAACCCTAGGAGTCGCCCGACTTGCACCCGCTGATGGCATCACGGAGTCACAGCTCCTCATCGCTGCGGCAGCCGTTGAACAATTCAGCCGGCATCCCGTCGCCGAAGCAATTGTCGCCGCCGCCAATAAGGCCGATCTTCAATTTCCCCGGCCGTCTCAATTCCGCGAAGAAGCCGGGCGTGGCGTCATCGCTTCTCTGAATGGGGAAGATATCCTCTGCGGTCGCCACGACTGGCTCCGGTCAAAAGGTGTTTCACTCGAAAAGATCGCCCCCCCAGTCTTCGAAGATGCAGAAGGATACAGCATCGTATTCGTCGCCCGGGGCGGCAGGTATATGGGATGGATCGGGATGGAAGACCAAATCCGTCCCGGGGCGCGAGAAACATTTGACCGCCTCCGAGAAATTGGGGCTGCTCGTATCGCCATTATGACCGGCGACCGCAGCGCAGTTGCACGCCGCGTTGCTGCCGAGCTCGACTGTACAGAAATTCGGTCCGACTGTCTGCCTAAAGAGAAGGTGGAATTCGTAGAATCAGTGAGGAAGGATGGCTATGCCGTCGCCGTAATCGGTGATGGCGTCAATGATGCCCCCGCACTCGCCGCCGGCGATATTGGCATCGCCATGGGGGCCGCCGGCAGTGACGTCGCCATACACAGCGCTTCTGTGGCACTGATGAATAACGATCTCCGACGCGTACCTTTCTTGATCGAACTCTCCCAAGCCTCCCGGCGTGTAGTCTATCAGAACCTGGGAATCGGACTGATATTTATTCTCGGCGGACTCATCCTGTCAGGTACGGGGCTATTGGGGCCGGTTCCCGCCGCAATCTTGAACGTTTCAGGGTCCCTGGCTGTTGTCTTCAACAGCGCGCGTCTCATCCGTGCCGGAGAAGACCTTGAATAACTCTACACCCGGCAAGAAAACTCTTCCGGACACGTCCCAATTAGTAAGACTGCCGCACCGACTGCTATTTCTCACGACGGAATGAATGTGATAATGCCTCCCACACGACCCTGCCCAAGTGGGGGCCAAATCCCGGAATAGCGGCAATATCTTGCATCCCCGCCGCCCGCAACCTGGTCAGCGATCCGAAATGACGCAGGAGTGCTTCTTTGCGCCGCGGACCAATTCCTTCGATCTCATCCAGTACCGACTCGCGGATGCGGCGGCGGCGCAAACGCCTGTGATATGTCAAAGCAAAACGATGGGCCTCATCCCGAATTTGCTGAAGCACGGCTAATGCGGCCGAATTCCGCGCCAGACGAAGGGGCCGGTTACCGCGGCTATCCAAATACAGTTCCTCATAACGCTTTGCCAATCCCACAACAGGGATCTTCATCAGACCCAGCCCATCCAAGGCACGTCGCGCCGCCCGTAACTGCGTTATGCCGCCATCGACCAATACCAAATCGGGGAAGTGTCCACCTTCCGCTATAAGACGCCGGTAACGCCGCGTAATCACCTCTGCCATCATCGCAGGATCATCAGCACTTTTGACCGTGCGTATTCTGAACATCCGGTAACGATTTGGCCGTGGTCTGCCGTCCAAAGCGCACACCATGCTGCCGACCGCCAATGTCCCGGAAATATTAGAAATATCAAATGCTTCCACCAATTTTGGGGAGCACTTCAATCCCAGTATTCGCCCCAGTTCAACTATTCCCTCTCGTGCCCGTGCACTCCGTACCCCCGGTGGTGTTACTTTCCGTACACGTTCAGACACGGCTTGGCGTAATCTGAGCAAAGTATCTCGCAATACCGCCGCCCGCTCATAATTTCGTTCGGCAGCCGCCTGTTCCATCGCATCTTGCATTTCCTGCAGGTAGCCCGGCCGCTCTCCATTCAAGAAGGCACAGGCCTCCCTCACACGCTCGGCATAGTCCTCTGGAGAAACCTTTCCTAAGCAGGGAGCGCTGCAAAACCGCACCACGTCGGCGAGACAGTGACGGTGATCTTCCGGTCCCGGAATCCGTGAGCGGCACCGCCTTAGACCAAATCTCTTTTCGACGAAATCCAGCGCCGCGCGTGCCGCTGCGGAAGAGGGATAAGGCCCGAAATAATGCGCTCCGTCGTCCTTCCGTATGCGACAAGTCCTGAAGCGCGGATATGTATCCGCAAGATTTACTTTCAATAACAAAAAGCGCTTATCATCCTTGAAAAATGCGTTGTAACGCGGGCGGTATTCCTTTATCAAACGCCCCTCGGTCAGTGTCGCCTCGGCATCAGTACGACATATCACAACTTCCAAATCCGCAATACTCCTTATCAGTCCCCGCAACTTGGCTTCCGCCGTACGTAGAGTACTTGGCCGAAAATACCACCTAACCCGCCGACGTAGTGAAGAGGCCTTGCCGACGTAGATTACACGGCCGCCTACGTCCCGCATGATGTAGACACCGGGGCGATCCGGCAAAGACTGCAGTTTTTCCGTCAACAGATCGGTCCTCTGCCGACGACCCCCCGGACGTCTACCCTGACTTTGCGTCATTCCGTATGCTAGCTCCCGGAATACATGCCTCCCCCAGTGGCACAGCTATACTACTCGAGATATCAGCCCGAATACCGCCAACGCGTCCGCTTCGCTGCGGATCAAGACTCATCTGAAGACGTAACCCCTGTCTCCAAAAGAACTTCGCGCACATTGTCGAGTACATCTTCGGCCGTAAAGGGCTTCCGGATATAGGCCGTGCAACCCATGTCCAATATGCGTTGCACCGCCGCGTCGTCAAGATATGCTGAGACAACGATTATTCCAAGATTCGGCCGCGCCTTGCGCGCATGCTCGATTAGCTCAAGGCCATCCACCGGCGCCATTCGAAGATCCACCAACATCAGGTCTATCGGATCAAGTGAATTAAGGCGCTCCATCGCCTCCAACCCTTCGGTAATCGGAATTACGCTGTGTCCCTCGTTCTTCAACAGAACTCTCAACGTCACCAAGACATCCTCATCATCGTCCACTATCATTATCCGTGCCATACCGACAACCCTCCACGTCCCCGCAGTCGATGCACCGCTAGGGACCGCCCGTCTCGCCGCTGGCGAGAACCTTCCTCAATGCCCCCAGAATGTCTTCAACGGTAAAAGGCTTGCGCACATAACCGGCACACCCCAAAGATTCGATCTTCTCCACAGTCCCATCATCGAGATATGCTGAGACGACCAGGATCGGCATCTCAGGGCGAACCTCACGTGACACCCTTATCAATTCAAATCCGTCGACCGGTGCCATCCGTAAGTCTGTGATCAACAAGTCATAGGGCTGCGACGACCATAAGACATCAAAGGCCTCCGAAGCCTCACGCACCGGCCTGACCTCGTGCCCCTCACTGCGCAAAAGCACGTCCAAAGTCATCAATACCGGCTCATCATCGTCAACAATAAGAATCCGCGCCATTTCTCCGCCTTTCCAAACTATCTCTATTCCTATTTACACCAAAACCCCCAAACTGGAAAAAAGTATTTTTCCCCTCTTCTCATCGCCTCAACTGGTGGTGGGGGGAGGATTCGAACCTCCGAAGGCAAATGCCAACAGATTTACAGTCTGCCCCGTTTGGCCGCTTCGGTACCCCACCACGTCTATTGATATTCAGCTTCAATACTGTAGAACGTTGTATGTTATATTATCCTCGTCATCTGTCCATACTATTTCCGCGCTTCGCCATACTCCACATTCCCGAATCTTTTGGGCTGAAAAAACATCTTATGGATTGATTGTGCTGCTTGGGCGCGCCATGCTTTCACACACCATTGGAACATCGTCCTCTTAGGAGCAGCTCATGGTCACGGGCACACGGCCGGGAATACCACCGAAGGAGGAACAGCGCTACCGCGAGTTCCTCGCCCGGCAGGAGGCCCTTCGGCGCAGCGCCCCATCGCCGCCCAAATCCCGCCGACCCTCCCCTCCTCCCCCGGAAATCATCGCGCTTGCGGCACGCCACCATCGCCTCTACCGCCGCCGCTTGCAACGCGCCCGGCTTACGGCGGCCGCCGGCTTTTTCGTTCTTCTCTGTCTTCTCGGCATGCATGCCTGGTTTGCGCGTCCCATAATTCTCTCACTCGCAGAAGTACAGGATCCACAACAGACGACTTGGGCACAACAAAACGGGTTCCCGCTCGAATTCACAAACAGCATCGGCATGGTCTTCCGCATCATCCCGCCGGGTAAAGTTAGAATGGGTTCTCCTCCCAACGAACCGGGCCGCCGCAGCGATGAGACTCGCGGCGAAGTCTTGATCCAACGCCCTTTCTACATCGCCGTCACGGAAACCACCGTCGGTCAATACCAGCAAATGATGGGGACGAATCCAAGTCTCTGGGCCGCCGAATCAAGCCACCCCGTTGAGTCTGTTCTGTGGAATGAGGCCCTACTCTTTTGCAACCGCCTCAGCCAGCAAGAAAAACTGCCGCAGGCTTTGGAGCATACATCTCTGGCATGGATCTGTTATTTCGAAAGACCCGGATATCGACTCCCGACAGAGGCGGAATGGGAATACGCCTGTCGCGCCAATACCACGGGACCGCTTTATACCGGCCCTCTCCTCACCAGCCTCCGCGGCGGCGGGCCCAACCTCTGGCGCGCGGCTTGGTATGCCGCCAATTCCGGCGGACGTACCCATCCGGTCGCTGGACGCGAACCGAATCCATGGGGACTTTACGATATGCTCGGTAATGTCGCCGAATGGTGCTGGGACTGGTACAGCCCCACCCCCGCACGCAATCCATATTCATTCTCCGGACCCGTCTTCGGACAAGCTCACGTTCTGAAAGGAGGAGGATGGTACAGCATGGCCGCCCGCTGCCGGGCGGGGGCACGCCGACGCTGGCCCGATGATCTCCGACTGAGTACGGCAGGTTTCAGGTGCGCCATCACCGCAACCCCACATTTGGCCTCACGGCTCAAATCAACAGCTCGTTCCCCTCACTAATGCTTGACGAAGCTAGCCCAGACCTAAATCCTCCTGCACGATGAAAAAAACCCATACCAATCGCATCCACATGCTCTGTCTGGATTTGGATGGTACCATCATGACCTACGATCCAGCCCCGGCTCGTATTGATCCGAAGATAGTCCTCGTTCTCAACGCCCTTCCACCTGACGTGCGCTGGTGTACCAACAGCGGTCGTAATCGCCTTGATCAGCTCGCCATCCTAAAAGCTTCCCGCGCCTCCGGACTTCGCCATATGCCTTCCGCCTTGATCGCCGAGGAAAGCCTCGTCTATATTGGCCACGCTGGCGGCTATCGTGGCCTTCGACCTTGGAATGATATCGCCCACAAGAAACGCGCCGCCTTCCACGGCGCACTGCAGCGAGTTCTTGTGCCACGACTAGGTCGTCTCCAGAAAACATATCGCCCGATCGAAACCATCCTCAAACACGAGGCCACCGTCTTCCTTTTAGCCGACGAATATGACCTCCCCGCACGCTTTGCCACCGCATTGCGGCACATCGTGGCAAACATCCCCCACGGTAGGGTCACCCGCAATGGTGGTTGGGTGGCAGCCCTCCCGGACTACCTCGGTAAGGGAAACGCCCTCCGGGCATACCTTCAGCATGCCCGGATACCCCCGACTTCCGTCCTTGCCATCGGCGACCAACTCAACGACATCCCGATGCTCGACGGGGCCCTCCGTCTCCACAGCGCCTGTCCGTCCAATGCCGCACCTGCCGTCCGACGCGCAGTCCGGCGCAACGGCGGTATGGTCGCTTCCCAACCTGCCCCCCTTGGAACTATCGAGATTATCCAACACTTTATTCCCGCTTCCGTGCGGCGGACCGTCTAATGAACTCGGTTTCGGCTGATACCGCCTCCTCGCCCCATGGACTTTACACGGGATGCCCCTCTCCAAAGTCACACCGGCCACACTGGATAACGCCCCACCAATTATGTCTCTATTGCGGCAGCGTCACCTCAATCCGGTAGAAGCGTATTGAGAGCGCCGGATCATCGGGATTCGGCTCGGTGGAGGAACCATCGTCCGTCCACTCATAAGTACAGTTGGTCGCAACGGAAATCGGCGAAAGCGTCGCATTGGACCAAGCCGGGCTGACGAGATCATCGTTGGCATACCAAATAAAGTAGCGCCGTTGGACCTTGGCCGGAAAACGCAACACGATTCCCGTACAGATGTGCTCATCGCTGAGATGGAGGAAATCCGATATCTGCGACGGATCGGTGTTGGCAACATACTCCTCCCTGTTGACGACACCGTCTCCATCATAATCCATCTGTCCGTCGGATGCATTCGTAGGATCAAGGAAGGAATACTGGTCCTCATATGTATTGGGCATGCCGTCAGAATCGGAATCGGTCAATTCAGCCTTGAATCCCATGCTGAACGCAAAGGTGTTCGTACCGAAGACTTCAACCTGATGGGTCTGGGCCTGATTGCGCATATTGACCGTGTAATTGGTGACTCCCTTGGATGGGTCGTCATCCCGAGCGGCAGTATTGAAGGTAGTATCATGCCCGGCGTCCTGGTAACCGAGATAGTCGGTCACGATCTCCTCATAAGTATTATTGATCAACTGCATCACCCCGTCGGTATGCACCTCGTCCCCGAGGTTGGCCTGCCCGTGAAGAAGCAAGTCCCACAGGTGGGGCGAAAAGCCGTTGCGGACGTAGAGCACTCCGCCGGTGAGTGCTCCTGCAAGCCGATAACCGATTTCCAACTGCCAAGCCGACGGTTGGAGAGTCACCTCCTTGATCACGGCGCCGTTTGTGGAACTGATACGCCAACCATTGGTCAAATCCGTGAAGTCATAGAGCATATTGACATATTCTGCGGTGCCGTCGGCATTCGTGGGAACCGCCCACCAGTCCTTCAGGCCGGAAGTGCGAAAGGCAACGACATCTCCGTTGGACTCAACATTGTAGGTCCCCTCTTCCTCGGTCGCCGACCCGGAAAAAGCCACAGGATTGCCAAGAGCTTGGTAAACCCCGCCATCCAGAATATCCCTGGTCCAAGCATACACAAGACGCCCGCCGATACGTTCGAACACGGCAAAGAGACGGTCGTTATAAAGCAGATACTCGTCTTCTCCGTCGAGATCGACATCTTCAGCGGAAGTCACCGTGGAAGTAAGTGACGCAGCATAGGAGCACCACGAATCGACTCGATCATAGACGGCGGCAAAACGCGTCTGCGCTTGAGAAAATCGCGCAAAGTCCGCCAAAGTCATGTAGTTGGTATCCTCATAGATATAGTCGCCGGTACTGTAGCGGGCATAACCATTCTCATTGGTCTGGTTGTGAAATGCGGTCTCGAAAGTGGAAGCGTGCAGCACGCAGCGGGCCAGCCGCTGAAGGGTGGTATCGATGGTGCCGTTGACGGCATCCCAGGCATCGGTGACGATTCCGGAATGATATAGCATCCCATACGGCTCCGCAACCTGCACGCCCGGACGAACTTCAAAGTAATTGGTATCGAGGCCCTCCTCGTACTGCGATCCCAGATACCAATTGTCATAATTCTCCTCGGTGGCATGCTGAAGCCAATCGTGTGCGATCTTGCTGCGTGTAGATGTGCCATGGTCATCCCACCCCCAGGGGTCACCACTGTCGTCGCCGGTGGTATCCACTTGGCCAGCGGTGATCTGCTCAAGAGCCACGACGTTGATCCATGGATGGTTGGCGATCCAGCGCATATTGTCGTCGTAGGCGTCGGCATTGTCTCCATCGCCGAAATCTTCCCAATTGCTGAAGATCGTAACAACCTGATCCTGGGTGGAACTACGGGCCTTGCGACTCAACAGCCGCCGGAGTGCAAGAGGAAGTCCGTGGTCGTTGTTCTCGAATTTGAAATCCGATGCTCCGTCGTTGATGACAAAGCAATCAATCCCATTGATGCGGTTGATCCGGTACCCGTCCTCACCCACAGCGGTATTCCAGCCGAACCACCAGAACAAGTGGGTCATCTGGTCAATCAGGGTATAATTGTATGAAAGCGACTGAATCTTTGAAAGTACGTCGTCATCGACGACTCGCTCCGGTGTCCAGAAAACGGTGTTGCTCGTGGGGGTGAAATCATAGAACTCATGCAGAAACTCCTCCGCGAGAGCGACATTGTCAGCGTTGTATTCATCGGTGAAGTACGGAAGGATATGGTCGGAAAATGTACTTCCGAGCAAATAGATGACATTGGTCTCTACGAGATCGCGGATACGTTCGTTGAAGGCCGGACCATCCCGCCAGGCAGGACTCACGTTGGTATCCACACGTGCCCACTGGATCGCCGCCGCCAGAGTGGGCGTGATGTGCAGGTTGAGCGGAAGCCCATACAGCTCGTGCACGTCCAGGGGGCGATAATAGCCGGCACCCTGCCCATTGTTGATCAGGTCCTGAATAACGCTGCCCGGCTGGTCGGCCTGATTGCCGTGGATGAGTACCGAAAATTTTGCCCGTCCCGGATGGGATGAAGCCGGGATCCAATACTTGAGTATGCTGTCGAGACCCGACTGCGCGACCCAGTAATCTTCGGCGATGAAATCGTTATAGATCGCATCGCGAATGTCACTCCGGCCGCCAATATCCCCCGCTCCGGGGCTCCCTCCGTTGCAGCTGTTACAGGTGCCGTCCTTTGTGGTGAAAACCTGATAATTAAACCCCGTGGCGCTCAACCCACTCCAACCGGCATCCAAAAGCGCCTGACGGCTTATGGCGAATTCCACCGAGTCCAGCTCGGAATTGAAGTAGGCATCAATGAACCCGTCCGCACTGCTTTGGTCGCGTGAGATCACACCATAGGAACTCAGGTCCTGCCCCCAGGTGGTGGTATTGTTGGTGTGATCCAAATCTATATAGACCCGTCCCTGGCTCGACTGGTAGACGGCAACGACGACTTCCCATCGACAACTGGTGATCGTGTCGACTTCGTCTGGAAGGTTCATTTCCCCTTGGGCGGGATTACCGATATCAATAATCACATAAGCATCAAGATTCCCCTCTTCGGCGTAAGCCTGTAGATCGAAGAAATCCAGTCGGAAATAGAACTTGCCGTCACCGCCGCTGCCGGGATCCCCCCCGTCGCGCGCGTAGAAAGCAATGATGTCGCGCGACGTATCCCAGCCATCCCATGCCTGGTACACGTCTCCGCCCTCATGATTGCTTCCATCGCCTTCATACTCGTCGAGGGCCAGACAATCAGCGAAGGTCCAATCAGTAAACTCCTGATAATTGGTAGTGCCGGTAAGGACGCCGAGTTCCTCTCCGGGTCCGATGACGATCGAACCGGCGACTGGTGTTCCATTTGTATCCGGAATACGCGGGTTTGTCCCGTTCTGGTACTCCAGTATGTTGATGTACTCGTTAGTCACGCCGTTCTGGACTATGTAATCCCCGTCGGGATTGCCAGCCGCGCCATTGGTCGGATTCCCGTCGCCGTCGGCTGCGGTACGCAGGCTGTTGGTCCCGTCATCGAGAGGATCAAGACCGTACTGGAATTCCCATCCGTCCGGAAGACCGTCGCCGTCGGTGTCCGGATTCAGAGGGTCGGTTTCGCTCCATGCCTCGCCGGCATCGTAAACGCGGTTGAAATTGATGTCTCCCTCAATGTGGCCATTGAAATTGGTGTCTTCTCCATATCCATCAATTGCCCCGTCACCATCCGTGTCGGAATTGTTCGGATCGGTTTCGGTCCAAGAACTGTCCCACTCGCCATCCGGCCAGTTGGTGCGCGTGGATGGATCCTGATCGGGATAGAGAGGATCACCGTCCCCGTCCACCCATCCATTACGGTTGGCGTCTTCGACGCCGTCCGGAATACCGTCATAGTCTGAGTCGGCATTGTTCGGATCGGTCATCGAACCGTCTATCAGTTTGGTGCGGGAATCATAGAAATTATAGTTGGGCAGGCCCGAGTTATCCGGAACCGTGTTGTAGAAAGGAGGATCAAGGTCGCTGATGAAGTTCGGATATCCATCCCCGTCCGTATCCGTGGAAGTATCAGTCTGATTGGTGTCCACAGGTGTCCGCCAGCCGAGTTCGAGACCGTCCGGCAGACCGTCGCCGTCGGAATCCGGCATCAGCGGATCCGTGCGTCCATAAATGTAATAGATATGAACGTCGCCGTTGACCCAGGTTTCGGGATTGCTGTCGGGCAGATTGGTCGGCGTGGATTCGTTGCCGTCATAGAGTCCGTCATCGTCGTCATCGGCATCGTTGGTGTTACTATTGACCACTTCACGGAAAACAACTGTAACATTGCGGGTCGCCGATGCTTCAATGGTGTTGGTGACCCCATTGGTATCCACTTGAGCGATGAAACGATAAATCCCCTCATCAATGTTCGTCCACAGAAAGTTCCAGTAACGACGGCCACCAACGGTGACCGGATTCCCGCTCACACGGTAGATATCACCGTTCGTTACCGCTGGCCCGGGATATGCGGATTCAAGCAACAGATTGGACGCAGAGACAATGTCATCCACTATAACCAAGTTGGTATCAATCAGAATGGTGTCTCCCTCCTGGAGTTGGGAGTCGAACGCCGGCTGGAGCCAAGCGGAAACATTAGTGACCGACGGGCCCGGATAAGGAGTGTCGACGTACAACGACGTCTGGGAGGTTATCTGCGTTACCACCATGAAATTGGTAGAGATACGGATCGTATCGCCCGCGGTGAGTTCATTGGAAAATATCGTCCCCGAGCCGGCGACCGCCGTCTCGCCGGAATTGACGCTTACGGTTCCGGTAAGAACTTTTTCGATGCCGGTAACGCTTAGAGCGGCGGCTTCGACGTTCACCGCCCCGGATACTTCCGTCGTCACCGCATCATACGGGCGCGTATAGCCTACACAGTTGGTGAATTCAATCCAGACATCATCCGCTGACAGGTCGGTTTCAACACGAATGGTGTACTGGCGCTGCGTCGGGTCGGGCGATGCCACATCCGGCAGAACGATTTCGTAGGCTTTGCCGTCGGCGTCGTATTCAGGCGGGCTGACGATATTCACCAGCGGCCCACTTTCGGCGGCGCGCGCCTTCGTGTAACGACTGGCCTGAATTGTTACACCACCTCCTCCCGCATTGGTATGTAATACCAGAATGTTATGGAGGAAATTGGAATCACCGTTGAACAAATCCGGAAGCGCATAGCAAAGGGAATGATGGGAAGCATCCACATCCCATTCAAACCAGTAGTTCTCACGCCCTTGGGCCACATCATCTATCTTGATCAGGAATCGGTCACGCAGGGTATTCGTGTCGATTCCATCGGCAAGCGTCTTG
>JAOZMZ010000034.1 GCA_029934055.1 Kiritimatiellia bacterium
CAGACGACGTAGTACGAAAATTCCACTGAGGCGGGATCACGGGGGACATTCTTGATCACGTACTGGGTATCGGTTTCTTTCACGAGTTCATGAGTATCCTCTTCCAGGCCACGCCCGGAGACGTCTTCGTACAAGAAATCCGAACCGACGAAGCTGGTGCGCTTGTCGCCGGGGGCGATCCGCTTGACGAGGTTGAGCGCCGGCAGAAAAAGCCAGCGGTCGTCGTCGCCGCCGGCATGTTTCCAAACCAGATAGGCCATCTTGCGGACATCGGCGGGCTGTTTAAAGTAGACATAATACTTCTGATCCTTGCCGGTAGTATTCAGGCGCAGGATCGTGAATTCGCGCGTACGTCCGTCGGATATTTTCATTACCACATGGGCGCGCCCATCGTGGGCCGCGTAGTAAGCCGCGTCATTGGCGTTGCTGACAATCTGGTCGGCGGTTAGTGTTGCGGCTCCAGCTGAAGCACCCAGCGGCAGGGTTATCGCAAGCAGGGTAGCAGAGATATGGATTCTCATTGTTCGCTCCTTTGTTGTTCTGCGTTGTCGTCCGGGGGGACCCCGCGTTTCATCTTGCCAAAAAGTTTGTTCTCCAACAGCTGCGAGAGAGCCGGGAGTATGAACAGGGTTGCCAGCCAGGAGGCCGACATGATGAGTGCCAGAAACAGACCGACCGTGCGGTAGGGTACAAGAGGTGCCAAGAGAAGAGGGAGGAATCCCACCGCGATGACGATTGCATTACGGCTGATCGCCTTTGCGGGTTCATCGAACATACGCTGGTTGGTGGTGCGCCATTCACCGACGCGACGGTACATCTCGCGTCCACGCTCGAGGAAGTGGATAGCGAAGTCGACGCTCAGGCCGAGGGTCATCGCCGAGAGGATGGCGACGGGCATGTCGTAATCCTTACCAAACCATCCGATAAGGCCGTAGATGAAAGCGATGGTCACGGACAGCGGTATCATCGAGAGAACGCCGTAGAGTCCCGATCGGAAAAGGACCAACATCATGATAAAGACGACCACGTAGCTGCTGGCGAGCGATGAAAGCATGCCGGTGACCATTTTCTTCTGCCAGACCACGTTGAGGTAGGTAAGGCCGGCCCACTTGGGTTGCATGGGGATGGGGGGAGGATTTCGGGTGAAATAGTCATCAACGGCCTGGACGACCTTCGTCATATCACGGTTGTCGCCGCTTTTGAGCTGCACCCATATGTTGGCTTCCCGGTAGTCCTTGGTAACCATGTGGAAAAGTGCATCCTTTTTCTTCATGCCTTCGAGCTGTATGAAGACCTGGCCCACAGCCGCCGCACTGTCGGGTACCGCGAAATTGGCGTTGTTACGGGCCTCCCAGGCTGCCTTTTCGGCGCGGGAGAGGTTCTCGGGGGGTGCACGGAATTTGAGCTCGTAGGCGGCCTTCTTGAGGGCGTCCACGGCCGAGGAAGTTTTGCCGACGACGTCGAGGGACGCCATGAACTGCTGGAGTTTTTCGACATAGCGCAACACCTGCGGACGCTTGAACGCCGGCGCGGTCATTTCGGTATCCATCGCCAGGACAAAATCGCGGAAGGAAAGCGACGTATAGCGGTCACAGATTTCAAGCGCCCTGTTCATCAGTTCTTCGCCCACCAAGGCATGGTCCTTGGAGAGTTCCTGGAAAAGCATCTCCTTATCCTTGTCCTTGGCTTCGGGGACTGCACGAACGGCGGCCACCAGCGAGGTGTAAGTCAACCCATCAGGATCGAGGTAATTGATGGTGTCGGCGATATTGTTCCAGGAGGAGCCGATTTCCTCGTCGAGTTTACCGGCAAGTTCGGCCAATTCCGCCAGGCACTTACGAGGGTCGCAGGTTTCCACGTTACAGAGTTTCTTGGAGAGGTCGTCCACGCCGGCCAGGAAACGACGCGTTGCATCCGGGAACACCTTTGCAAAACGCTGCTGTGCTTTCTCGCGCAGGATTGCGGCTTCGTCGTGACAGGTATGCATGTAGGAGAGGTCGGGCGAAAGGGTGAGATACGCCATATATGTTCCGCCGAAGTGCTTGTTGAGGACGCGGTCGGCGATCCGCAGTGGGTGTTTCTTGGTGAACCACTTCACCGGGTTGTCGTTTACCTGAATGAGACTGATGCCGTAGGCCGAGAACCCGAGAATAAGTATGGCCACACCCACTATGAGGCGGGCGCGACGGTAGGTCACCTGTCCGATCCAAGCCAGAAATCGTTCCAGGATACTGCGTCTTATCTCACAGGCTTCTTCGTCGCCGGGGACGGCGCATAGGCGATGAAGGGATTTGTCGGAAATAAATACGGTGATGAAGGCGGGGACGAAGGTCATCGTCATCAACCAGCCGGCGGCGACGCCGAATGCCACGTGAAGGCCGAAAACGCGCACCGGAGGAATGGGAGTGGTCGCCAGCGATGCAAAACCCGCGATAGTGGTGGTAGTGGCATAAAGCATGGGCATATACAGTTCACGGACCACGTGCCGGATGGTCTGGGCCTTGTCGTTGAAACGGTGATAGGAATCGAAGAACTCACTGAGCACGTGAATGGAATTGCAGACCGTTATGGGCATGATGAAGATGGGAATCATCGAGCTCATGATATGCACATCGAATCCGAGTCCGATGAGGAGTCCCATCGTCCAGACCACGGCGATGATCGCCAGCAGAAGGGGGGGGACGATTAGAGCCACGCGCCGGAAGAAGGCGTACATCAAAAGGAAGAGAATCAGCAGCGCCAGGGGAGCCGAGATCGCCATCTGTACCAACATTTCGACCCCGAAAGTGTCCTCGGCGACGGGCAGACCGGTGATGAAGATCCGTTCCTCTCCTTTCCAGTCCCTGGTCAGGCGCCGCACCAGGGTAGCAACATTGTAACTGTATTTCTTAGCTATGATGGGAATGTAGATACAGAGCGCTCGGCCGTCTTCCGAAACGAGGGTTCCATTGTAGAGGGGATTATTCATGGCATCCTCACGGATCGCCAAGGCCTCTTTGCGCGTGCGCGGCACGTGTTCCATGAGGTACTCGAGCTTCAAGGACCCGAGTTCAGCCTGCTTGATATTGTCAACTACACTGGGGCTGATGAGTTCGGGGCCGATTACGGCGCTGCGCCCGTCCTTGTCGAAGAGCTCATTGGGATCATGACGGAAGGCTATGGCCGCCAGACGCTTGAAAGTGCTTTCCGGCCGCAGGTCGACGGTTATCCAGTTGGTTTCGGCGGCATCGGACACCACCTGCGGAAGGCCGTCGGGACCCCGGCGCAGGTTGAGCAACTGATGTGAGAGCAAATCGATTTTCGAAAGCGTATCGACGTTGAAGACGCCGTCGGGGTTCTTATCGTTGACAATCCCGACGATCACGAAGTCGTAGAGCTTGTATTTTTTCTTTATCTGGTGATGAAAGACGCGGACGAATTCGTCCTTTGACAGCATATTTTCGGGGTCATTATCAAAGGTGACCTTGGGAAACTGCAGCGCAAAAAAGACCGTGACCAAGCCGGCCGCGGCCAGTATGAGCCACGGGTGGCGGATGCTGAAGTTGGTCAATGCCAGACGTTTCATCCGCTGCAATGATTCATCCATGGAATTTCTCCGAACAACAGTGTGTATCTATTTGCATCGGCTGCGCCCGTAATCAGCTGAGAGGGCAAGTGCCCGTGGGGCAGGAGCCGAGCGAGCAACTCCCATCGCTGCAAGAGGATCCGCCGGCATTATCCACCCTTGCGCTGAACGTCGAGAACTGCCGCTGAATGCTGCTTGATCCGCACTGCGGGCACTTGCGCGGCGCATCCTCCGATGAACGGGCAAGAAATTCGAATGCATGACCGCATTTTTCGCACTTGTATTCAAACAACGGCATTTTCCCTTCCTCCTGTTCTGCTGTTTACACGTATCATACTTTCACACCTCTATTTGCAGGCAAATCAAGTTACGCTTTCTGGTGGGTTTCATTGACGTGAAGAAGTACCTTTACGGGACAATGGAGCACATCGAGCATGTGGTGGCTCTTTTGAGCCTCGGCGACGGCCTCTTCGAAGTCGTGTATTCGTGACGGGTCTTCCAGGGTGACGGCTATTTCGATCTTCGCCTGCGGGATATTATCATTATCGTTCTTCGTCAACGTTGCACCCATGATATTGGCGAGTATCGTATGAATTTCTATTGCGCGACGCCCGCAACCATCGAGAATTTCCTTAAGCATTTCGGTGGCAAGGCCGGCCAAGTAAAGGTCTCCGGGAATCCAGCCGGTGCGACCCTCATCATTGTCGGGTGAGACAGCCGTTCGGATCGGCTGACGTCCCCCTGAATGAATCAGGGTTCCGTCACCTTTCCTCCACATGAGGGATATTTCTGATGTTTCCGGCGTGTGCATCGAGTTACAGCGCTATTTTTTCTATTTCATCAATGAGGTTTTCTGTCGGATGCAGGCCCACCAGCTGTCGTTGCGGTTTGCCGTCCTTGAATATGATCATGGTCGGGATGCTGAAGATTCCATAACGATCAGCCACGGATGGGTCTTCCTCCACGTTGAGTTTCATCACGCGCACCTTGTCGGACATACGCTGAGCGACCTGTTCAAGAATCGGTGCCTGCATGAGACACGGGGCGCACCAGGGGGCCCAGAAATCGACCAGGACCGTACCCCGTGCAATACTGGCGTCGAAATCACCAGCTTTGATTTCTTCTATTTGTTGAGCCATCATTTTTTCAGTATCCTTTCTGCCGAAAACAGCGATTCACTGTGGAGCGGCTCTGGTTAGCAGACGCCGTGCCATATTTCCCATGAGCCGAGTCACGAAGCCGTAATTAGCTTATTTATAGCAAGTTACGATGATGGAGGATCGTTACGGGAGGGGTCGGAGGGGAAGCCCGATATTGCAATAGACGGCAAACGCAACGCCTGCAACGTTGCGTAGAAATACTTTATGCGTTGCAAGTGGTGCCGAAGGCAGGGATTGTGAGGACTGGGTGATAGTGGGGCATTCAGGGCTCGGTTTCACTGTTTTCGGGCCTATTCAGTGGGATATTCCAACGCTTCATTGCCCGCCAGACAGTGGTGCGGTCGACTCCAAGACGCCTGGCGACAACGGTTTTGTTCCACCCTGCGGCGTGCAGTTGTGTGAGAAGCGTGTTGCGGTCAGGAATTCTCTTGCGGGCGGATATTCGGTCGGGGGTCTCCGTAGCCGGATGGGAGTGTGGGATTGCATCCGGGTCTGATGTGCGCAGTTCAATGGGAAGATCGCGGATTTGAATAATATCACCCTGACAAGTCACGAAGGCGTGCTCAATGGTGTTTTCGAGTTCGCGGACATTGCCGGGCCAGGGATAATTCATGAACGTATACATAACGTCCGGGGAGACTCCCTTGATCGTGCGACCGGTCAGGCGGTTGAAGCGTTGGATGAAGTTGTCAGCGAGGACGGGGATATCCTCACGTCTTTCTTGGAGCGACGGCATCCTGATATCGAAGACTTTTATGCGGTAGTAAAAATCTTCTCGGAAAAGGCCCTGGCGGACGAGTTCACGAAGGTTGCGGTGGGTGGCGGCGATCACGCGCACATCAGTATGACGCGGCAGGCTTTCACCGACCCGCTCGAATGCGTGTTCCTGGATCACCCGGAGTAATTTCAGCTGGATGAGTGGGCTGATATCGCCGATTTCGTCGAGGAAGATGGTGCCGTGGTCGGCGGCCTCGAAGCGGCCGATTTTGTCCTGGACGGCGCCCGTGAAGGCGCCGCGGACATGACCAAAGATCTCGCTTTCCAGAAGGCTTTCGGGCAGGGCGGAGCAGTTCACCTTCACGAAAGGTCCGTTACGGCGCTGGCTGAGCGCGTGGATGGCGTCTGCGGCCAGTTCTTTTCCGGTTCCAGTATCACCGTGGATCAGCACGGTTGCATCGGATTTTGCAGCAAGGCGGATTCTCTCATAGACTTCCTGCATGGCGTGGCTGCGGCCAACCAAGCGACCGATTCCTTTCGCGGGAGCCAGGGAACGTTTCCAGGCGGCGATTTCGTCTTCGAGCCTCTTGCGGTATCGGAGATCGGTGAGCGATTCGACCATGCCGACGATGCGCCCCCTGTTGTCGCGGATCAGGCGGGCGTTTTTCAACACCGGGATTATCTCCCCCTTGCGATTGCGAATAGTGCACTCGACCTGCTCCACGAGGGTTTTTTCATTACGGGCCATGCGGCATTCCGTGTGTGGGTCGTGGTTCTGAAGGGGGTCTCCGAAGGCGGATTGGCATTCGAGAAATGTACATGGCTTCCCGATGACCTCCTGCGTACGCCATCCGGTAAGGTTCTCCATTGCTCTGTTCCAGAGGGTAATACGGCATTCGCCGTCCAGCGCCATGAGGCCGTCGGGCATGGTATCGAGAATATCGCGCAAGGATGGTGTCCATTCATTACCCATTTTTTGTATCTCCAGAGTGTTTCTTTTCGGTGTTGCAATGTACAATATTGCAACAATTAATGCAACACATCCTATTGTCAGATGATGAGACGAGCGGGAATCTGGGCAGGAGGGAGCAGTAAAGAGTGGTAAAACAGTCTGAAAATGCTTACCAGCTGAACGCCCCGTCTTCGGGCGGGCGGATAGCTGCCGGCGGGCTGAGAATAATATGGGAAACGAGTGAGCGCCGGAATGTGAGGGGGTCGTGCAGGTCCATGCGGTTGGGGCTGATCATGATTTGACCCATGGGGATGGTCTTGACCGGGGAAATTGGGATCTTTATTTCCGCGAGGCGCGATAGTGATTCTTTGGGCAGTGGCATTGTGAAGAGATTGCTCGGCGCGCGGACAGTGGGGAGCGGGGCCATTACGGAAGGCTTCTCGGGGGCAGGCGGGGACGGGCGTGGAGAAGCCTGGCGTTTGCTACCAGAGGCTTGGAAGGTTGACGGCTGACGTGAGGGCGGTACAGGCGGCTCGGGGATAGGGGGGGTGGGGCTGGTTGGATGGCTTTCTTCCTCGAGGGGGACCCCCAGGCTTTCGAGGAAGTGCTGGAGATCTTCGGGAGTAGGCCCACCATGGGGATGGGGATGGGGACCCGGGGACTTGGGGGTGGCGGATCTTGAGCCTGATTTTGTCCGCGAGACCACCGCCTGAAGGATCTGAACGATGATCCAGAAGATGACTATCGCCGTCCAAAACAGCCCTTCTGCGGCTGAGCCGGCATTGATGAGTGGCATATTACTCATGATGAGCCTCAAGCCGGGCGCGGACCGCGGGATGACGGCCGCGCCCGGCGATCAGGGTTTATTCGTTTTTTGAATCCTTTTTCTGCTCCTCGTCGCCTTGCGAGAGGGACTCCCGCATGGCGGTATCGGCGAGGATGTTCTGCATGCGATAAAAGTCCATGACCCCGAGGTGACCGCTGCGGAAGGCCTCGGCTATGGCCAAGGGCACCTGTGCCTGTGCCTCGATAACCTTGGCCTGCATCTCCTGGACCCGTGCGCGCATCTCCTGTTCTGCGGCAATGGCCATGGCGCGACGTCCCTCGGCCTCGGCCTGGCGCAGCTTCTTGTCCGCCTCGGCCCGTTCCGTCTCCAGGAGCGCGCCGACGTTTGCGACTTCGCGGGCACCGCTTACTCCGGCGACGCTGACATCGCCGATATCAATGGAGACTATCTCGAAGGCGGTCTGGGCGTCCAAGCCGCTATCGAGAACCTTGCGGCTGATTTCATCGGGGTTCTCGAGAACATCCTTGTATGTCTGGGAAGAGCCGATGGCACTGACGATACCCTGGCCCACGCGGGCGATAATGGTTTCCTCGGTAGCGCCGCCCACGAGACGTTCAAGGTTTGCGCGGACGGTGACGCGGGCCTTGACAAGCAGGCGGATACCGTCCTTGGCGACGGCGTCGAGCATGGTCGTGCCCTTGGATGGATCGGGACAGTCGATGACCTTGGGATTGACGCTGGTACGGACGGCCTCATAGACGTCGCGCCCGGCGAGGTCGATAGCGGCGGCGCGCTGGAAAGTCAGTTTGATATTGGCCTTGTCGGCGGCGATGAGGGCCTGAACGACGTTGATCACGTTGCCGCCGGCGAGATAGTGAGCTTCGAGGGCATCGGTGCCGAGGTCGAGCCCGGCCTTAACGGCGCGGATACGGGCATCGACGATAAGGGTGGGGGGCACGCGACGCAGCTTCATACCGAGGAGGTTGAAGAGGCTCACGCGGGCACCGGACATCCAGGCCCGCACCCACACCTTGAGGAAGTAGAAGAAGATCCCGATCAGGATAAGGACACCGATCGCCAGCAGGATCATCAGAATGGTTACGAATTGGGTCATCATGTTATTTCTCCTCCTTATTCTCTGATTCTTCGGTTGTTGATACGGGGAAAGGAGGTTGCGCCTGGGATGTGCCATGTTCACTTTGGCTGAGTGGCGGACGGGGTGGTGCTCCGGGCACAACCAGGGCGACCAAAATAGCCCCCATACCGTAGACGGTTGCGGCCATCCAGACCATGAGGGTGATCGGCGGCCAAGCGGCGGCGACGTAGAGCAGCAACAAGCCGATGGCGAGGGCCGCCAGTCTGGCGCCGAGGCGCACAGATGTTTTTCTGCGCAGAATCAGAAGTCCGAGCAAAAGGGCGACCGCTATCTTGCCGAGATAAAGGCTGACGGCATAGGTCGAAAGGACCATGACGGCGAAGGGTATGCCGACGACTGTCGCTGCTGAGACCGTGATGACGATGGGCAGAAAAGCGAATGCGACCAGACCGCTGACCAGTGACCACCACGGCGCGCGGTAGAGAGTATAAACCACGCGGCCGACGACGGCGGGCATAACGGCGATCCAGATGAATCCGGTAATGAAGGCGCCGCAGAGAAAGATCAAATTTCTGACAAGGGGAATCCCTCCCGAGGACGACTCAGCAGGACGCCGCGGTAATGATTTCTTGACGAGGTGCCCGGTGACCACGGCATTGGTGGGCAGGAATACCTGTTTATCATCTTGGGTGGTATATACGAGATTGCCGTTAACGGTCGTGCCGGGCATGACGACGATATCATCGGCAACTACGCGCACGTTACCAGCGAAACGTCCACCAAGCGTCGCGGCTTGGGCCATGATGAATGTGCGGCCGCCGATGGAGCCCTCGGTAATGACGTTGTTGCCGAGGAGCAGGGCGTCGCCGCGGATGGTGGAATTGGCCTGGAGATGCACGCCGGCGGCGGCGGCAGCAGCCAAGTTGCCACCGATGAGTCCGTTGCAGGCAATTGTTTTTGCGGAGAGCAGGCGGGTATTGCGCTCCACCCTGCCGGTAAGAATGATTTCCTGGGACAACGAGACAAAATTCCCGCGCACGACACCCGCCAGCCGCGTGGTTTGAGTCAGGCAAATGCAATCATCGGACGTCCGGCTGTCAAGGTCGGCGGTAGCGGCGGCGACCCAGAGTTCGCCCGTACGCCCTGTAGCGGCGGAAAGCTTGAAGGAATTGGTATATATGAAATCGGTACGAGCCGCGGACAGCCGTGGGAAAACGGCGAGAAGGAGGAGCGCAAGAGTCATGGCCACGTGGTGAGGTGATCCATGGATCGGCCGGGAAAACTCGCGTCGGCTCATTCTTGTTCCTCCTTCCGGTCAAGCGCACGGACGAGCACATGATTGCCTTCAACGTCTATGACTTTCACCGGTGAATCCTTGGTGATCCAGCCGCCTTCGGCGACAACGTCTATCCGCTGTCCTTGAATTTCGGCGATTCCGGAGGGATGCAAGTCGGTTAGAGTCACGCCTTCCTGATCGAGAAGATACTTCAGGTCCGGGCGATCGGCCTTGAACGAGCGCGCATCACGGGAGAGGGTAAGACTGCGTCCTATAGGGGTGTGAGGAAAGAAGCGAATCCACAGGACGAGACAAAGTCCCATAAGAATGACGATGCCCAAGGCTACCAGAAATGCCAGTTGGGGAGGGAAGACCAGAAAGGCCACGACCACGCAGGCCACCAGGCTGATGCCCCCCATAGCACCGAGGACCCCTCCGGGGACGAATATTTCCGCACCGATCAGGAACAGTCCGGAGAGCAGCAGAATTATGAAGACTACGAGCCACGAGTTATTCATGCTTCAATCCTCATCGACTTTATCATGATACGCGGTTTCTCCGACCGGTTCCACAACGATTCTATTCCCGTCGACTGCAATGATGCGGACGCGGGACCCTTGGGAGACGAATTCGCCGCGGGTAATCACATCCAGGCGCCTGTCGCCGAAAAGTGCTGCGCCGGAGGGGCGCAAGGCGGTTTCCGTGGAACCTTCGAGGCCGACAAGGTCTTCGTCGAGGGAGGAGGCGGTGAAACCGTCGGCGCGACTGGCGGAACGGGCGAGAACGAGGCGCCGGACGGGATATGTCTTCGGCAGGAAACGGGCCAGGGCGACTGCGGCGGCAGCCGTGCCGACGAGGCTCATCGCCAGAGTCCGCAGGGGGGGCTCGACATCATGCCAGGAAGGCAGACTGTACCAGGGAGTACCGGGATAACGGCGGATCATAGCACTGAGGAGTCCCATGAACATGAGAAGCAATCCGAGGGCGCCGGCGACTCCGAATCCCGGGATCAACAAGATTTCGACCAGCAACAGTGCCACGCCGAGCAGAAAGACGACGATATCCTCCATGCCTGCCAGACCGGCGATGTGATGGCCCCAGAAGAAGACGGCCAACGAAAAGATGCCGAGTAATCCCGGCAAGCCGAAGCCGGGAGTCTTGATTTCGATATAAACCCCCAGGAGACCGGCAATGAGAAACAAGGGCGCCAGGGCGGCCACAAAGCGGGCGATCCTTTCGGCAGTGGTGACTTTCAGTTCGATGACATCGGCCTGCGACAGGCCGATGGTTTCAATAAGTTCATCAAGATCTTTGACCGTGCCTTCCGAGAGGAGGTGGTGCTGGTCGGGGCCGACCGGCTGAACAGCCTCCTTGTCGGTGAGGGTGAGCAGCTGTCCGGTAGGGCAGATGACCGTATCACCGAGGCGATATTCAATCTCACGGCGCACCATGGCTTCGGCCAGTTCAGGATCGTGGCCGCCTTGTTCGGCGGCTGAACGGATGAGTGCGGCCACGCCGGAGACCATCTTTTCCTGTAGCGCTTCGGAGGGCTCTTGCACCCCGCCGAAGGGCGACATCATGATTGGCATGGCATCGCCGATAACGCTGCCGGGCGCCATGTAGATGTGTTTTGTAGCCATGGCTATGATGGCCCCTGCGGAAAAGGCGTTTCTTTCGACGAAGGTATAGGTGGGGACCTGTATGCCGTAGATCGTGCGGATGATTTCCTGGGCGGCGGCGAGCGTACCGCCGGGGGTATCCATGACGAAGATGACCGCGGCGGCATTTTGCTCGTTCGCTTCGGCGACACCGCGCCGAATCACGTAGATCAAGGCCGACTCGATCATGCCGCGGACCGGAATGACGTAGACCAGTTGAGAATGGCCCTCCTGATTTCCACTGGGGGGCACAGCCGGGGTTGCGGATTCACGGGCGCCGGGCGCTGACGTCGTGGACGTCAGTGTGAGAGCCAAAATCATGCTGTATGCAAGATTCATGCCCGATAATTGGATATTGCCTTCACTTGTGAAAGTATAGATGTTGTTAGAACGATTGCGAGCATTGATTATCGGGTGATCGAGGGCAGAAAGACCAGTGAGGCTGATATGGGTGAAGGCGACAGTCACCTGCACAGTGATATTTGCAGGACGGGGCTTGTGACGGGAGGCGCGGTGCGTCTTGGGCGGGCGATATGCCTGGGACTTGCACACGCCGGGTATGATGTGGTTGTTCATTACCGCGAATCCCGCTCCGCCGCAGAGGCGCTCCGCGCGGAGCTCGGGCGTCTGGGTGTGCGGGCATGGGTGATAGAGGCGGACCTGGGCGACGAGGGTGCCTGCAGGAGCTTGGTCAGTCGTGTGCGGGAAATGGCGGGGGGGATAGATCTGCTGGTGAACAACGCCGCCGTTTTTCATCGAGACCGTATTGATTCACTCGACGTAGGGCGATTCCTCGAAGGGCTGAGGATCAACGTGCTTGCACCTCTATATCTTGTGCAGGAATTCGCGGCGAACTGTGAGGGGACGGGCGCAGTGGTGAACATTCTCGACAGCCGGGTGGCGCTTGGTGACGCGGCGGCGGTGGGCTATACAGCCGGCAAGAAGCTGCTGGCGGAATGGACACGGATCGCAGCTGTCGAATGGGCACCGCGCATACGGGTGAATGCCGTGGCGCCGGGGGCGGTGTTGCCGCCTTCCGGAGATGTTTCCGAGCGCGCGGGCAGGCAAATGCTTGATCGCAGGGTCACAGCCGAAGACGTGGCGGAAGCGGTGGTGTATCTCGTGGGTGCACAGTCTGTAACCGGCCAGATCCTGTATGTCGACGGAGGGCAGCATCTTGCGGGAATCAGAGATGATTCCGGCTCTCAAATGCCTCGGTTATGAAACAGCTATGAAGATTTTTCTCAAAGGGATGCGGTTACAGTGTGCCATCGGGCTGACGGCTCGGGAGCGGGCCATGCGCCCGGTCACGGTCATTGACGTGGAAATCGAATATGATGGAACCGGCGCGGCCCGGGACGATGATCCGGAGCAGGCCGTGGATTACCGGGTGTTCGCCGAAAACATTTCCAGGGTGGCATCCGCGAGTGAGTTCAAGCTGGTGGAGGCGCTGGCCAGGCGGGTGGCACAGGAGTGTTTCCGCGACAGCCGCGTTCAGGCAGCAACGGTAAGTGTAACCAAGCCGGGGGCTGTTACGAATGTGCGAGAAGCCGGCGTAACCCACCGCTTCGTGCGGGAAGATATGGGCTGAGGTCGTGGTTGACCGCGCGATTATTCCGGCGGCAACCCGAGTGTAGAAGAAGAGGGTGGATCTTCGGGGGGATTATCGTCGAGATTCTTGGCGACTTCCATGAGAAGGCCCATCGTCTTCTGCCGAATCGTGCGGCGCTTGGCGGCGACCTCACGGCGGTTGAAGGTAAAGGAATCGTTGTCTGCCCTGATCATGGCCAGCAGGGCTTCCTTGGCGCGCTGGTCAGCGTAGAAGGCGTCGACGATTTCTCCTTTACGGAAGAAGACCTGCCCGAGAATGGAGCCTTCGCTGTTACGGATCATCAGCACCCCGGTCTCTTCCGCCGAATGAAGGAACTCGAGAAGCTCATTGAGGGAGAAATCATGCAGGGTGCCCGAGAAGTCCCCACCTTCGCGGGCGAGATTCTGGAAATAGTCGCTGGTGACGGACTCGCCGATGCTGGAGAAACTCTCCACTTGTTGGGAGGTTGCCTGAAGACGGGCGGTTTGTTTCTGAAGACGGACGATCAGGAATCCTTCGATTACCAGAACGACGAGGATGATTTTCAGGGCCAGTCCCATGCCGGAATGACCCGCCGGTGGACTTGGCGGGGAGGTAGCCGCTTCTTGAGGTACGGCATGCGGAGCCGCGGGCGGCGGCGACGTCGCCGGTGCGGTGGTTGCAACCGGAGGTGTCGCCGGAGGGGGTGCTGCAGCAGCGACGGCCTTAGTCTCGGTGCTCGCGGCCTTCTCTGGTGCGGCAGCCTGAGGTTCGTTGGGAGGAGTTGTTTCCTTCTGCGACTGTGGCGAGGGGGGCGCTTTCGGGGGCGGCGGGGAAGCCGGTGGATTGGTAGCAACGCTGGAGGGGGTGATGGTTGTTGAAGGGCCCTCGGCAGCCGGGCTGGGATGCGTCTTTTTGGTGGAGGACGCCACACCCGCCGGCGGGGGCGGCTGCGGGGATGGAGTGACGGCCTCCACGAGGCGGGTTATCTCATCAGGTACCGCCTCTTCTTGACGTGTCGCCGAGGCAGGATGGTAGCTCGGTTGTGATGGGGGAGGTTGTATGTCCTCCGATTCCTCGATAATCACCAGATTGCGTCTTCCGGTTTCCTCCGTGGGAGCTCCTGCACCGGCCCCCGGGGGGCTGGCCTCGATTATGCGATGGTGAACGATACGGACTGCCTGCGGGCGTGGTTGTTTCTTGGCTGCGGGAGCAGGGGCGGCGGCCACGCGAGATGTTCCCGAGGTCGTTGCTGCAGTGGAAAGTGAAGGCGTCGGGAGGGCCTTGCGGTGGAAGAGAACCAAGCCTTCCATGTTTTTGGGGAGGGGAAGAATTATCGAACGCTTGTAACGCGTAATCCGCACGTAGTATGCACTCGGTGTTTCATCCACGATCGGCAGTATTTCGCCGCGGAAGAGATAGAAGCGCCCGGGACAGGATGTGGTTGCACGGCCGAAGATCAGCCATTTCTCGTCCGTCACCCAAGCGGTCCCAATGCCCTCGCGGTTACGCTTTGGAAAGGCGCAGAGACGCGGCCCTTCCTCAACCGTCTCGACCTTGACGATGTAGTCATCAAATGTTTCCTGAAACAGGGGGAGCCGTGCACCGGTCAGGTAGGTGCGTTTGATATCGCGCAAGGGAATGAATATTCCGGGCTGTGTGACCTTAAGGTACTTTTGTATTTGTGTAGGCTGCATGGCGGCGCCGGACGAATGCACGTCCGTGTAACCAGATCCGGCGGATAGAAGAAGCAGGACCGCGCCGAGCGTCGCTACCGGCATCCTGGGAGCGTGTAAGTTCATGGTGCTCCTTGCGAACCAAACCTGACCAGACTGGAAGCCTACAACAGGGAACATACCCCCAAAAGGGAATTTTTTTCAGAAATCCCGGCCAGCCGCGTCTCAGGTGATGGCCGGGTGTCCTATGAGTTGCAGGAATTCGTTCCGCGTAGCGATTGAATTGCGGAAGTTGCCGAGCATTGCGGAGGTGACCATGGCGGAGTTCTGCTTTTCGACGCCGCGCATCATCATACAAAGGTGACGGGCTTCAATGACTACCCCGACGCCGCTTGGGCTAAGGGTGTTCATGACTGCTTGAGCGATTTGGTTGGTGAGGCGCTCCTGGATCTGAAGCCGGCGGGCATAGATATCGGCCAGGCGTGCCAACTTGCTGACGCCCATGACTCTTCCATTGGGGATATAGCCGACGTGGCAGCGCCCGTAGAAGGGCAGCAGGTGATGTTCGCAGAGGCTGTAAATCTCAATGTCCTTGACGATGATCATGTGGTTGGCATCGACCGAAAAGATGGCGTGGTTGACTTCTGCGACCGGATCGCGGCCGTAGCCGCGTGTAAGATAGCGCCAGGCAGCCCTGACGCGTGCAGGGGTGTCGCGCAGACCCTCGCGGTCGGGATCTTCACCAAGCAGTCGGAGAAACTGCCGGATCAGATTTTCGATCTCCGTTTCCGATGTTGTTTCTTGCCTGCTCATTCTTCTGCCGGGGACGGGCCCTCGAATATCTTGCTGTATGGAGGACGGGTTCAAAGCCGGCGGCGCTCAAATCCCGGAGCCGAACCCGGCCCTCTCTCTCAACTCGGTCTGGGTAGTATGCCGCTGGGAAGGGGGCTTGGCAAATACTGAGTAGCGGCATAGCGAAGTTGTCATGACCGGCGGAGCGTGTCAGCGCGTACTTGCGAAGGAAATTTCCAGGATTTGGGGCTGCCCCGTCTGGGAATAAGAGACCTCGAGGCGGCCGCCATGTTGTTTCGGGGAGAGTCCGCGGCCGTCAATCCTGATGGAAGCGACCTTGTCTCGCAGGCTGAAGACCGCCCGACCGGGGACTTCTTCGGGCCCTTGAAGTGTGAGCTGGAGTCTGCGCCGGGAGTTGACTTTGCACTCGAGAAGTTCCGCATGGGCGAAAAGAAGCCGCACGCCGCGCCCTATGCGATGGTCGACAGGAAGAATCAACCCGGTCAGCGGGGGCAGTCTAAGCGGGCCGAGATCGAGCGTCGAGCCGTCTCGACGACGGAGGACGATGCAGTCGGCAGTACGCGGGGCGCGGTGAAAATTGCCGGTGAAGACGAAATATTCATCCTGCAATCGCCGGGCGGCGGCGTAGATATCGCCACCCACACGCAGGTCAGGATCAGCGGGGGGAATATCTCCGATCATAGCGGAGAGCAGAGAGGGATGTTCCTCGCTGGTGTACCTGAAATCGAATCCGAAAAAACGGACGCGACCACGACCAATCCTGATTTCGAGCCCTACCGCGTCTCCCGAAGCGGTACGTGCGAGCTGCCGGGAGTGGGGTGCTTTGAGTCCGATGACCGGGCTGTTCACGGGGGCGTCCTGGACCCCCGGCATGTAGACGCGCGATGATGCCAGTGGTGGTGTGGCCTGGATCCCAAGCGCATCCGCGAGTATGCGGCAGGGGCGAAAATCGAGATCATAGCGTGGTATGCCGGGGAAGATGACAAGAGTTCCGCCGTTGCGGACGTAATCTGCAAGGCGCTGTTGTGTTTCAGCGGGCATGATATCGTGGGAGGTGACGATCAAGACGGGGATGCGCGAGAGTTGTGCGGATGTGCGCGTGGTGATATCCGCCAGTTCCCAAGAAATGTTCTGCAATGTGAGAATACGGAGCACTCCATCGAAAAGAGTTTCATCGCGTAACACCCGCGGATCGCGTATGCCCAGGGCGGCGGCGTCCAACAGGGTTTCGCGACGCAGGCGGGAAAGAATGAATTCGTTCTCGTAAAGGTAAGGCTGGAAAGCAACGGCCACAGAGGGTTTCATCGTCGAGCGTACCAGGCGTCCGCCGTTATGGTGCAGCCACCGGCCCAGCAGTTTCAATTCGGGCATGATCTCGTTGGGTCTGCCCCGGTAGTCGAGCGCGGTATACCAGTAGAAAAGGGGGCCGTCGGTACCGCGGCCGCGGTCGTTACGACCCTGCGAAAACATGTAGAGGTTCATGGCGGTCAAGCCGTGGGCGAGACATTGACGGTAAAAGAGTGCCATCTCCCGTGGATACGGCTGGACGGGATGCTCGCGGCTGCCGCATTGCAGTTCGGCGGAATAGAGTGGGCCGCGGCCGCATTGCAACTCGTCGACGCAACGTGTGGCGGCGATACCGTCATGGGCATTGGCCGGGCCGATTGATTCCGGGATATGATCAATGCCGAAAAAGACTGCGGGAGCCTTGGCGGGAACGCGACGCAGGAGCGTCACGTTGGTCAGGAAATCATGGGCGCGGCCCTCGACCCAACCTCCGATGTTGGTGAAGAGAGGAAGGGTGACTCCATTGCGGCGGAAGACGTTCCGCACGAAGACCACGTGGTCGGCGTACACGGCACGGTGAAACTCATGCCAAAGGCGTTGCAGAACGAAGTCGCGACGGGTGGTGCAGGCGCCTCTTGGTGGAGCGACATCGCGAAAATCGCCGATTTCACGGTCCAGAAGTTCGGCTAGCATATCAACAGACGGAAACTTGTGACGCAGGAAGTCGAACCAGGCATCGAGTGAGGCTTGGGAATAGTCACCACCACCGCGGAGCCATCCGCAGATTCCGACTTCATTGCAAAGCTGCATCATGATCACCGCTCCACGGCGGCGGGCCTGGCGGGGAACCACAATGCGGCGTGAAACCGTCGTGAGCCAACGGGCGACGGCTTTTCGGAAGACGGGGTGTGACAAGCTGACAAAGGCTTCGCCCCAGGGGGAACCATTTTCGCCGCGTGCGAGGATTTCCGGATGGGATCCGGTAAGCCACGGGGGAATGCCCTGATCAGTGAGCTCGGCCATTACGTAGGGTCCGGGCTTGAGAGTTACCGAGAGGTTGTATTCGGCGGCCAGATCGAGAAAGTGAATGAGATTGCGCCTGGGATGGGTACGACCGCTGAAGTCAATGAGAGTCGGTTTCGGCTGGTGCCAGGACCACGGCACGTATGTCGAAACAGCATTGCATCCTGCTTCCACCAGAGCTGCAAGGTGCTTTTCCCAGCTACGCGGAGGTATGCGAAAGTAATGTATTTCGCCTGAGTACAGAAACATCGGGCGCTTGCCGGAGACGAAGAAACGCTGGCGGAGGCGGACTTGTCCACCTGCGGGCTTTTGCTGACGATTCTTGGGCATATGGTCTGATCCTCTATTGCGATGTTGTACGACGGCCCCGTGGCCGCTGCCGCCGCTGCCGTCGTGGGCCGATTGAACCGCTTGACATGGCCGGTGATATTTTCATATCGTTTTTAGTGAATCAAGGGGAAAAAGATTGTTGGGAGCGTTTGCAGATGGGGCTGACACTTGAAGATGTAGGTCGTTACTGCGGGGTCTCTCGCAGCACCGTTTCGCGTGTTATCAACGCCAGTCCGTTGGTGAACGAAAAGACCCGCCGCAAGGTTCTGGATGCAATCGAGAAGCTCGGGTATGCGCCTAACTTCGTGGCGCAGTCGCTGATGACCAACCGCACCGAGACCATTGCGGTGGCTCTGCCGGACATCACCGGCGGAGTCTACCCGGAAATTCTGGCTGGAATGGATGAAGAGGCCGGGCGGCTGGGCTATCACGTTCTGGTGGTTTTCGTCGGTGGCACCCGTCCTGAGGCCAAGACGGTGGAAAAACTGATCCGCCAGCGCCGAGCGGACGCGGTGGTCTGCATGGCCACGGCCGTTTCCGAGAAGGTCATTCGTGATCTCATGGAAGACAACGTGCCCCTAGTTCGGCTGGCCGGGCCTGCGATTCCGCCTTCGGTCCCGGGAGTGGCGGCGGACAACCGCGGCGGAGCGAGAGCGGCCGTAAGGTTGCTCCACGAGCGGGGATGTCGGCGGATACTTCACCTACGTGGTCCGGAAAGCAACTACGATGCCGCCGAACGGGCGCAAGGTTATCTCGATGCGCTGGAAGAACTGGGAATGGCGGAAGACGATGCGCTGATCGTGGACGGCGCTTTTGCCCGTGAGGGCGGGCGGCGGGCGATACGGGAAATCATATCAGCGGACGTACATATTGACGGCGTCTTCGCGGCCAACGACGAGATGGCTCTCGGTGCCGCCCAGGAACTGGTCGCGGCCGGCCGGCGGATACCGGATGATGTATCTATCATCGGATTTGATGACATTGATACCGCGCGATTCGCGGGACTGAGCAGCGTGCGCGTGGAATTGCGTGAAGTCGGGCGAACGGCCGCACGCCTGGCGTTGGGCATGTTGTCGCGGCAGCACCGGGACGACGAGGCAGGCATGTTCATGCTGCCGGCTAGAGTAGTGGAGCGCGCGAGTACATTGCGCGGTATCGGGAAGCAAACATTCATGTTCAACGAGTTTTCGGAGTAGCGGGGTGGGAGCGGCCGCTCAATGCTCTTCCGTAGGTTCGGGAAGGACGTTCGGTTGATGATAGCGCTTTGGCATGATCGTGAGACAAGGAAAGAGGCCGTGCGTATCGGCATAATGGCGGCGGTGGTGCTCCTGCTTCCGGCCGGGCTCTCTGCAGAATCGACAAGTGGATGCGAAAGCGAAGACCTGCGTAGTGGGACGACGGGGGACGATGCCTGCCTGGTGGAAGTGATGAGGGCCGCCGCGGATTATTTCATCAACGAGGCGGACGCCGAGACGGGATTGGTCCCAGACAGTGTTCCGCGGGAGGGCCGGGATGATACGCCGTGCAGCGTGGCGGCGGTGGGGTTCGGGCTTACGGCATTATGCATAGCGGATGCACACGGCTGGCTGAAGCATGAGGAGGTGCTGGAACGAGTCCGCCGGACACTTCGTTACCTGCTCGAACGGGTGGAGACGGTGCACGGCTTCTTCTACCATTTCGTTGATATTCACAGCGGCCGCAGAGTGTGGAACTCCGAAATCTCCTCGATCGACACCGCCTTGTGCCTGGCGGGGGTACTGACGGCCCGGGCGTGTCTCGAAGACAGCGAGGTGTCGGAACTTGCGGAACGTCTTTATGAGCGCGTGGACTGGCAGTGGATGTTGGACGGCAAGTCGACTTTGGCGATGGGATGGCGGCCGGGGGACGGATTTCTGAAGGAACACTGGGACGCCTACAGCGAGCACATGCTTTTGTATCTGCTGGCGATCGGGGCGGGGAAGCACGCCATTCCGGCGGAGGCATGGCATGCCTGGAAACGCCCGCTGTATACCTATGAGGGGATGACCTACATTCAGGCGGTGCCTCTATTCCAACACCAGTACAGTCACTGCTGGGTTGATTTCCGCGGCCGCCGGGATGCCTACGCGGACTATTTCCTGAACAGCCGCCTGGCGACGCGGGCGCACCGCCGGTATTGTCTCTCCCTGAAAGAAGCCGCGTGGCGGTATTCCGATGATCTCTGGGGAGTGAGTGCCTCGCTCGGTCCGCGTGGCTACATGATATGGGGGGGGCCGCCGCCGACGCTGGAGTATCCGATAGACGGCACGGTGGTCCCCTGTGCGGCGGGCGGCTCGCTGGCCTTTGAGCCGGATCTCTGTTTGCCGGTGATGCATGCCTTGTGCGGGAAGTATCGCAAGCGTGTTTGGGGGCGCTACGGCCCGGTGGATGCATTCAATCCGGCGACCGGTTGGAGTGCCGGCAGATACCTCGGGATCGACGTGGGCGCGACCCTCCTGATGGGGGAAAATCTGTGCAATGGAAACGTGTGGCGCTGGTTCATGAAGAATGGAGAGGTCCAGCGGGCCATGGCAGCGGTTGGTTTTGAAGATACGCGCGGACTCGATGCCGCCGGAATGGAGTACTTACGGCAGTTGGCGCGCGACACCTGGAGATGCCTGGCGTACTTCGTGAGCGCCAAGACAGGATTGCCGTACGACAGCAGTCGCCGTCTGCGAAAAACGTCGATGACCAATATCGGTTTGTATCTGGCCTGTGTGGCGGCGGCGCGCGAGCTGGGATTTTGTTCCGCGGAGGATGCCCTGCAACGTGCCGAGCGCGTGATCGCGTCGCTCGAAAAGATGAAGACCTATCACGGGTTCAGGCGTTGCTGGCAGGGGGTGGACGATTTGACCGAAGCGACCAACGACACGGCCGTTTCGCTGGTGGACAGTGCGAACCTCGCGATGGGGTTGACGGTGGCCGCGCAGGCGTTCACCTCGTTGAACGCGCGTTGTCATGGGCTACTGGGTGCAATGGACTGGGGTGCTTTTTACGACGAGCGCCGCGGGCTCCTGCGCGGTGGGTTGGACAGTGCGTCCGGACGAATGCGCAAGGGATGGTATGTGGATTTACTGGCCTCGGACAACCGCGCGGCGGTTTTCATGGGCATCGTTTCGGGAAAGGTTCCACTGGATGCCTGGAAGAATCTTTCACGCAAGATGGTAAAGATGTATCACACTTTCTTTTTCGAACCAGGTTGGTACGGCGGCGGGCTTTTCATGCAGTATCTGCCCGGCATTTTCATTCCCGAACGGAACACCACCATCGGGCGCTCGGCGGCCAATCTGGCCTACGCCAACTTGCGCCGCGCGGCGGAATTGGGTTGCGGGGTATGGGGGTGGTCCTCGTGTGAGAACCCGGAGGGGGGATATCTCGGATGGGGGAGTCTGCGCAATGAAGTCGTTTCGCCGCATGCGGCGGTCTTGGCGGTGGAGGATTTTCCGCGGGAGGTGTTGGCGGATATGCGGCGATTCGAAAAGATGGGCGTGCGCAGCAAGTGGAAGGAGGAGGGCGGCGAGGAGATGGACTTTGGATTTCGTGACAGTGTCAACTGGCGTAACGGCCGCGTCGCGCCGCACTACCTTATTCTTGATCAGGAGATGCTTTTCCTTTCGCTGGCGAATTACATGGGTGACGGGATTGTACGGCGCCTGTTTACGGCGGACCCGATGGTGGCCGCCGGCATACGAAAAATCGCGGAGCTGGCGAATCCCGAAGGCGGCACGAACGTCTCGGTCACCTTGCCGGGACTGGGCAGGTACATACCGCATCCTCCGCGGGTGCGGCGGCTGGATGTGCCGCGCCTGGAGAAAAGTCCGCGTATCGATGGAGACCCCGGAGAATGGAATGGAGAGCAGGGGTTGATTTCGCTGCAGTTTCCGGACTACGCGGAATTCGGCGAGCCGCTCTATCCGCAGTCGTTCGGTGCCCGGTGTCGGCTGGGATGGGATCGGGACTATCTTTATTTCGGCATTCGGGTGGCGGATGACGAACTGGCGGTCGGCTATCCGCCGGAAGAGATGTACAAGGGCGACTGTGTTGAGGTTTACATCGATCCCGCCGGGGACGGTTTCTGGTGGGGCAACCCGAAGGATTACCAGATCGGCTTGAGCTATGCGGGCACGGCGACCGTTGGGCGCATATACGCCTGGTTTCAGAAATGTGTCCCGGAAGGAGCGGTTGTTCGGGCGGCGACAACGAATCGAAACGGCCGGGCCGAATACACCATTGAAGCAGCGGTGCCGTGGTCGTTCCTGGGGGTCGAACCCCGCGAGGGACTGGTCCTCAGGGGCAGCGTGGCGGTACATACCGTGGACGCACGGGGCGGACACGGAGCCAAGCTGAACTGGTCGTATGTGACGCGCACCGACCATGTAGAGCTGGGGAAGCTGCGTCTCGCCGGGGTGGAGCGGCCCGCGATCAATGTAAAGGGGGAAATCTCATACGGCAGGGTTCCCGTTCAAGGGGACGCAGCCGGCGGGTCCGAGCCGAAGAAATCCGCCGCGGCCGGAGCGGAGGCGAACACTGCCGGTCAAGATCAGCGGCCTTGATCGCGATGGGGTTGACGGTGGTGAAAAGCGCGTACTGGGAACATTTCCAGCATGGGGCCGATGCGGGCGTGCGCGGCGTCGGGTCTACGGCGGCGTCGGCATTCGAGCAAGCCGCCCTGGCGATGACGGCGGTGATCTGTGAGCCCGCGGGTATACATCCGGTACAGAAGGTTATAATCGAATGTGAAGCCGCGTCACTCGAGATGCTGCTGGTGGAGTGGCTCAATGCGATCATATACGAAATGGATGTGCGCAGAATGCTGTTTGGGAAATTCGAGGTGCAAATCAAGGGTTCACGGTTGGAGGGGAAGGCCTGGGGCGAAGCTCTGGACGAATCGCGACACCGGCCCATCGTGGAGGTGAAAGGGGCAACACTCGCGAGCCTGGAAGTACGACGGCGGGTAGACGGCTGGTGGATTGCGCAGTGTGTCGTGGATGTGTAGAGTGGGAGCATATCCATGGTGAGGCTGGCGGCTGATGGATACAGGACGGCTGCAACGCTTGGACGAATGGCAATGGGTGCTTCCCGCCCAGGGCGACATGCGCGTGCCGGGAATGATCTTCGGTGACGCCGAACTGCTCGAGGCAATGGACGAGAAGGTTCTCGAACAGGTAGCCAACGTTGCCGCGTTGCCCGGCATCGTGAAGGCTTCCATGGCAATGCCGGATGCGCACTGGGGCTACGGATTCCCGATCGGGGGAGTGGCGGCGTTTGATCCGGAAGAAGGGGGCGTGGTTTCCGCCGGCGGGGTGGGTTTTGACATTTCGTGTGGCGTGCGGACGATATTGACGGATTTGACGCAGGCCGGAATCGAAAGATATAGGGAAAAACTGGCGGAGTCACTTTTCCGGAGAATTCCGGCGGGGGTGGGCAGCCGCGGCCGTATTCGTTTAAGTGATCGCGAGATCGAAAAGGTTTTGGCGGGTGGTGCCCGTTGGGCGGTCGAACGCGGATACGGCAATGCCGGGGACCTTGAGCGAATCGAGGACGGGGGGTGTATCGAGGGGGCGGAGCCGGATTATGTCTCGGGGAGGGCACGCCAACGCCAGCGTGATCAGATGGGAACGTTGGGCTCGGGGAATCATTATCTCGAGGTACAGGTCGTGGCGGAGATATACGACCGTGCCGCCGCGCAAGTCTACGGCTTGGAGCGCGGGCGGATCGTAGTCAGTATTCATTGCGGGTCGCGCGGGCTGGGGCACCAGATCGCCAGTGACTACTTAAAGGAAATGAGCCTGGCGGCACAGCGGGCCGGTATCCGTCTCCCGGAACGTGAGTTGGCGTGTGCTCCGCTGAAATCCGATGTCGGGCGGCGGTATCTGGGGGCAATGCGTGCGGGGATCAACTGTGCGTTGGCCAACCGCCAAATTCTGATGCATTTGGCGGAAAAGGCGATTCGTGAGGTAATCCCGGACTGCCGTTTGGATTTGCTTTATGACGTTTCGCACAACACCTGTAAGGAGGAGGAACACGACGTGGGTGGACGTCGGTGCAGAGTTTTCGTGCACCGCAAGGGGGCCACGCGGGCATGGGGACCCGGTCATCCCGGATTGCCGGCTGTATTTCGACCGGTAGGGCAGCCGGTGCTGGTAGGGGGGAGCATGGGCAGCGCGTCTTTCATCATGGCGGGAATGGAGCAGGCCATGGGAAAATCCTTCGGCTCGGCAATTCACGGAGCGGGACGGGTTATGAGCCGTAACCGCGCGGCTCGGGCCTATCGCGGGGAGGAAATAGTTCGCAGACTTGGGGAAGGTGGGATCATCGTACGCAGTCGTTCCATGCGCGGGGTGGCGGAGGAGGCTCCCGGAGCGTACAAGGAAATCGAGGCGGTGGTTGCGGCGGCCGAGGGGGCGGGTCTGGCGCGCAGGGTGGCGCGGGTCGAGCCGCTGATCGTGGTCAAGGGATAGGAAAGCGGGCGGGGTGACATCAACTCATTGAGGAATGCGGAAAGCGAGGAGGGTAGAAAATGCCCTTACACAACGAGGACATAGCCGCGGTATTCGATGAAATCGCCGATCTGCTCGAGGTTCTGGGCTCCAATCCTTTCAGGATCCGCGCCTATCGGAATGCGGCCCGGACGATACGCGATTCCGGCCGTGAAATTGCGCGGCTGAGTGCCGACGGAGGTGACTTGACCGCGATTCCGGGTATAGGCGCCGACCTCGCAGCCAAAATCGTGGAAATGGTCGAGAGCGGCAAGGTGGGTCTGCTCGAAGAGTTGCGGGCACGTCTGCCGCGGGGCATCCTGGATTTGCTGAAGATACCCGGGCTCGGGCCGAAACGGGTCAAGATTCTGCATGAGAAACTGAAGATAGACGATCTCGCTCAGCTCAAGGAGGCGTGTGAGGGTCACCGCGTGCGTGATCTGCCGGGGTTCGGGGCGAAGAGCGAGGAAAAGATAATACAAGCCATTGCCGCGCATGCCGACAGTTCACGGCGTTTCCTGCGGGCGACGGCGATGTCGTACGTAAACGCCTTGCTGGAATATCTGCAGGGAGTCAAAGGCGTCAAGAGGGTCAGTGCAGCCGGCAGCTACCGCCGGGGACGCGAGACTGTGGGAGACCTTGATATTCTGGTGGTCTCCGCAGCGCGTAGTGCGGTAATGGAACGTTTCGTCGCCTACGACGAAGTCGCTGAAGTGCTTTCACGCGGTACGACGCGTTCAAGTGTGATTCTGCGTTCGGGGCTGCAGGTGGATTTGCGGGTGGTGAGCGAACGAAGTTACGGCGCGGCCCTGCATTACTTTACCGGGAGCAAGGCTCATAACATCGCGGTCCGGCGGCTGGGGCAGAAGAAAGGTCTCAAGATAAACGAGTACGGTATTTTCAGGGGCGGAAAATATGTCGGCGGCCGCCGCGAGGAAGAAGTCTTTGGAGCGGTGGGACTGCCCTTCATTCCACCGGAGTTGCGGGAGGCCCGCGGAGAAATCGAGGCGGCGGGGGAAGGTCGCTTGCCGGTGTTGGTGGAGCCA